>NZ_CANNEZ010000001.1:1740899-2066079 GCF_947503795.1 uncultured Jannaschia sp. | reverse complement strand
CCTTCAACCGCCTGCCCGCGACCATCGCCATCGTCACCAATATCGACCCCGAGCACATGGAACATTGGGGCACGATCGAGAACCTGCGCCGGGGCTTCACCGATTTCGTCTCGAACATCCCGTTCTACGGGCTCGCCATCTGCTGCACCGATCACGCCGAAGTACAGGCGCTGGTCGGGCGCATCACCGACCGCCGCATCGTCACCTACGGCTTCAACGCCCAGGCCGACATCCGCGCCACGGGCCTGCGCTACGAGGGCGGGGTCGCGTTGTTCGACATCGCGCTGCAGGACACGGGCGAGGTGATCGAGGGCTGCCGCCTGCCGATGCCGGGCGACCACAACGTGTCGAACGCGCTCTCCGGCGTGGCGGTGGCGCGCGAGCTGGGCGTGCCGAACGACGTGATCCGCGAGGGGCTGGCCGCGTTCGGGGGCGTCAACCGGCGCTTCACCCGCGTGGGCGAGTGGAACGGCGTGCCCATCATCGACGATTATGGCCACCACCCGGTCGAGATCGCCGCCGTCCTCAAGGCTGCGCGCCAGTCGATCGACGAGGGCGGCCGCGTCATCGCCGTCCACCAGCCGCACCGATATTCGCGGCTCCACTCTCTCTTCGACGACTTCGCGAGCTGCTTTGCCGATGCCGACGTGGTGGGCATCGCCGACGTATTCGCCGCGGGCGAGGAGCCGATCGAGGGCGCGTCGCGCGACGATCTCGTAGCGGGCCTGATCCGCACCGGTCATCGCCATGCCCGCGCCGTCACCGACGAGGCCGATCTCGAACGCCTCGTGCGCGAGCAGGCACGGCCGGGCGACATCGTCGTCTGCCTCGGGGCGGGTACCATCTCGGCTTGGGCGAACGCGCTTCCGGCGCGTCTCGCGGCATGATGGGACGGGCGGGGGGCCGGCCCCCCGCACCCCCCGCCAAGGGGGCTGTCGGCCCCCTCGGACACCCCCGAAGGTTTTTCGGGCCAGAGGACGGAGGGGCGGCATGGCCCTGATCGCCCTCTGCCTCTGGGTCGTGCTCGCTTGGGTCCTGCAGACCGTCCTGACCGCCAGGCAGTCGTGGCCCGCCGCCTACGGGTTGATTGCCTGCGGCCTGCCGCTGGTCGCGTGGCTCTGGTTGTCGATGTCGGCGCTCTGGGCGCTGCTCGGGCTCGGGGTCATGGCGCTCGTGCTGCGCTGGCCGCTGCGCTACGCGGTTCGCTGGCTGAAGGCGCGACTGACATGACCTGGCCGGTCGTGCGTGGCACCCTGACCGAGAACCGCCCCCTCGCGGACCTGACGTGGTTGCGCGTCGGCGGTCCGGCGGATGCTCTGTTCCAGCCCGCGGATGTCGAGGACCTGCGCAGCTTCCTGCGCGATCTCGACCCGGCCGCGCCGGTCTTTCCCATGGGCGTCGGATCGAACCTGATCGTGCGCGACGGCGGGATCAGGGCCGTGGTCATCCGCTTGGGGCGGGGATTCAACGGCATCGAGATCGAGGGCGACCTCGTCCATGCCGGCGCCGCCGCGCTGGACGCCCATGTCGCGCGCCGCGCCGCCGACGCCGGACGCGACCTGACCTTCCTGCGCACCATTCCCGGCGCGATCGGCGGTGCGGTGAAGATGAACGCGGGCTGCTACGGCACCTATACCGCCGACCACCTGGTCGAAGTCGAGGCTGTCACGCGCGCGGGCGAGGCGGTCACGATCCCCGCGTCCGACCTGCACTTCGCCTACCGCTCCAGCCGCATCCCCGAGGGCCATGTCATCACCCGCGCCACCTTCCGCGCGCCCGAGGGCGATCCGGCGGAGCTGGAGGCCCGGATGGCGGCACAGCTCGCGCGCCGCGACGAGACGCAGCCGACCAAGGATCGCAGCGCGGGCAGCACCTTTCGCAACCCGGCGGGCTATTCCTCGACCGGACGGGCCGACGACACGCATGACCTGAAGGCCTGGAAGGTCATTGACGATGCCGGGATGCGCGGGGCTACGCGGGGCGGCGCGATCATGAGCCCGAAGCATTCGAACTTCCTCGTCAACCAGGGTGGCGCAACCGCCGCAGAGCTGGAGGGTCTGGGCGAGGAGGTCCGAAAGAGGGTTTTCGAGACCAGCGGCGTGACGCTAGAGTGGGAAATCATGCGGGTCGGCGAGACCCACTGACACGGGGCGCAGAACCCGGACCCCATGACGGCCCGTCAGAGGCCGGGGGACAACGACAACAGACCGCGGCGCGCGAGCGACCCGGCAGAGGCGCAGGTAACGGCAATGTCGGGCAGGACATTCCATCATGTCGCCGTCCTCATGGGCGGCCGTTCGTCGGAGCGCGAGGTCTCGCTTTCGACCGGGCGCGGCTGTGCGCAGGCCTTGCGCGATGCCGGCTACGACGTCACCGAGATCGACGCGGGCCCGGACCTTGCACAGGTGCTGACCGATCTGGCGCCGGACGCGGTCTTCAATGCGCTGCACGGCCGCTGGGGCGAGGATGGCTGCGTCCAGGGCCTGCTCGAATGGCTGGCCCTTCCCTACACCCATTCCGGCGTGCTGGCCTCGGCCCGTGCGATGGACAAGACGCTGTCGAAGGCGGCTTTCGCGCGCGCGGGATTGCCCGTCGTCGAAAGCCGGATCGTGTCGAAAGCCGCGGCGATGGCGGCCCACGCGCTGCCGCCGCCCTACGTCATCAAGCCCAATGCCGACGGCTCCTCGGTCGGGATCTACATCGTGGACCAGGGCGCGAACACGCCGCCCACCCTCGCGGACACCATGCCCGAGCGCGTGATGGTCGAGACCTACGCCCCAGGGCGCGAGCTGACCTGCACCGTCCTGATGGATGAGGCGCTGACCGTGACCGAGATCGTCACCGATGGCTGGTACGACTACGAGGCGAAATATGCCGAGGGTGGGTCGTCCCACGTGCTGCCCGCCGATCTGCCGTCCGAGATCTTCGCCGCCTGTCAGGACTATGCGCGCCGCGCCCACGCGGCCCTCGGCTGCCGCTCGATCAGCCGCACGGACTTCCGCTGGGATCCGGCGCGCGGGCTCGACGGGCTGATCCTTCTGGAAACGAACACCCAGCCGGGCATGACGCCCACCTCGCTGACGCCCGAGCAGGCGCAGCATGCGGGCCATGATTTCGCGGCGCTCTGCGCGATGCTGGTGGAGGATGCCTCATGCGACCGCTGAAGACCGGCGCCCGCGCGGTTGCCGATCCCGCGCCGTCGAAATGGCGCTACCGGTTGCAGCGGCTCTGGCTGACGCCGCTCTTCCGGGCGCTGATCCGCACCGGCATCCCGAGCTTCGGCTTCGTTTTCCTGTTCACGTGGTACATCAACGACGATGCCCGCATCCGGGCCATCATCGACGGCTACGAGACCGCGATCCGCACCGTGCAGGACCGCCCCGAATTCATGGTCGGCCTGCTCCGGATCGAGGGCGCGTCCGAGCAGCTCCAGGAGGAAATCCAGGAGGTTCTGCCGATCGACCTGCCGCTGTCGCAGTTCCAGCTCGATATCGACGGGCTGCGCGCGATGCTGGTCGATCTCGACCCGGTGCTCGACGCGGAGGTCCGGGTGAAATCGGGCGGCGTCCTCCTTCTGAAGGTGACCGAGCGGGAACCGGCGGTCATCTGGACCCATGCGGACGGGATCGAGGTGCTGGACGCCACGGGTCAGCGCGTCGCGACGCTGACGGATATCGCGGAAGCCGGGCCCCTGCCCATCGTGGCGGGCGACGGCGCCGATCAGCACGTGCCCCAGGCCCTGACGCTCATCCAGGCTGCCGCGCCCGTCACCGACCGTCTGGTTGGCCTGACCCGGATCGGCGCGCGCCGCTGGGACGTGGTGCTCGACCGCGGCCAGCGGATCGCGCTGCCCGAGACCGCGCCCGCCGCGGCACTCGACCGCGCGTTGGCCATGCATGCCGCGCAAGGCGTGCTCGACCGCGACGTTACCGTCGTCGACCTGCGTCTCCCGCACCGGCCGGTGCTGCGCCTCAGCGGGCCCGCCCGCGACGAGCTGCGCCGCCTGCAGGAGCTGGAGCGCCTCAGCTATACACCGGAGGATCAATGAGCCGTCTGTTCCAGGCCCAGCGGGCCATGCGCCGCAAGCGTCAGGCCGCCCTCCAGCGGGGCGTCGTCGCCATTCTCGACGTGGGCACCCACAAGACCGCCTGCCTCGTGCTCCGCTTCGAGGAGAACACGCCCCAGGGCGAAGGCGTCGGCCACATGGCGGGCCAGTCGAACTTCCGCGTCATCGGCGCGACGACCACCCGGTCCCGCGGCATCCGCATGGGCGAGGTCGACGCCATGCCCGAGACCGAGCGCGCGATCCGCACCGCCGTGCAGGGCGCGCAGAAGATGGCCGGCGTCCGCGTCGATCATGTCATCGCCTGCTTTTCCGGCGGGCGACCCGCAAGCTACGGCCTCGCCGGCGAGGTGACGCTGGAAAGCGGGCCCTGCACCGTCCATGACGTGGCCCGCGTGCTGGCCTCGGTCGACACGCCCGATCTCGGCGCGGGACGCGAGATCCTGCACGCCCAGCCGGTGAATTTCGGCCTCGACCACCGCACGACGCTGCGCGACCCGCGCGGCCAGACGGGCGAGATGCTGCGCACGGACATGCACCTTCTGTCGGTCGACGCACACGCGATCGAGAACCTTCTGACCTGCATCCACCGCTGCGATCTCGAGCTCGCCGGTCTCGCCAGCGCGCCCTACGCCGCCGCGACCAGCGCGCTGGTCGAGGACGAGAAGGAGCTCGGCGCGGCTTGCATCGACATGGGCGGCGGCACGACCGGCGTGTCGATCTTCATGCGCAAGCACATGGTCTATGCCGACACCGTGCGCCTCGGTGGCGATCACGTCACCTCCGATATCAGCCAGGGGCTGCGCATCCCCAGCCAGACCGCCGAGATGATCAAATGCCGCTACGGCGGGGTTGTCGCAACGGGGATGGACGACCGCGAGGTCATCGCGCTCGAGGCCGATACGGGCGACTGGCACCACGACCGCCGCTCGGTCACGCGGACCGAGCTGATCGGGATCATCCGCCCCCGCGTCGAGGAAATCCTCGAAGAGGCGCGCGCGCGGTTGGACGCCGCGGGCTTCGGTGACCTGCCGTCCCAGCGCATCGTGCTGACCGGCGGGGCCAGCCAGATCCCCGGCCTCGACGGCTTGGCGGCGCGCATCCTTGGCAATCAGGTCCGTCTGGGCCGCCCGCTCCGCGTTCAGGGCCTGCCCGAAGCGGCCAAGGGTCCGGCCTTCGCCGCCTGCGTCGGCCTCTGCATGCAAGGCGCCGAGCCGCAGGACGAGTTCTGGGATTTCGATGCCGTGCCCGAGCGGAATTCCGGCCGCTCGATCCGCCGCGCCGTCCGCTGGTTCCGCGACAACTGGTAGTCGTCAGAAATGCGGGTCGTGCGTCGTGGTGTCCGGCACGGACGCGACCACGTCGCCCCCGGCTTCGTTGACCTTCGAATTCTGGCTCAGCGATCCGCCGGAGCTCATGATGTAGGCGGCGCGCTGGTTGAGCGGCAGCTGGGTGATCTGGCTTTGGTTCAAGCGGAACTTCCGGATATTATAGGCCTTATGCACCGCAATGGAGCCGGACGGGGCGATCTGGATGCTGGGCTTGGAGAAGGCGCTGAGGTTGAGCTTGTACGCGACCAGTTCGGCCGAATGGGCGCTCGTGCCGAGGGTCATGGCGGCGATGGCGGCCAGGGCGATGATGCCGGGGCGGGTCATGGGATGTCCTTTCGATATGTGATGGTCGGCATCTGCACCGGGATGTCGGCGCGATTTGGGCCGGGATGGGGCATTTCTCGATGCGGGTCGGGGCGGCCGAGGCGTGTTGTCAGCGCACCCCTGTCTCAAGGGTGGCGGCCTCAGAGGCCGGGGCCTTCGCATGACGGCGCACGCCACGAGGAGCGCGCCCGGCGCGATGATTGCGAATTTCCGCATCCGGTCGTCCTCCGCGGTTTTGGTGGCCACGGCGGAGAACCCGACGTCGTGATCGGGCGGAATTGTCGACCCGCGTGGCCCATTCGCGGCAAGACCAGGCAGGGGCGCGAAAACGGCCGACACGAAACGGGGCGGCCCCGATGGGACCGCCCCGTCACTCGGCTCACCCCGTCCCCCCGGGCGGGCGGCGCCGATCTCAGCGCAGCACCTCGTCGCCCGGCTCGGCGAAGGTGACGATGTCGGGAATGCTCTCGAAATCGGGCTCGAAGACGGGCGCGGGGGCCGCGGCGGGCGTGGCCGGCCCGTCCTCCTGGCTGTCGCGGCAGAACTGCGAGATCGCGATCTGCGTGTGGCGCGGCAGGTCCCGGAAGAGCCGCGGCTCGCAGTTCGGGTAGCTGCCCTGTCCGGCGGCGGCGGGCCCGGCGGCCGAGATGAGCAGTGCGGCGGCGAGGGCGCCGACGACGCCGCCCCCGAGACCCAGCGTGACGGTGACGATATTGGCAGACATGTTCTGATCCTTCCCTAAGGGATGCGTTTCGCATCCGATTTGGTGCCCGCCGGGTCATCCGACGGTGTGAGGACAGCATGTCGGGCGGGGCGTCGGACCGTCAGTCGGGAATCCCTGACCCGCGCGCCGGATCGGGTCGGGATTTCCTCACTTCCGGGGTGGGACGCCCCGCCCACGGGCCGATCCGCCACACCGATTCGTTTTTTGGGTGACGGACGGTTTGCGATTCGTTACCTTGTGTCAAAATCTGCGGAAAACGCATGAACCAAGCGGCCTGAGGCGGGCCCACAATACAGGTGGACAGAGCAATGACGTTGAATCTCACCATGCCCGGCGGCGGCGCCGAACTCGATCTGCGTCCGCGCATCACCGTCTTCGGTGTCGGCGGAGCGGGCGGCAACGCCGTCAACAACATGATCCAGAAGGATCTGGAGGGGGTCGAGTTCGTCGTCGCGAACACCGACGCCCAGGCGCTCCAGCAAAATCAGGCGCAGTCGCGCATCCAGCTCGGCGCGCGCGTCACCGAAGGGCTCGGCGCGGGCGCGCGACCCCAGGTCGGCGCATCCGCCGCCGAGGAGACGATCGAGGAGATCGTCGACCGTCTCGCCGGTGCGCATATGTGCTTCATCACCGCCGGCATGGGCGGCGGCACCGGAACCGGTGCGGCCCCGATCATCGCACAGGCCGCCCGCGAGCTGGGCATCCTGACCGTCGGTGTCGTCACCAAGCCCTTCCAGTTCGAGGGCGCCAAGCGGATGCGCCAGGCCGAGGAGGGCGTCGAGGCGCTCCAGAAGGTCGTCGACACGCTCATCATCATTCCGAACCAGAACCTGTTCCGCCTCGCCAACGAGAAGACCACCTTCACCGAGGCGTTCAGCCTCGCCGACGACGTGCTCTACCAGGGCGTCAAGGGCGTGACCGACCTGATGGTCCGTCCGGGCATGATCAATCTCGACTTCGCCGACGTCCGGTCCGTGATGGACGAGATGGGCAAGGCCATGATGGGCACCGGCGAGGCCACGGGCGAGGATCGCGCCGTCGAGGCCGCCGAGAAGGCTATCGCCAACCCGCTTCTCGACGAGCTGTCGCTCAAGGGTGCGCGCGGCGTGCTCATCAACATCACCGGCGGGCACGACCTCACGCTCTTCGAGATGGACGAGGCCGCCAATCGCATCCGCCAGGAGGTGGACGAGGACGCGAACATCATCGTCGGCTCGACCCTCGACACCGCGATGGAAGGCACGATGCGTGTCTCGGTCGTCGCGACGGGGATCGACGTCGCCGAGGGCGCCAACGAGGCCCCAATGCCGCGCCGCCGTCTCTCCGAAGCGACTGCCCCGGTTCAGGCCCAGCAGGCAGCCGCGGCCGCCGTGACGCCCGATCCCGCGCCGCAGCCGCTGACACTCGAGCAGCCCGCGTCCATGCCCGAGCCGGCCCCCGCCGCGGCCAGCTTCTTCGATGCCGTCGACCAGCAGGATGCCGAAGAGGCGTCGATGGCCGACGACTTCTTCGGTCGCCGCAGCCCCGCTGCCGACGACCTGCCGCCGCCGTCCTACCAGCCGGCGCCGACGCCCGCGCCCGCGATGGCCGTCGAGCCGGCCGTGCCGAGCTTCCAGGCCCAACCGCGCGCCGAGGCCGCGCCCGGCGCGCCGACCCCCGAGGCGATGGACCGTCTGCGGGCCGCCGTCCTCAAAGGCGAGCAGCGGGCGCAGCCGCAGGACGCGCCCCGCGGCGCGGATCACAACGCCCGCTTCGGCATCGGCAGCCTGATCAACCGGATGACCGGCACCGCCGCTGACGCCCCTGTGGCGCGCCCCGCCGCGCCGGCCGCCACCGCCCCCGCGCCCGCCCCGCAGGCGGACCCCGAGGACGAGCGCATCGAGATCCCCGCCTTCCTTCGCCGCCAGGCGAACTGAACGCGGGCCAGACGCACCCAAGCACCAAGACCGGCGGCGGCCCCTCGGGGCCGCCGCTCTTTTTTGTCCCGAACCGTTACGATGCGTTCACATCATGCCCCTATGACGGGGGGAATCGCGCCGAAGGCGCATTCGCAACATGTTGTTTAAAATTGGTTTTCGGTTAGGGCGGGGGTGGTCGGCGAAGTTTCGCCACCCCCGCGACCCGGCTGTTTCACCCCGTAACCCAGCTTGAATTGCGGTGCAGCCCCCCTGCACCTAGCTCAGTCTCAGCGGCGTGCCCGATGGCCGCCCGGAGGTTGAGACGACATGCAGAACACGATCCGCACCGCGATCCACTTCACCGGCGTCGGCCTGCACCATGGCCGGTCCGCCCGCATGTCCATTCATCCCGCCATGGCAAATCACGGGATCTGGTTCCGTCGCACCGATGTTGCGGGCAACGGCATGATCGCCGCGCGCCACGACAGCGTCGAGACCTCGCCGCTCTGCACGCTGCTGATCAACGAGGCGGGCGTTTCCGTCTCGACGGTCGAGCATGTCATGGCCGCGCTGACCGGCTGCGGCATCAACAACGCCATCGTCGAGATTGACGGCCCCGAGGTTCCCATCCTCGACGGATCCGCCTCGGATTTCGTGCGGGCCATCCTCAAGGCCGGCATCGCGCGTCAGGACGCGCCGGTCCATGCTCTGGAAGTGCTCCGCCGGGTGCATGTGTCCGACGGTGCCGCCTCGGCCACGCTGACGCCCGCACCCGAGCTCGAGATCGACTTCTCCATCGACTTCACCGACCGCGCCATCGGCCAGCAGCACAAGGTGCTGCGCCTGTCGAACGGTACGTTCGTGCGCGAGCTCTGCGACAGCCGCACCTTCTGTCGTCAGTCCGATGTCGACGCGATGCATGCTGCGGGCAAGGCGCTCGGCGGCTCGCTTGCGAACGCCGTCGTGGTCGATGGCGACCGCGTCGTGAACCCCGAGGGCTTTCGCCACACCGACGAGGCCGTGCGTCACAAGATGCTCGATGCGCTGGGCGACCTGTCGCTGGCCGGTGCGCCCATCCTCGGTCGCTACACCGGCATCCGTGCCGGTCACGCCATGACGAACAAGCTTCTGCACGCTCTGTTCGCCGACCCGCTCGCCTACCGCGTCCGCACGCTGACGGCGGCCGAATGCGGCATCCTGCCCGGCGCGGGTCTTGAGAAGGATGTGTTTACGCATCTCTGACGAGAATTGGTCGCTCGGCATGCTTCACACCTCAACCCGTCGCCGCTATGGTGCGGCGCAAGCCCTGTCAGGGGGCACGGGGCAGGGGATCTGGACCACATGACGACCGGTGGAACGATACGATGGACCGGCGCGCTCGCCGCGCTTGCGATCCTTGCGGCGTGTGGACGCGGCGGGACCAGCATCGATCTCGAAGACACGTCGCCCGAAGGCATCTACCAGCAGGCCGAAGTCCAGCTCGCCGCCGGTGACCCCGATGATGCGGCCATCCTTTTCGGCGAGGTCGAGCGGCTCTATCCCTACAGCGAATGGGCCAAGCGCGGCCTCATCATGCAGGCCTTCGCCTATCACGAGGATCGCGACTACGAGAACGCGCGCGCCTCGGCCCAGCGCTTCATCGACTTCTACCCGGCAGACGAGGACGCGGCCTACGCGCAATATCTCCTCGCGCTCAGCTATTACGACCAGATCGACCAGGTGGGCCGCGACCAGGGCCTGACCTTCCAGGCGCTCTCCAGCCTGCGCACCGTCATCGAGACCTATCCCGACAGCGAATACGCCCGCTCGTCGATCCTGAAGTTCGACCTCGCCTTCGATCACCTCGCCGCCAAGGAGATGGAGATCGGGCGCTACTACCTCAAGCGCGGCTTCTACCCGTCCTCGATCAACCGGTTCCGCGCCGTGGTCGAGGAATTCCAGACCACGACCCACACGCCCGAGGCCCTGATGCGCCTGGTCGAGGCCTATCTGGCCCTCGGCCTCACCGAGGAGGCCCAGACCGCGGGCGCGATCCTCGGGCACAATTTCCAGTCCTCGCCCTTCTACGACGACGCCTTTCGGCAATTGACCGGCCGCGGCCTCTCGCCCGAGGCGGCGGGCACCGGCTGGCTGCGCGACATCTATCGCCGCACGATCCGGGGCAACTGGCTCTAGGTCTGGGTGCCTTCGCGCGCGGGTCCGTTCGGGCCGCTGGCGCCAGCGCGCCGTCAGTATAATGGCTGGCCACCGCATACGCGACGCCGACTCAATCCATGACTCGCGATGGTCGCGTTTAACGCAGGTCCCCTGTTCGCCCCCAGCCCAGGCGCGCTGCCGACAGACATCCGGGATCTTGGTCTGAGCATTCGTTCTACGCGCATCTAGAGGGAGCGGCCCCCATGCGCCGATCCTCTCCCAATTCCCTCGCCATTCCTCCCGCGGCGCATTAATTATCCGGCATGCTCCGTTCCCCCCATCACCGAGACATCAGCGACACCGGGGTCTCGTCGCGCCCCCGCGACACCCCCGCGCAAGGACGCTGACGCCCCCGCATGCTCCGCTCTCTCGACATCCGCGACATGCTCATCATCGAGCGGCTCTCCCTCGAATTCGGGGGCGGCCTCAATGTGCTGACCGGCGAGACGGGGGCGGGGAAGTCGATCCTGCTCGACAGTCTCGGCTTCGTGCTCGGATGGCGCGGGCGGGCCGAACTGGTGCGCCAGGGCGCCAAGCAGGGCGAGGTCACGGCCAGCTTCGATTTGCCGCCCGGCCATCCGGCGCGCGACGTGCTCGATGCCCACGAGATCGAGGCCGAGGAGGACGAGCTTCTCCTGCGGCGCGTCAATGCCCGCGACGGGCGCAAGACGGCCTGGGTCAACGGGACGCGCGTGACCGGCGATGTTCTGCGCGCGCTCTCGGACACGCTCCTCGAACTCCACGGTCAGCACGACGATCGCGGCCTTCTGAACGTGCGTGGCCATCGCGCACTGCTGGATGCCTATGCGGGCGGCGGGGACGCGCTCGCCGCCGTGCGCGCCGCGTGGTCCGAGCTGGCCGAGGCCCGCCGCGCGACCGAGGCCGCCCGCGCCACGATCGACGCGGCCCGCGCCGAAGAGGAGTTCCTGCGCCACGCCGTCGAGGAGGGCGACCGCCTGTCGCCAACGCCTGGCGAAGAGGCCGAGCTCGACACCCGCCGCCGCCTGATGCAGGCCTCGGGCCGGATCCATGAGGACGTCGCAAAGGCCCTTGCCGCGATCGGCGGGCAGGGAGCCGAGGGCCAGATGCTCGACGCCACCCGTTGGCTGGAGGACGCGGCCGAGCAGGCGGGCGAAAGCCTCGCGGGCGCGATCGACGCGCTCGGGCGCGCCATGGTCGAACTGGGCGAGGCGCAGGCCGGCGTCGAAAGCTGCCTCGACGCGCTGACCTTCGATCCGCGCGAGGTCGAGGAGACGGAGGAGCGTCTCTTCGCGATCCGCGCCATGGCCCGCAAACACGGCGTGCAGCCCGACGACCTCGCCGCCTTCCTCGCCGATCTGCGGCAGCGTCTCGACCTGCTCGACGCCTCCGAGGGCGGGCTGGAGCGGCTCGCCGCGGCCGAGACGGCTGCCGCCGCGCGCTACGACGCGGCCGCCGCGGCGCTGACGACGCTCCGGCGGGACGCGGCGACCCGCCTCGACGCGGCCATGGCCCGCGAATTGGCCCCGCTCAAGATGGAACGCGCGGTCTTCACCACGATCGTCCAGCCGGGCCAACCCGGCCCCGAAGGCGCCGACCACGTCGCCTTCGAGGTCGCGACCAATCCCGGCGCGCCCTCGGGCCCGCTCGACAAGATCGCCTCGGGCGGCGAGCTCAGCCGGTTTCTCCTGGCGCTGAAGGTCTGCCTGACCGGCGGCGACAAGTCCCTCACCCTGATCTTCGACGAGATCGATCGCGGGGTCGGCGGTGCGACGGCCGACGCCGTGGGCCGCCGCCTTCAGGCACTGGCCGAGGGCGGTCAGGTCCTCGTCGTCACCCACAGCCCGCAGGTCGCAGCCCTCGGCGCGCATCACTGGCGGGTCGAGAAGCGCAGCACGGGCGACGCGACCACCTCCACCGTCCTACCCGTGGCCGAGGCCGACCGGGTCGACGAGATCGCGCGTATGCTTGCCGGCGACACCGTCACCGAGGCCGCCCGCGGCGCGGCCCGGGCCCTCCTCGACGCGGCCGCCTGACGCAGCCTCTTTGCTCCTGAAATATGCGTGGCGCATCGGTCGCGTCCTGCCGTCGCCCTCCGGCACACGCGACGCCCGTGCCACGGGCGCCCGCAAAATCTGATGTCAGATTTTGTCCCCGCTCACAGCAGCCAGAGCGCCGCGAGGCCGAGGAACGCGAAGAAGCCCACGACATCTGTCACCGTCGTCACGAAGGCGCCCGAGGCCAGCGCCGGGTCGATACCAGCCTTCTGAAGCACCACCGGGATGCCGACGCCCGCGAAGCCCGCGACGACGAGGTTGATGACCATCGCCACCGCGATGACGACGCCCAGCATCGGCGAGCCGAACCAGACGATCCCGACCACGCCCATGATGACCGCGAACGCAGCACCATTGATCGCCCCTGCCATGACCTCGCGCCGGATCACCCGCCAGACATTCGCGCCGGTCAGGTCGCGCGTGGCCAGCGCCCGGACCGCCACGGTCAGCGACTGGGTGCCCGCGTTGCCCCCCATCGACGCCACGATCGGCATCAGCACGGCCAGCGCCACGATCTCGGTGATGACGCTCTCGAACTGCGAGATCACCAGCGAGGCGAGGATCGCGGTCACGAGGTTGACCGCCAGCCACGGGAAGCGCCGCCGGACGACGCCCAGCGTCCGATTCGACAGGCTCTCTTCGGCATCGACGCCGGCAAGGCGCAGGATGTCCTCCTCGGCTTCCTCGTCGAGGATCCGGATCGCGTCGTCGATGGTGATGACACCCAGCAGCCGGTCATCGGCATCGACGACGGGCGCCGAAATCAGGTGGTACTGGTTGAAGGCGTAGGCGACCTCGCTCTCGGGATCGTCCACCTCGAAGGTCCGGAAGCTCTCCTCTTCGATCTCGGCCAGCGGCGTCTCGCGCGGGGTCGAGAGGATCTTGCCCAGCGTCACATGCCCCACGGGCCGCATCCTCGGATCGGTCAGGATGACGTGGTAGAACTGCTCGGGCAGAGTATCCGTGTCGATCGTCCGCAGGTGGTCGATGGCCTGTCCCACGGTCCAGAAGGACGGCGCGACGACGACCTCGCGCTGCATCAGGCGGCCGGCGGAGAACTCGGGATAGGTCAGCGCCTGTTCGACCGCGACCCGGTCGACCTCGGTCAGCGCGCCCATGATGGCGGTGGCCTGATCGGCATCCTCGAGGTTCTCGATCAGGTCGACGACATCGTCGGTGTCGAGTTCGCGCACCGCCTCGGCGACGTCCTCGGCGGGCAGCGCCTCGAGGATCTCTTCGCGCAGCGCCTCGTCGAGCTCCGAGAGGATCTCGCCGTCGATCTGTCCCGACCAGAGCGCCAGCAGCAGGCCGCGCTGCGCGTCGGTCAACTGTTCGAGAAGGTCCGCGATATCCGCCCCGTGAAGCGGCTCCAGCAGGTCGTCGAGAGCCGTGCTTTCGCGCGCCTCGAGCGCCTCCGCGATGGCCCTGAGGCGCGGCTCGTCCAGCTCGACCTCGTCCTCGTAGGGCGTGTCGGCCTCGATCACGGCATCGTCGAATTCGGGCATGGACGCGGCCTCCACTGGGGTCTGCGCGTCGATAGCCTGCCCGTCGCGTCAGGGGTAGCGGGGATTTGGCGCGCGCGCTACGCCGGTCCCATGACCATGCTCATTGCAGGCCAGCTTCTGGCCTTTACCGCCGATCCCTTCACCGTCCCGCCCGAAGATGCGGCACGACACGAGAGCCATGGCGCCGTCGCCGTCGTGGACGGGCGCATCCTCGCGACCGGCACGCGCGACGCCATGCAGGCGCGCTTCCCGGACGCGACCCTCCGCGACCATGGCGACGCGCTGATCCTGCCGGGCTTCGTCGACGCGCATATGCATTACCCGCAGACGGCGATCATCGCATCCTGGGGCAAGCGCCTGATCGACTGGCTGAACAGCTATACCTTCCCCGAGGAGGCGCGCTTCGGCGACCCCGCCTATGCCCGGCGCATTGCCGATCGCACGCTGGACCTCGCCCGCGCCCATGGCACCACGTCGCTGGCCAGCTACTGCACGATCCACCCGGCCAGCGTCGACGCGATCTTCGAGGCGGCGGCGGCGCGCGGCATGGCGGTCTGGGCGGGCAAGACCTGCATGGACCGCAACGCACCCGACGACCTGCGCGACACGGCGCAATCGGCCTATGACGACAGCCGCGCGCTTCTCGGCCGCTGGCACGGCACGGGGCGCGCGCGCTACGCGATCACGCCGCGCTTCTCGCCCACGTCGACGCCCGACCAGCTATCTGCTCTGGGCGCGCTCTGGGCCGAGCATCCCGATTGCCTGATGCAGACCCACCTCTCCGAGCAGACCGACGAGATCGCGTGGGTCCGCGATCTGTTTCCCGACGCGCGCGACTATCTCGACACCTACGAGGCGCATGGCCTGCTGGGCGAACGCGGGCTCTACGGCCATGCCATCCATCTGGAACCGCGCGAGATCGCCCGCCTGCGCGAGACGGGCGCGGCACTCGTGCATTGCCCGACCTCCAACACCTTCATCGGCTCGGGCCTCTTCGATATGGGGCTGGCAGAGACGCACCGCGTCGGCCTTGCGACCGATACCGGCGGCGGCTCGAACTTCTCGATGCTGCGGACGATGGCGGCGGCCTACGAGGTGGCGCAGCTGCACGGCCGCGCCCTCCACCCCGCGCAGCTTCTCTGGCTGGCGACCGAAGGGTCGGCCCGCGCGCTCCATGCCGTGGACGAGATCGGGACGCTGGCCGAAGGAAGCGCCGCCGATCTCGTCATCCTCGACCTCGCCTCCACCCCCGTGATCGCCCAGCGTCATGCGCGCGCCGATACGCTCTGGGAGGCGGTCTTCCCGACCATCATGATGGGCGGCGACCGCGCCATCGCCGAGACCTACATCGCAGGAGAGCCGACGGGCTGAGCCACCGTTGGCCGCATGGGTCCAGGGGGACCGGGTCCGAAATCCGAGGGCCGATGTCCCGCGACTCCGCGGATCTGTCGAAATGCGGGATAGGCAATACAAAGCGAAGGCCCCGCCGGCCAGCGGGGTCTTTCAACGCATTATTTCGACCTTACGCAGGCTCGGGTGGCCCGGCGCAGGCGTCGTTACCCGGTGACGGGGACGCAGGTGCCGGTTTCGGCGTTCAGCGTGGTGCCCGGCGCGCAGGACATCTGGGCGGACTGCTGCTTGCCGTAGCTGCACCCCTGCGCCAAGGCGAGGCCAGGCGCGCCGGTCAGGATGGCGGCGGCGAGGACGAGTTTCACGGTCTTCATCGATCGGCTCCTTCGGGTTCTGGGTGACGTAAGGGTAGCGCATCCGGGCGCGATCGCAAATGACCGCCGCGATTCCCGGGGTGGGTGCTGCAACCTTTCCGTGCAGCTGCACGTTTTGTGGGCATGCCTGCACAACCGATAGGAGCCGACATGGCCACCCCGAATGACCCCCACTCCGAACCCAAGACGACCGTCAACGTCGTCGAAACGCGCTCCGGCTCCGGCGGATCGGCGCTCTGGCTGATCCTCGGCGCCGTGATCGCCGCGCTCGCGATCTTCTGGTTCATCTCCAGCGGCGGCGATGTCGCCGATGGTGGCGGCGGTGACGCGACCGTGGTCATCAACGAAGGCGCAGCCGATGCCGCCGAGGGCGCGGCCGCTGCCGTCGAAGGGGCCGCCGAAGCGGTCGAAGGCGCCGCCTCCGGCAACTGAGTTATCCGGCCTGCCGCCCCAAGGGCGGCGGGCCGATCCGTCAATCCCCGAAGACCCGCGCGAAGATCGTGTCGACATGCTTGGTGTGGTAGGCCTCGTCGAACTTCGCCTCGATCCCGTTCGCCCCGAGGGCCGCGACCACCTCTGGATCGGCCAGCAATTCCTCGCGGAAATCGCTTCGCGTTTCCCAGACCTTCAGGGCGTTGCGCTGCACCATCGCGTAGGCATCCTCGCGCGACACGCCCGCCTGCGTCAGCGCCAGAAGCACGCGCTGCGACATCACGAGGCCGGGGAACCTGTCCATGTTGGCGCGCATGTTGTCGGGGAAGATCAGCATCTTGTCGATCACACCGGTCAGCCGGGCCAGCGCGAAGTCCAGCGTGATCGTCGCATCCGGCCCGATCATCCGCTCGACGCTCGAATGCGAGATGTCCCGTTCGTGCCAGAGGGCGACGTTCTCCATCGCCGGGATCACCATCCCCCGCACCAGCCGGGCAAGGCCGGTCAGGTTCTCAGTCAGGACCGGGTTCTTCTTGTGCGGCATCGCCGACGAGCCTTTCTGGCCCATCGAGAAGAACTCGGCCCCCTCAAGGACCTCGGTCCGCTGCATGTGCCGGATCTCGGTCGCGATGTTCTCGACGCTGCTGGCGACGACGCCCAGCGCCGCGAAGAACGCCGCATGCCGGTCGCGGGGGATCACCTGGGTCGAGATCGGCTCGGGCTCGAGGCCCATCTTCGCGCAAACATGCGCCTCGACCGCCGGGTCGATATTGGCGAACGTGCCCACCGCGCCGGAGATCGCGCCCGTCGCCACCTCCTCTCGCGCAGTGAGCAGACGCCGCAGGTTGCGGTCCATCTCGGCGTAGAAGCGCGCGAAGGTCAGGCCCATCGTCGTCGGCTCGGCATGGATGCCGTGGCTGCGGCCGACGCGGATCGTGTCCTTGTGCTCCAGCGCGCGTCGCTTCAGCGCCGCCAGAAGCGCCTCCACATCCGCAATCAATAGGTCCGCTGCCCGGGTCAGCTGCACGTTGAGACAAGTGTCGAGCACGTCCGACGACGTCATGCCCTGATGCACGAACCGCGCCTCGTCGGCGCCAACATGCTCGGCCAGATGCGTCAGGAAGGCGATGACGTCGTGTTTGGTCACGGCCTCGATCTCGTCGATGCGGGCGACGTCGAACTCGACATCCTTCGCCGTCCAGACGGCCTCGGCGTTCTCGCGCGGGATCACACCCAGATCGGCCATCGCGTCGCAGGCATGGGCCTCGATCTCGAACCAGATGCGGAACTTCGTCTCCGGCGACCAGATCTTTACCATGTCGGGGCGGGAATAGCGGGGGATCATGGGCTCTGGCCTTTCCTGTCGGTCGCGGGCGTCCTACGCTGGGGGCCGCCGAAAGGGAAGGAGACCCAGGGATGCGTCCGACCGTCCGCCTCGCTGCCATGCTCTGCATCGTGGCCCTGCCTGTGTCCGCGCAGGATTGGCGGCCCGTCGCGGATGTCTACGGCACGCTTTCGGGCCGGACCGTGGAGTATCCGTCGGCGACGCAGGCGTTCCGCTCGAACGGCAGCACGCGTTACGAGGCCGGTGAGCCCTCGGTCGGCCGCTGGACGGAAAGCGCCGGGCGCTATTGCTCGGTCTGGCCGCCCGTCGAAAGCTGGTCCTGCTTTGACGTCATGGTTTCCGGCGACGGCTCTCGCATCCGCTTCGTGGACGACCGGGGGAACGCGACCGAAGGGGCCTTCCGCCAGTGACGACCCCTCCGCAGAAAGACGCCAAGCCCATCTGGATGCACCCGGTCGCCGCGACCGGTTATTCGCTTGCGGGCGGGCGGTTCCTGATGCGCCAGCGCGCGGCGCAGATCCAGCTCGTGATGGGGGTGGTCACGGCGCTTCTGTTCCTCGTCGTCGGGGTGGGTCCGGTGCAATGGGGCGTGATGGCCGCGCTCTTTCTCGCAGGCCTCGCGACCGAGGCGCTCAACACGGCGATCGAGCTTCTGGTCGATCGCGTTTCGCCCGAGATCAGCGAATTCGCCAAGCACGCAAAGGACCTCGGCAGTTTCGCGGTCGGCTGCGTCCTTCTTGTATTCGTCGGACACGCGCTCTGGGCGCTGGGGTCGGCATTGGCGTGACACCAGAGGCCCGATTGGCGGCGCTGGAAGGGGCGTGGCACCTCCGGCGTCGCATCGTCGAGGCAGCGGGCGGCACGACGCGGGTCGCGGGCGTCGCGCGCTGGACGCCTGGCGCGGACGGATTCGACTGCGTCGAGACCGGAACCATGACGCGACCCGACGGCAGCCGCTTCGAGGCCACGCGCCGGACGCTCTGGACAGTCGCGCCGGACGGCATCGCGGTGCAGTTCGGCGATGGCCGCCCGTTTCATCGCATCACGGGCGGCGACCGTCCGACTGCGGCGCATGACTGCCCCCCGGACGATTACCGGCTGACCTACGACTTCACGCGCTGGCCCGACTGGTCCGTTCGCTGGCGCGTGCGCGGGCCCCGCAAGGATTACGGTGCGGTCACGACGTACCGGCGGGCCTAGCCCATCGGGCAGATTTCGCCCGTATCGCGCCAGATCGTGACGTTCAGCGACATGTCGCACAGCGCCATGAACGTGCGCCCATCGACCGTCAGGCAGGTCTTGGCACCGACCTCGTGCAGGTTGCCGGTCGTGTCGCGGCATTCGCAGGGAATGGATTTCGTGGCCTGCGCATAGGCGCCGACGGCGGGCAGGGTCGCGAAGATTGCGATGGCGATCGTTCTCAACATGAGCGGTCCTCCTGTGCCTTCCATTTAGCATGGGCGCGGCCCTTGACCAAGGAACGCGCAGCGGCCAAGCCCGCGAGATGATGCCCAGCGACCGCCTCGACCAGATCCTTTCACGGTTCGAATATCTTGAGGCGCGGCTGAATGCCGGGCCGGACGCGTCCGAAATCGCCGACCTCACACGCGAATATGCCGAGGTGAAGCCCGTGGCCGAACTGGCCCGCGACTGGCGCGCGCTGGAGGTGGCCGAGGCCGAGGCTCAGGCGATGCTGGACGATCCCGAAATGGCGGAACTGGCCCGCGCGGAACTGCCCGAACTCGCCAACCGCCGCGCGGCGCTCGAAGCCGAGTTGCAGATCGCGCTCCTGCCGAAAGACGCCGCCGACGCGCGGCCCGCGATCCTCGAGATCCGGCCCGGCACCGGCGGCGAGGAGGCGGCGCTCTTCGCGGGCGATCTCGAGGCGATGTATCGCCGCTACGCCGAAGCGCGCGGCTGGCGCATGGAGGTGGTCGAGCGGCAGGAAACCGATCTCGGCGGCATCAAGGAGCTGGTCGTCCGGGTCGAGGGCGAGAACGTCTTCGCCCGCCTCAAGTTCGAAAGCGGCGTCCACCGTGTCCAGCGTGTGCCCGCGACCGAAAGCGGCGGGCGTATTCACACGAGCGCCGCGACCGTCGCGGTCCTGCCCGAGGCCGAGGCCGTCGAGATCGACATCCCAGCGACTGACATCCGCATCGACACGATGCGGGCCAGCGGCGCCGGGGGCCAGCACGTCAACACGACCGACAGCGCCGTCCGCATCACCCATCTGCCGACGGGGATCATGGTGACCTCGGCCGAAAAGTCCCAGCATCGCAACCGCGAGATCGCGATGAACGTGCTGCGCGCCCGCCTCTACGATGCCGAGCGCGCGGCGGCGGATGCCGAACGCGCCTCGGATCGCCGCGCGCAGGTCGGGTCCGGCGACCGCTCCGAGCGCATCCGCACGTATAATTTCCCGCAGGGCCGCATGACCGACCACCGCATCAACCTGACGCTCTACAAGCTCGACCAGGTGATGCAGGGCGATCTCGACGAGGTGATCGACGCACTGACCGCCGATCTGCAAGCCCGGCAACTGGCCGAGATGGGGGCGTGAGCGACCCGGTCGCCGCGGCCCTGCGCGCGGCCACGGCCCGTCTCGCCGCCGCCGGCATCCCCGATCCGCAGGGCGACGCAACGCGCCTTCTGACCCATGCCGCGAACGGCGCCCGTCCACCCGCGGACCTGCCACCCGGCACGCTTGGCCACTTCGCCGCCGCCATCGAGCGCCGGGCCGCGCGCGAACCGGTCAGCCACATCACCGGGCGGCGCGCCTTCTGGGACCACGAGTTCCGCGTCACCCCCGACGTGCTCGACCCGCGCCCCGACACCGAAACGCTGGTCGAGGCCGCGCTCGCCGGACCCTTCGACCGCGTGCTCGATCTCGGCACCGGCTCGGGCTGCATCCTCCTGTCGCTCCTGGCCGCGCGGCCGGACGCGACCGGCACGGGCACGGACATCTCCGAGGCGGCCCTCGGGGTGGCCCGCGACAATGCCGAACGCCTGGGCGTGACGGATCGGGTGACGCTCCGCCGCGCCGACTGGCTCGACGGGATCGACGGCCCCTTCGACCTCATCGTCTCGAATCCGCCCTATATCGCCGAGGCCGAGATGGCCGACCTCTCGCCCGAGGTCCTGCGCGAGCCGCGGATCGCGCTGACCCCCGGCGGCGACGGGCTCGACCCCTACCGCATCATCGCCTGCGATGCGCCCGCGCGCCTCGCCCCCTTCGGTCGCCTGATGGTCGAGATCGGACCGACCCAAGGCGCGGCCGTCGCGGCGCTCTGGCGGGCCGCAGGCCTCGGCGACGTGGAGATCCGATCCGATCTCGACGGGCGCGACCGCGTCGTCATCGGCGGAAATCCCCGCTGAGGCATCGCGAATACGGGCAGACTGCAACGAATCCTCTTGTAAGTCGCAGGCATGCCACCCATAACCACCCCAGCATCCATGCTGACGCGCCGCAGGCGCATCCGGGGTGCCTGCCCGACCAATCCGGACCTCTCGAGCCCCGCCGGGGCCATCGGTCCCCGGCCAGCACGAACGGCCAAGATCAGCGGAAACACCCCACGCATGAGAAGCAGCAAGTCCCGTTCGCGGAACAAGAACCGGAACAACCGTCCCCAGGGCGGTAATATCGTCAACCGCGTTTTCGACAGCTCGGGCCCCGAGGGGAAGGTGCGCGGCACGCCTGCGCAGATCATCGAGAAATACAATCAGCTCGCCCGCGATGCGCAGCTCTCCGGTGACCGGGTCGCCGTCGAGAACTTCCAGCAGCACGCCGAGCACTACACCCGCATCCTTGCCGCCGCGCAGAAGGAAATGGACGCGCGCCAGCAGCAGAACCAGCAGAACCAGGGCGGCCAGAACGGCCAGCAGGGCGGTCAGCAGAACGGCCAGGGCGGCGGCAACGGCAACCAGAACGGTGGCGGCCAGCAGGTCGGCCAGCAGAATGGCGGCCAACCGCAGCAGAACAACCAGGGCGGGCAGGACGGCCCGCCGAACGAGGGTGGCCCCAAGCGCCGCAGCCGCAACCGGCGGGACCGCGACGATCGCAATTCGGATGACCGGCGTGACGATCGGGGCGGCAACGACCGCGACGGTGTCGGCGATCAGGCCGGCGACACCCACGAGCGCAGCGCGCCCGAGACGACCGAAGCGCCGCGCGCCGAACCCGTCGCGACCGAGGCCGCCGTGCCCGCACAGGGCGGCCCCGAGGCCGCGCCCGAGGACAAGCCCAAGCGATCCCGTGTGCGCAAGAAGGCCCCGGCCCCCGAGAGCGAGGCGACGCCGCAGGACTGACCCCTCGGGTCAGGCGGCCGCCACCGCCCGCGCCAGCGCGCACCACTGTTCCAGCGTGACCTCTTCGGCCCGTTGCGTCGGCGCGATGCCGGCCGCGCGCAGCCGGTCCTCGATATCAGGTCCGAGGCCCTTCAACGCGGCACGCAGCATCTTGCGCCGCTGATTGAAGCCCGTCGCCACGACCCGGCTCAACACCTGCGCATCCGCCTCGAAGCGCGGCGCGGGCAGGGCGGTCAGGTGGACCACCGCCGACGACACCTTGGGCGGCGGCGCGAAGGCTTCGGGCGGCAGGGTCATCGCGATCCGCGCGTCGCAGCGCCACTGCGCGAGGATCGCCAGCCGCCCATAGGCTTTCGATCCCGGCGCCGCCACGATCCGCTCGGCCACCTCGCGCTGGAACATCAGCGTCAGGCTCTCCCACGGGGGTGGCCAGGCGGCGGGCGTCAGCCAGCGCACCAGAAGCTCGGTGCCCACATTGTAGGGCAGGTTCGCCACCACCCGCCACGGCGCCTCGAGCGGCACCTCGACCTCGAGCGCGTCACCCGACACGACCTCCAGCCGACCCGGATAGCGCGCCGCGATCTCGGCCAGCGCGGGCAGGCAGCGGGCGTCCTTCTCGATGGCGACGACGCGCCCGGCGCCCTCGGCCAGAAGGGCCCGCGTCAAGCCGCCGGGCCCCGGCCCGACCTCCAGGACGCGCGCGCCATCGAGTTTCCCCGACACCCGCGCGATCCGCGCCGTCAGGTTCAGGTCGAGAAGGAAGTTCTGCCCCATCGACTTCTTCGCACGCAGGTCATGGGCGGCGATCACGTCGCGCAAGGGGGGCAGGTCGTCGATCTGGCTCATGGGCGGCGTCTAACCCGCATCGGGCGGCGGGAACAGCACGGCCCGCGCGCGGTCGACGCGGTCCGACTGGCCGGCCGCGTCGAGCACGATTGCGCCCTCGACGAAGGCCAGGAGCGCGTCGGCCGCGTCCGGATCTGCACCGTCGGGCAAGGCCGTGGCCAGCCATTCGTGATAGCCCGCGATGATCCCGGCGGCGAGTGGGCGGCGTGCGGGATCGGACAGGAGGCTGAACCACACGCGCACGGTGCGGGTGAGCGCGGGATCGCGCGCGACGTCGAGGATCAGGCCCGACAGCGCGTGAAGCGACGGCGCCGGGCCGCCGGGATGCGCCGTGGCGAGGCGTTGCGTGAAGGCCTGGCCCAGATGGCCCAGCACGGCGGCCACCAGCTCCTCGCGCGTCTCGAAATAGTAAAGCAGCATCCGGTCGCTGGTCCCCACCGCATCGGCGAGCGGACGCAGCGGCATGTCGAGCCCGTGGGTCAGCATTTGCTCTGCCAGGAGCGGCAGGAGCGCGTCGCGACGGCTCACGAACGGGCCTTGTAGCAAGCGCTACAATTCGCTAGATTGTAGCACCTGCTACATTCGGAGATTGCCATGATCGTTCCAGCCCTCCTCGCCGCCGGCCTCCTGCTGGCCTATCTCGCCTTCCTCGTCTCCCGCAATGCCGCGCCGGGGTGGATCCTCCCCGCGCTGGGCGCGGCGGGGCTCACGCTCTGGTCGCTCCTCGCCATCACCCGCGGCGGGCCCTTCGGGTTCTGGGTCGAACATACGCGCAACGCATGGGGGGTTCAGATCTGGATCGACCTCCTGCTCGCCATCGCCGTCGCGCTGACCGCGCTGGTGCCCGCCGCGCGCGCCGAGGGGATGCGGGTCGTCCCGTGGCTCCTCCTCGTGCTCGCGACCGGCTCGATCGGGGTCTGCGCGATGGCGGCGCGGCTTTCGTGGCTGCGGGCGCGCCGCGCGGCGCAGCCGGCCTAGGCGGCGCGGCGCCCCGCCATCTCCCACGCGAGCCGGAGCGCGGCGACCATCGAGGTGGGATCGGCCCGCCCGGTCCCCGCGATGTCGAAGGCCGTCCCGTGGTCGGGCGAGGTGCGCACGAAGGGCAGGCCCAGCGTGACATTGACGCCGCCCGCGAAGTCGATGGTCTTGATCGGGATCAGCGCCTGATCGTGATACATCGCAACCGCCGCGTCATAGCCCGCGCGCGCGCCCGCGTGGAACATCGTGTCGGCGGGCAGGGGACCGAAGCAGCCGAGCTCGGGGCCGAGCCGCGCGACGAGGGGCGCGATCCATTCGACTTCGGCGCGGCCCATGGTGCCGCCCTCGCCCGCATGGGGGTTGAGGCCCGCCACGGCAATGCGGGGCGCGTCGATCCCGAAATCCCGGCGCAGGCCCGCATGGGTGATCCGCAGCGTCGATTCCAGCCCCTCGGGCGTCAGCGCGGCGGGCACGGCCTCAAGCGCGATGTGGATCGTCGCGGGTACGACGCGAAGCTCGGGGCAGGCGAGCATCATCACCACGTCGACATTTCCGCCCAGCGCCGCGAGGTACTCGGTATGGCCGGGATAGGCGAAACCGGCCCCGTCCTTCAGCGCCTTCTTGTGAATCGGCGCGGTGCAGACCGCAGAGGCGGCGCCCGATTGCGTCAGGTCGACCGCCCGCGCGATGGCCGAGATCACGCCCGCCGCCTGCGCGCCGTCGGGATGGCCCGGCCGCGCGGGGCCGGGGATGTCGTGGGGCAGGACCGAGAGGGCGTCCGTCCGCGCGCCGGACGGGTTATCGATCACGTCGACCGGGGTGCCGTGGCCCGCGAAATGGTCCGGGTTGCCGATGACGAAGAACGGCAGGTCGGGCGCGGCCATGCGCGCCTTGGCGACGACCTCGGGGCCGATCCCCGCAGGCTCGCCGCAGGTGACCGCGACGGGTGCGGCGTCAGGGGATCTCGATGATGGCATCTGCGCGCAGCTCGTCGAGGAAGCCCTGCGCATAGCTCGTCAGGCGCTGATTCAGAAGCTGCTGGCCCAGCGTCTCGAAGGCGCCCTCCTCGGGTTCGACGACGCGGCCGCACATCATCACGAAGCGCAGGTTCGCCCCCCGGGTCAGCAGGGTCGAGACCTCGCCGTCATCGAGCTTGGCCAGCTCCTGGCGCAGGTCGTTGGGCAGCTCGGCCAGGGGCCGGGTCTCGCGGATCAGGCGCTCGGGCGACTGGCCCTTCGCCACACCGTAGAGATCGTCGCAGGTGTCGACCTGGTCGGCGAGCCGCGCGGCCGCGCCCAGCGCCTCGGGGGTGCGCCCGCCGGGAATGAGATATTCGGCGTAATCAACGGTCGTGGGCTCGGTCGCGGTTCCGGTCTCGTCGAGATCGCGAAGCTGGAAGAGGCCGATGAAGGACCCGAGATTGACCGGGTCCGAGGTTTCGCCCGGCGCCAGCGTCAGGACGGCGGCGGCGATGGGCGGGGCGAGGTTCGCCAGTGGAACCCAGTCGACCCGGCCGCCCCGCGCCCGCGAGGGCGAACGGCTGTAGGCGCGGGCGGCGCGCTGGAACGCGGCTTCGCCCACGACGGTGTCCGACAGGCGCTGGGCCAGGGCCGTCACCTCGTCCTGCGTCTCGGGGGTCAGCGGCAGCGCGATCTCGGACAGGAGGACGCGAACCGCGGCCCCGCCGCCTCGTGCCAGCGTCCGTTCGATCTCGGCCTCGGAGGGGCGCGACTGCGGCCCGAAGCGCTGCTGCACGAGTTGCCGCCAGTAGAGGCCGTTGCGCACGAAGTCGCGGAACGTCTCGCCGGCGACACCCGCGCCCTCGAGCGCGGCGATGAACTCGTCGGGGCTCAGGTTGGCACGCGAGGCGAACTCGACCATGCCCGCGTCCAGCTCCTCGGCGGTGAGTTGCAGACCTGCGGCGCGCGCCGCCTCGACCTGCAGCGTCTCCTCGATCAGCTTCTCGCGGGCCCCCTCGTAGGTGGCGTCGGGCGCGCGCAGGAGCGACAGGAAGAGGGCTCGCTGCTGCACCTGGTATTCGGTGATGGCGGCCCCGTTCACGCGCGCGGCGGCGGCGAAGAGGTTCTGCGCCATCGCCCCCGCGGGTGCCCAGAGCACCATCGCGGCGATCATCAGCGCGCCTAGAAATCTCGTCATGCCCCAGCCCCTCATATTCCGCAGCGCCTCTTTCGCGTGCGCCTGTCGTCCGCTCCGAAGCCCGCCAGCTCCACCCCCAGCCCGAACCGGGTCGAGGGGCGCAGCGTGGTGTTCGAGGTGAAGCGCCGCTCCACGTCGAAATCCACCGTCACGCAATCCGACCGGTAGGTCAGGCCCGCGCCCGCGCGGCTGGCATCGTTCGTGACGAAGTCATATCGCCAGTTCACCCGCCCCGTCCAGTCGCCGCCAAGGTCGCGCGATGCGTCCAGCGCCCATTCCGACGTGTCGATCGGACGCCCCGCCGCGACATCGGCCTCGAGCCAGGTGTAGCGCGTCTGGAGCGAATGGCGCGGGCCGGTCCAGCGCAGGATCGTCTCGGAGCGGGCGAAGTCGAACTGGTCGTCGAAGATCGACCGCTGCATCAGGTGGAAGCGGTCGCGATATTCCGCGCTGGCCGAGACGAGCCAGTCCGAGCTTCGCCCGTCGAGCCCGGTGCCCGGCCGGAACTGCCCCAGGTCGTCATCGCGCAGCACACGGCCCACCGTCGCGCCCAGCGTCCAGCCCGTGGGCGAGAACCGGCTGTAGCCGATGCCGATATTGACCCGGTTGCCCAGCTCGCGCGTGTCGCGACCGGCGAAGCGCTGCTCGGAGAAGAGATTTCCCTCGTCGAACTCCGGCGTCAGGCTGTCCTCGTTGGGCGTACGGGCGCGGTTGTCGGGCGAGAAGATCACCTGCACGACCGGCTCGATCAGGTGGCGCACACCGCCCGCGCCCGCCCGCGCCAGCGGCAGCCGCGCCTCGAACCCGCCATAGGGCACCGCCCGCGCGAAGGTCGTGTCGGCGAAGGTCGGATCCTGCTGCACACTGTAGGCATCGAGATGCAGCCCGGCGATCCCGGTCAGCACCAGCCCGTTGCCGAGGATCTCGGTCCGCCGCCAGTCGAACGCCGCCGAGGCGCGGGCCACGTCGCGCGCGGAATTGGTCGGAAAGCCGAGCGGCACCTCGCTTGCCGTCCGTTCGCGCGCATGGGCCTGGAGCGTCCAGATCGCCTGTCCGCCGAGCACGCTGCGCGGCACCCGGCGCTGGCTCTCGACGGTGACGACGCGCGTCGGAAGGAACCGGTTGTCGTCGCCTGCCCTGAGGCTGTCGAACACGATGGCCTCGGCCAGCACCCGGTCGTCGCGGTCGATCCGGGTGACCGCGATGCGGCTGTCGAGGCGATCCTTCTCGCTGATGTCGTAGTTCAGAAGGTAGGTATCGTCGCTGACGGTCTCGACGTCGAATTCCAGCCGCCAGTCGCCGCGCAGAAGGAACGCGCCTTCGGCGAAGAGATAGCCGCGCAGGTCGTCATTGGTGACCGTGTCGTCCGAGACCGCGCCGTTGATCTCGATCGCGCCGTTGTCGAAGGCCTGCCGGTAGCGAAAGCCCAGGCTTCGCGTCTCGGTATTGGTGACGTAGGGCAGGAGCGTGATGTCACGCGACGGCCCGAGCGGGATAAAATACGGCACCGTGACGCCGGTGCCCAGCAGATCGTCCGAGGAGAAACGCGGGGCCAGCACGCCTCGCGACCGCTCGAGCGACGGGTCCGGCAGCCGCAGGAGCGGCAACCACGCGACCGGCACGCCCAGCACCTCGAAGCGGGCATTCTCGAAATAGAGTTGCCGCGCCTCGGTATCGTGGACGATGCGCTTGGCGCGGATCTGCCAAAGCGGGACCGGGTTCGCGGCACAGACCTCGCAGGACGAGGCGACGGCTTGGTAGAGTTGGGTGTAACGCCCCTCGGCCCCGGTCGCGATCTCGGTCGCGGCGATCTGGAGCTGTTCGTTCAGCACCAGCCGCGCACCCTGAAGGACAGACGACCGCAGATCCGCCGAGAGCGACGCGAAATCGGCCACGGCGATGCTGCCCTCGCCGTCGAGCAGCACGAGCGGCCCTTCGACCACCAGCCGGTCCTCGGCCCGCAAATAGGTGATGCGGCTGGCCCGCAGGATACGCCCGTCCGAGAAGATCTCGACCCCGCCCGAGGCGATCAGCCGGGTCGCGTCGAAATCGATCCTGTCGGCCACCAGCGTTGCGGGACCTTGCTGGGCCGATGCGGGAGCCGCGAGAAGCGCGAGCACGAGGGCGAGGACCAGCCGCATCAGCCGTCCTCCAGCCGAAGGATGACGCCCAGCGACAGAAGGATCGCGGCCAGCGGCGGCGCCCAGGCGGCGAGCATCACGGGAAGCTGTCCGTTCTCGCCCAGCACCTGCGCGAAGTTGCGCAGGAAGAACACGCCGAACCCCAAAAGCAGCGCCGAGAGCACCATGATGCCGGACTTTCCCGCGCGCGAGTGTCGCATCGAGAAGGCTGCTCCGATCAGCACCATCGCGGCCAGCATGAAGGGGTTCGCCAGTTCCATATGCAGCCAGACCCGGTGCGTCCGCCCCGAGAAGCCCGCCGCATCGAGCTGCCGGATGAAGCCGGGAAGCTGGAAGATCGGGATCGAGGAGGGGACGCCGAAGCTGTCGCGGATGCCCTCGCGCGTCAGGCTCGACGGGACCGTGGCGAAGGGCACGGCCTGCGCGTCGCGCTCGGGGTTGTCCGAACTGCCCAGCGGCCAGCGCTTGGCGTCCTCCAGGAGCCATTGCCCTTCTGAGAGTTCGGCCCGTGCGGCGTCGATCCGCTCGACCGGCGTGCCGCCCGCGTCGAAGGCGATGAAGGTCGCCTCGAACAGGATCGTGCCGTCGAGCGACGAGCGTGCGGCGCGGATCACCGTCTGGCCGCTGGCGTCGCCTTGACGCAGCCAGACGCCCTCCTCGCTGATCGACAGCACGCTCGAGAGACCGGTGCGGAACCCCGCGATCTCCCGCTCGTAGACGCCCTGGGTGGCCGCCACGATCGGGTTCACCACGATCAGCGCGGCGAGGCCCAACACCAGAGCCGCCGCGACCGGGGCCAGCAGCGCGCGCAGCGCCGAGCGCCCGGCGGCCCGGATCACCACCAGTTCCGACGATCGGGCGAGGGCGAGGAACAGCGCCAGCGTCGACAGGATCACGATGAGCGGCAGGATCTGGTAGAGCGCCGCCGGCAGGTTCAGCGCCGCCAGCCGCAGCCCGTCGCCGAAGCCCGCCTCCTGCCCGTCGAGCCGGCGGAGCTGCTCCATCAGGTCGATGGGCAGTAGAAGTCCCGTGAAGACCAGCGTCACCATCAGCACCAGCCAGGCGAAGCGCCGCGCGATATAGGTCGCGAGGATCACGCCGGCCGTCCGATCAGATACGGCCCGCGCGTATCCCGCCAGATCAGAGCCGCCGCCAGCGCCGCCGTCAGAAGCGCCGGGAGATAGACCAGCGGCCAGAGGTCGGCGTCGCGCCGAACGGTGTTCTCGGCCACGTTGCCGAGCATCTCCAGCACGATGGCGGCCAACACCGCGCCGAGGATCTGCCGCCAGAGTCCCAGCCGCGAATAGCCGCCCAGCATCAGGAACCCCAGGGCCATCACCGGCAGCACCAGCGCGAAGGCCGCATCCGCAAAGCGCGCATGCCCCTCATATCGCAGCTTGGCGACATCGGCGCCGGTGATCCGCTGCGCCTCGGCATCCGCGCGCAGGAGCGCGGCCGTCGACAGCTCGCGCGGATCGAGAACACGATCGACCTCGCCCCCGGCAAGACCCGCCAGGTCATAAGCGAAATCGTCGAAGGTCGTCGTGACGAGGCTGCGCGTCGGCACCTCGAGCGTCTGGGCCATGCCGTCGAACATCACCAGCCGCGTCGCCCCGTCGGCGCGGACCAGGAGCGCGCGCTCGGCGGTATAGGACGTGCGCGCATCGGGGCTGCGTCGGTCCTGCAGGAACAGGCCCAGAAGCTCGCCCGCCTCGGTGATCTCGCGGACGTAGACGGTCACGCCGTCGCCGGGGTGCAGGAATTCGCCCTCGGTCAGGAACCGCGCGGTGACGTCCTGGCTCAGCGCCTCGCCGCGCTCGGACAGCGCCGTGCGAGCGGCGGGCACCAGAAGGTGCCCCAGCACCGAGATCATGATTGCTGCGGCCGCCCCGAAGATCAGGACCGGGCGCGCCAGCCGCCAGGGCGACAGGCCCGTGGTCTGCGCCACCACCATCTCGCTGTCGCCCGAGAGCCGGTTGATGCCGTAGAGCGTCGCCACCAAGGCCGAGACCGGCAACACGGCATAGATCACGTTCGGCAACGCCAGCGCGGTGAACTCGAGGAAGGTCACCACCGACGAGCCGCCCGCGATCAGCCGGTCGAACAGCCCGATCGCGCGGTTCACCCAATAGACCGCGACGAGCACAAGGCTGAAGAAGCCGAAATAGATCAGCAACTGCCCCGCGAGGTATCTGTCGAATAGTCCCAAGCCGTCCCCCGGCGGTCCCCGATGCGATCTGTCTAGCCGCCCGCGCGATGCGTCGGAACCCCCGATCGGGGCCGCTGGCATCCCCGCGCGCCCCGCACTAGGGTCCGGCCCGACCCAACCCCTCTGCCGGAGTGCCCGATGACCCGTCCCGCCGCCGTTTCCTTCGTCGCCACCGATCTCGACGCCGTCGCCGGCACCGAGGGCGTCATCGCCTGCTTCGTCGCCGAAGGCGGCGCGATGGGGGCCGAGGCGCGCCGCCTCAACCGGCTGACCAAGGGCGCGGTGAAGCGGGCCGTCGAATCGCCCGCATGGGAGAAGCTGTCCTCGGGCGACGTGATGGAGCTGGGGTTCCCCGCCGGTCTCGCGGCCTCGGCCGTCGCGCTGATGCGGCTCGACAAGAAGCCCGCCGCCGAGGACGCCATGCGCGCCGGGGCGGCCTTGGCCAAGATGCGCGGCGCGCGGCCGCTGACGGTGCTGGGCGGATCGCAGAAGATGCTCTCGCAGGTCGTGCTGGGCGCGGCACTCCGCGGCTACGACTTCGCGGACCACAAGACCGGCGACGCGGCCGAACCCGCCGCCGACATCGCCGTAATGGTCAAGGATACCGACCTGTCCGAGGCCGGGTTCGCCGACCTCCGCGCGCAGGCCGAGGGCGTGTTCCTGACCCGCGACCTCGTCAACGAGCCCGCCAACGTCCTGACCACGACCGAGTTCGCGACCCGTCTCGAAGCGCTCCGCGATCTCGGCGTCGAGGTCGAGGTGCTCGAGGAGGCCGATCTCGAGAAGCTTGGGATGCGGACGCTTCTGGCCGTGGGGCAGGGCTCCGAAAGCCCCTCCAAGGTCGTCGTCATGCAGTGGAACGGCGGCGGCGACGAGAAGCCTCTCGCGCTGATCGGCAAGGGCGTCGTCTTCGACACCGGCGGCATCTCGATCAAACCCGCCGCCGGGATGGAGGACATGACGATGGACATGGGCGGCGCGGGCACGGTCGCCGGTGCCATGCACACCATCGCCACCCGCAAGGCCCGCGCCAATGTCGTCGGCATCGTCGGCCTCGTCGAGAACATGCCCGACGGCCGCGCCGCGCGGCCCGGCGATGTGGTACGCTCGATGAAGGGCGACACGGTCGAGATCATCAACACCGACGCCGAGGGCCGCCTCGTGCTTTGCGACATCATGTGGTACGCGCAGGAGCGCTTCGTGCCCGTGGGCATGGTCGATCTGGCGACCCTGACGGGTGCGATCATCATCGGGCTGGGGCATCACAACGCGGGCGTCTTCGGCAATGACGACACGCTGGCGAATGCCTTCCTCAAGGCCGCCGCCGCCGAGGGCGAGGGTGCGTGGCGGATGCCGCTGGGCAAGGCGTATGACAAGCAGATCAAGTCGCGCGTGGCCGACATGAAGAACGTCGGCGGACGGCCCGCGGGGTCGATCACCGCGGCGCAATTCCTGCAGCGCTTCGTCAAGGACGACACGCCCTGGATCCATCTCGACATCGCGGGCGTGGCCAGCGTGTCGTCGGGCACCGACCTCGCGCCCGCGGGAGCCACCGGCTGGGGCGTGCGCGCGCTCGACCGGCTGGTGCGGGACACCTACGAGGCCGACTGATTGGGCGAGGTCTATTTCTACCACCTGACGCGACGCTCGGTCCCCGACACGCTGATCCCGCTCCTGACCCGGTCGCTGGCGCAGGGCTGGCGCGTCGCGGTCCGGGGCGGCGATCCGTCCCGGCTCGACGGGCTCGACGCCGCGCTCTGGCAGGGTCCGTCCGACAGCTTCCTGCCTCATGGCATCGCCGGCGGAGATCACGACGCGCGGCAACCGATCCTCCTGACGACCGGTGCAGCGACCAACGAGCCCGATTGCCTGATGGCGGTGGATGGCGCCGATCTCGACCCCTCCGAGGTGACGGCCGCCAAGCGGTGCTGCGTCCTGTTCGACGGGCTCGACGGAGAGGCCGTGGCCCACGCCCGCGTCCAGTGGAAGACCCTGACCGACGCAGGCATCGGTGCGCGCTACTGGTCCGAGGAATCGGGCAAGTGGGACGAGAAGGCGACGAAAAACGTCTGACGCGGGAACCCTTTGGGGCGCACAGGGGTTGCGCCACGTATGCGCATCCTTCTCGCCCTTATCCTGACCGCGGGCCCGGCCCTCGCCTCGCCGATGGCCCCGCCGCCGATCCTGCCGGGTCTACCGATCATCGGGCCCGCCATACCCGGTCCCGCCGCCTGCGAACCCGGTCCGCTCTGCCAGCGCGCAGCCTGAACGCCGCCCTCAGCGGATCAGCCGCAGCCGGTCGCCTTCGATCTCGATCCGCCCGAAGCTCTGCAGATAAGACATGCCGAGCAGGCTCTGGCTCATCTCGCCCCCGTTGACGACCGCGCGCACGTTCGTGTCCGCGATCTCGCCCAGCGACACGGCGTCGAGCCGGATATCCGCCGTCTCGACGGTGCCGTTCGCCGTGAAGGCGCGACCGAGAAACCGCAGCGCGTCCACGTCGATCCCGGCCCGCGCCGCATCCGCGCGCGTCAAGACGAGGTCGCTTGCGCCGGTATCGACCACGAAGCGGATCGCCTCGCCGTTGACGTCCAGCGTCAGGTGATAATGCCCGTCGGCGGATCGCGGCACGTCGACCATCACCGTATCGCCATCGACGGCGACGACCTGGCTGGGGATCAAGGTGCGCTGAAGATCGTCCCAGATGCCGTAGACCAGGACCACGCCAACGAAGATGAAGCCCCAGATCGCGGCCATCTGCATCGTCTGGCCCATCCGCGACCGGTTCGCCACCAGGTAGCTGCCCGCGATGACGACGCCGAACAGCCCCAGATAGATCAGACGTGCGGTCTCGTCGCCGGTCATGGCTGTCAGATAGGCGCGGGGGGCCGCGATGCCAGCCCTACCACGGCATCGCCATGAGGCCGTCCAGCACGAACTGCACCGAAAGCGCCGCCAACAGCATCCCCAGAAGCCGCGTGACCACATTGATGCCGGTCGGCCCCAGCAGCCGCTCCATCGGAGAGGCGGCGAGGAACAGCGCCAGCACCACGGCGATCACCGCCAGCATGACGCCGATCGCCTGCGCCGCACCCAAGGGCTCCGCCCCGTCGGTCAGCAGGATCATCGTCGTGATCGCCCCCGGCCCCGCGATCAGGGGCAGCGCCAGTGGGAAGACCGACGGGTCGGCGACATGCGCCTCGGCCTGGCCCTCGCGTCGGGGGGTGCGCTTCTCGAACAGCATCTCGAGCGCGGTCAGGAACAGAAGGATGCCGCCCGCGATGCGGAAGGCAGGCATCGAGATCCCGAGGAAGTTCAGAAGCGCCTCGCCCACCAATGCGAAGACGATCAGAAGGACGGCCGCCAGAGCGCAGGCGCGCAGCCCGATGATCCGGCGCTGTGCGGGCGTCATGCCGCGGGTCAGCGCGACGAAGATCGGCGCCAGCCCGATCGGGTCGATGATGACGAAAAGCGCCGTGAAGGCCGCGATTGCTTCAAGCGTCGTCATGCCTCGGCCGCCTCGAGTTTTTCCATCGCCTGCATCCAGAGCGCCTCGGCCCGGTCAGTGGCTTCCATCACCTCAGCGTATTTCTTGTTCCAGGTCTCCAGCTCGCCCACCCGTCCGTCTTCGTAGAGGGCGGGGTCGGCCAGCTTCTTGGCCAACTTGTCGCGCATCCCCTCGATCTTCTTCACCCGCTCCTCGGCGGCGCGCGCATCCTTGCGCAGCGCGCTGATCCGCTCGCGGCTGACGGGCACGGGTTTGGCTTTTTCCTTTTTCTTTCCGCCTCCTGCGGCGCGTTCTTCACCTTGCAGGAGCATTTTTCTGTATTGCTCCAGATCGCCGTCATAGGGCTCGACCGTGCCGCCACCGACCAGCCACAGCCGGTCCGCCACAAGGCTCAGCAGATGCATGTCGTGGCTGACGAGGACGACCGCCCCCGAATAGCGTGTCAGCGCTTCGACCAGCGCCTCGCGGCTCTGGATGTCGAGGTGGTTGGTCGGCTCATCGAGGATCAGGATATGCGGCGCGTCCAGCGTCGCCAGCAACAGCGATAGCCGCGCTTTCTGCCCGCCCGAGAGCTTGGCCACGACCGTGTCGGCCTGATCCACGCCCAACCCGAACCCCGCCAGTCGCGCGCGCAGTTTCGGCGGCGCCTCGTCGGGCCGCTCGCGCCGGATATGCTCGAGCGGGGTCTCGTCGATATGCAGCTCGTCCACCTGATGCTGTGCGAAGTACCCGATCCGTAACTTGGAGGAGGTGATCTTGGTGCCGTCGCAGGTCTTGAGCTTGTCTGATATCAACTTCGAGAAGGTCGATTTGCCTTCTCCATTGCGGCCCAGTAGCGCAATCCTGTCATCTTGGTCGATCCTTACGTTCAGGCGCTTCAGGACCGGATCGCCTCCGTAGCCGACCGCGGCACCCTCCAGCCGGATGATCGGCGGCGACAGCTCCTCGGGCTTCGGGAAGGTGAAGACCACGCGCGCGGCGTCCTCGGGTGCGGTGATCGTCTCCATCCGCTCCAGCATCTTGACGCGGCTCTGGGCCTGCTTTGCCTTCGACGCCTTCGCCTTGAAGCGGTCCACGAAGGCTTGCAGGTGGGCCCGGTGCGCCGCCTGCTTGGCCGCCGCCGCCGCCTGGCCGGCACGCTTTTCGGCCCGCATCTTGACGAAGCTATCATAGGGGCCGGTGTAGTAGGTCAGCCCCTTGTCCTCGAGATGAAGGATGCCGCCCACGGCCCGGTTCAGAAGGCCGCGATCGTGGCTAATGATGATGACCGTATGCGGATACCTGGCGAGATAGTTCTCGAGCCAGAGCGCGCCTTCGAGGTCGAGATAGTTGGTCGGCTCGTCCAGCAGCAGAAGGTCGGGCTGCGCAAAGAGCACGCCAGCCAGCGCCACGCGCATACGCCAACCGCCCGAATAATCCGAACAGGGCCGGCGCTGCATCGCGGTGTCAAAGCCCAGCCCTTTCAGGATCGACGCGGCCCGCGCCTCGCCCGACCACGCGTCGATATCGACGAGCCGCGCCTGCACCTCGGCAATGCGGGCGGGGTCTTGGCTGGTATCGGCCATGAGCGCCGCGCGCTCCTCGTCGGCGGCGAGCACCGTCTCGATGACGCTGACGCCCGAGGACGGCACCTCCTGTGCCACGCCCCCGATCCGCGCCCGCGACGGCAGCGCGATCTCGGCCGCATCCAGTGGGATCTCGCCCCGGATGATCCGGAACAGCGTCGTCTTCCCGGTGCCGTTGCGCCCGACCAGCCCGACCTTGTGGCCATCGGGAATGGTGGCGGAGGCGCCTTCCAGCAACGTGCGGCCCGCGACGGAATAGGTGAGGTCTGTGATCTGCAGCATGGGCGTCGCCTTCGCGCATTCCGGCGCGGACGGCAAGGTGGTGCGCGCGACGTCGCGCGACGGTGCGGCGGGCGGGCGCACATCCGCTTCACCCCCGGAAGACCCCGTGCTAGGGCGCGCCCAAACGCAAACCCCACGGAGCATCCCATGGCCCTCGAACGCACCTTCTCGATCATCAAGCCCGACGCCACCAAGCGCAACCTGACCGGCGCCATCACCGCCAAGCTCGAGGAGGCCGGCCTGCGCGTCGTCGCCTCCAAGCGCATCCAGATGACGCTGGCCCAGGCGCAGGAATTCTACGGCGTCCACAAGGACCGCCCCTTCTTCGGCGAGCTGACCGAATTCATGACCTCCGAGCCGATCGTCGTGCAGGTCCTCGAGGGCGAGGACGCCATCGCCAAGAACCGCGAAGTCATGGGTGCCACGAACCCCGCCGAGGCCGCGCCCGGCACGATCCGCAAGGATTACGCCCTGTCCATCGGCGAGAATTCGGTCCACGGCTCCGACGGCCCGGACACCGCCAAGGAAGAGATCGCGTATTTCTTCTCGGGTCTCGAACTGGTCGGCTGATCCCGTTCCATCCGACGCAGGAAGGGCGCCCCGCGGGGCGCCCTTCTTTCGTCCATGGCGGCGCTCAGGCGGCCTTGGACCACGCGAATTTCTGCATGACCTGATCCACCGGCGTCTCGGCCACGTGGTTGGTGTAGTTCGACATCACCTTCTGGGCGAGCGCCAGGATCACGTTCAGCACGGCGCGCTGGTCGTAGCCGGCGTCGAAGAACGCTGCCATCTCCGCGTCGTCCACATGGCCGCGCCCGCGCAGCATCGCCAGCGTGAAATTCCGGAGCGCCTCCAGCTTCGGCGAGGGCAGGACGGTCTCGTTGCGCAAGGCGTCCGAGATCGCATCGTCCACGCCCATCATCTTGGCGATGCCGGTATGGGCGGGCACGCAGTAGTGGCACGCATGCTCGACATTGATCGCCTGCCAGACGACCGTCATCTCGTCGGCGTCGAAATCGCTCTCGGTGAAGAGCCGGTGCAGCACCTGGTAGCCTTCGAGCAGCTGCGGGCTCTCGGCCATGACGGCGTGGAGGCCGGGGATGCGTCCGAAGGCGGCCTTGGATTTCTCCAGAAGCGGCTTGGCGGCATCGGGCGCGGTGTCGAGGTCGTGGGCGGTGAAATCGGTCATGTTCTATCTCCGTTGGGTTGGTTGCATCCCATCTGGGCTTGTTTGAGCGATCGCTCAACGTTAATTATTGAGTGTTCGATCAAGTTAAGGTGAAGCGAATGGCCCGACCCGCCCGTCACGACCGCGAAACGCTCGTCGCCACGGCGCGCGATCTCTTCTGGCGGCAGGGCTGGGCGGGCACGTCGCTGAAGGATCTCGAACGTGCGCTAGACATGCGGCCGGGCAGCTTCTACGCGGCCTTCGGCTCGAAGGACCGGCTCTACGCGCTGGCGCTCGACCGATATGCCGCCGACGGGGCCGCCCGGCTCGAGGATCTTCGCGCGCGGCACGGCCCGCTCGGGGCGCTCAAGGCACATCTCCATGCCCTTGCCTCCGACCCGGCCCCGGCGCGCGCCTGCATGCTGGTCAAGACACTGCTCGAGGCGCCCGAGGGCCCGCTCTCGGACCATGCCGCCGCCGCCCTGACCGCGATGGAAGCGCGGTTCGAGGCGTTGTTCCGCGCAGCGCAGGAGGCAGGCGAGATCGCGCCCCACCACGACCCCGCCCGCCTGGCCCGCCGGCACCAATCCGACGTCACCGGGCTGCGCGCCACGGTCGAGCGTCCGGATATCGACGGCCCGGCCCTCGCCGCCGAGATGGCCGCCGGTCTCGACGCGCTGGCGGAACCGTCCTGACGGGGCGGGGGTTGGCCGGACATGGATATGGACGACAACCAACCCGCGACGCCGCCGCAACTCGCCGCGAACACCAAGGCCGCGAGCGATGCCGTTGCCGAGCCCGCCACCCCCGATGCCGGCGCGGCCGAGCGCCTTCAGACGCTGCTTCACGCGGTCGAGGAGGCCGAGGCCCGCTGGAGCGCGCTCGACGGTGCGTCGGGTGACGATCTGGGCGCGCTGGTCGACGATTGGCGCGCGGCGCATCTGGGCCACCGGGACGAGCTTTCGGCGGCACTGGTCGGTCTCCGGGTCGAGCCCGAGAGTGCCGCGGGCGCAGGCATCGGCGGCGAGGTCGCAGGGATCGGCGCGGCTCTGACAGGCCTGCGGCATTCGACGTTCACGCGCCTCCTACGAGCCGAGAATGCGATCCTCGATCTCTATACCGACACCGGCCGGGCCGATCCGGAACATCGCGGCATGTTCGACCGTCACCGCGCCGAACTCGTGGCGCTCGCCAACCGCACGCAGGAGCGGATCGACCCCTGACGGGTGTGGACAGGTCGTGCGCCGGGGCGTAGCGCCGGGCCATGGCCGATACCTTGACGCATCACATCCGGAGAACGCTGGTCCTAGGGCTGCCCCTCGTGGGGAGCCAGGTGGCGCAGGTCCTGATCGGCGTCACCGATTCGATCATGCTCGGCTGGTATTCGGTCGACGCGCTGGCCGCCGTGACCCTTGCGTCGAGCTATTTCTTTTCGATCGCGATCCTCGGCTCGGGCTTCGCCTACGCGGTGATGCCGATGTCGGCCGCCGCAGTCGAAACCGGCGACGAGCAACAGGCCCGCCGCGTCGCGCGTATGGGCCTCTGGCTCTCGATCCTCTACGCGGTGGCCTCGCTGCCGCTCTTCGTATTCTCCGAACCGATCCTCCTCGCTCTCGGCCAACAGCCGCAGATCGCGACAGATGCCCAAGGGTATCTGCGGGTTGCAGGGATCGGCATCCTGCCGTTTCTCGTGATGTCGACGCTCCGCAGCCATCTCAGCGCGCTGGAACGGACCCGCATCGTCCTCTGGGCGACGCTGGCGGCGGTCGCGGTCAACATCGTGCTCAACTGGCTTTTGATCTTCGGCAATCTCGGCGCGCCCGAACTGGGCCTGCGCGGCGCGGCCATCGCGTCCGTCGCGGTGCAGGCGGTCGCGGCCGTGCTGCTGGCGCTCTATGCCGCGCGGGGGCCGGGCATGGCGCGGTTCGATATCTGGCGCAATCCACACCGCCCAGACTGGCCCGCCTTCCGCCAGATCGCCACGCTGGGCTGGCCCATCGGGTTGACGCATCTGTCGGAAAGCGGGCTCTTCGCCGCCTCGGCGCTGATGATGGGATGGCTCGGGACGATCCCGCTGGCCGCCCATGGCATCGCGATCCAGATCGCGGCGCTCACCTTCATGGTGCATCTTGGCCTGTCATCGGCGGCGACGGTGCGGGTGGGGCAGGCGTGGTCGCGCGGCGACCGGGCCGGCATCCGTCGCGCCGCCCTGGCGGCGGCCGTTCTGTCGGCGGCGGCGGTGGCGGCGGCGACGGCGATGTATCTGGGGCTGGGCCCCCTCCTGATCGGCGCGTTCCTCGACGGCACCGACCCGCAGGCACCGGCGATCCTGGAACTTGGCGTCCACCTTCTCCTGCTCGCGGCGCTCTTCCAGAGCGTCGATGCCGCGCAGGTCATGCTCCTGGGGTATCTGCGCGGGATGCAGGACACGCGCCGCCCGATGATCTACGCGATCGGCTCCTACTGGGCGCTGGGCATCCCGGCGAGCTACGTCTTGGGCTTCCCGCTCGGGCTCGGACCGTCGGGCATCTGGCTGGGCCTCGTCGTCGGGCTGGCGGCGGTCAGCGCGATGCTGGGTGTGCGCTTCGCGCGGATGACGCGGGACGTCGGGCTGGCGGCGGCCTGAGCCGATCCGGAGCGCGTCAAATCCTTCCCCAAGGATTTGAGAAAGGCTTTTCGCCGAAAAGCCTTGGCCCGCCCGATCACATCGAGAAGGAGACCCCGCAGCCGCAGCTCGAGGCCGCGTTCGGATTGTCGATGGTGAAGCGCGCGCCCACCAACTCCTCGGTGAAGTCGATCACCGCGTTCGACAGGAAGGGCAGGGACACCTCGTCCACGACCACCGTCTCGCCCGCGCCTTCGAGCTTCAGGTCGCCCGCTTCAGGCTCGCCCAGCTCGATCTGGTACTGGAACCCTGAACATCCGCCGCCCTCGACCGCCACGCGCAGCGCCTTGCCCTGATCGGCGGCGCCGATCTCGGAGAGACGCTCGAAGGCGCGGGGGGTGACGCGGGGGGGCAGGGCGAGATCCATGGCAGCAGGCTCCGGGGGTGGGAATTGCCGGTCCCTCCGATATATGGGCGGGACGTGCCCCTGCACAAGTGAGCCGCCCGCCGTGACCGCCCCCTATGCCTGCGACCCGGATGCCACGCGGGGCCGACTCTTCCCCGAGGAGGAGAGCGCCTTCCGCTCGCCCTTCCAGCGTGACCGCGACCGGATCATCCATGCCAGCGCGTTTCGGCGGCTCAAGCACAAGACGCAGGTCTTCGTCGAGCATGAGGGCGACTACTTCCGCACCCGCCTGACCCATTCGATCGAGGTGGCGCAGGTCGCGCGCACCATCGCGGGGCATCTGGGCCTGAATCTTGATCTGACCGAGGCCGTGGCGCTGGCCCACGACCTCGGGCACACGCCGTTCGGCCATACCGGCGAGGAGGCGCTCGACCGGCTGATGGCGCCCCATGGCGGCTTCGACCACAACGCGCAGGCGATCCGCATCGTTACGCGGTTGGAGCGGCACTATGCCGACTGGGACGGGCTGAACCTGACCTGGGAGACGCTGGAGGGCATCGCCAAGCATAATGGCCCGGTCACCGGGGACATTCCTGATGCGCTGGCGGAATACGACGCTGTCCACGACCTCGAACTCCACACCCATGCGGGGGCCGAGGCGCAGGTGGCCGCGATCGCCGACGACATCGCCTACAACAACCACGACCTGATGGACGGGCTGCGCGCCGGGCTGTTCACCGCCGCCGAAGTCGTCGACCTGCCGATCCTCCGCGACTGCTTCGCCGAGGTCGATGCGGCCTGGCCCGATCTCGCCCCGTATCGCCGCCGCCATGAGGCGCTCCGCCGCTTCTTCGGCGTGCTGGTCGAGGACGTGATCCGCACCACCGAGACGAACCTCGCGCGGCTGGGCCCCGCCTCGGCCGACGACGTACGGCAGGCCGGGCGCATGATGGCCCGGTTCTCGCCCGCGCTCTGGGCCGATCTCAAGGTGATCCGCGCCTTCCTCTTCGACCGGATGTATCGCGCGCCCTCGGTGGTCGAGATGCGCGAGGAGGTCACCCGCGTGGTCGACGACCTGTTCCCGCATTTCATGGCCCATCCGCAGGACCTGCCCGCCCGGTGGCAGCCGGATGTCGCCGCCGCCGAGACCGAGACCGACCGCGCGCGCATTGTGTCGGACTACATCGCGGGGATGACCGACCGCTTCGCGCTGCAATGCCACGCGCAGTTCGTGCCGCCCGCCCCCTAGGCCCGGACGCGCCCGAGGCCGGGTTTTCCGGACTTGGCCCGCGCGCCCCGATCAGTGAGGTTTGCGGCGACCCAACCCCGGAGACCCCGATGATCCGCTTCGCCCCCATCCTCCTGATCCTCGCCGCGACGCCCGCCCTGTCCGAGATCGTGCCCCGCGACGGCACCTGGCAGCCGAAATCGCGCGAGACCGAGCTTGCGCCGACCTGTCCGCCCTTCGCCGCGGGCATGGCCGAGATGATGGCCGCGGGCTTCGACGCCGACCAGCCGATGGAGCTCGCGTGGAACGGCCGCTTCGATCCGAACTTGATGTCGATCGCCAAGGATGACAGCGACAGCCTCGACTGGACGCGCCAGCCCGACGGCAGCTGGGTCGCCGCCGTGCCGGGCATGCCTGCTGGCGCCTTCGAGGTGACGATGGCCGCCCTGTCGCCGGTCCTCGTCGAAAGTCGCGTCTTCATGGATATCGAAGCGCTCATGAAGGCCGAGGGCGAGGTGATGCCCGGCATGGCGGGATGCACGCTGGCGATCGAGATGACGATGGAATATGCCGGATGAGGCGACGGGCGCGCGGGCCAGCTCGTTTTGCGGGACTTGCTGACGCGGGCGAGGGGCCGATGCCGCGCGGGCGCGGTGGATTGAACCCGCGCCGCGCCGCGGGTAGATGCGCGGCCTGACCCCAAGCCACGGACCCGCGCCCCATGCACCTCTTTGCCGATATCCGCGCCCTCGTCATCGACGCGCTGACCGCCATGGCGGCGGACGGCGCGCTGCCCGAGGGGCTGGAGACAAGCAATGTCACGGTCGAGCCGCCGCGCGACGCGGCACATGGCGACATGGCGACCAATGCGGCGATGGTGCTGGCCAAGCCCGCCGGGATGAAGCCCCGCGATATCGCCGAGGCGCTGGCTCCCCGGCTCGAGGCCGATGCGCGCATCGCTTCGGCCGAGGTGGCCGGTCCCGGCTTTCTCAACATCCGGCTGGCCCCGCAGGTCTGGCGCGACACTGTGGCCGCCGTGCTGGCGGAGGGGCCCGCATTCGGCCGCTCGCAGATGGGGGCGGGGACCAAGGTCAACGTCGAATACGTCTCGGCCAACCCGACCGGGCCGCTCCATGTCGGACACACGCGTGGCGCGGTCTTCGGCGACGCGCTGGCCGCTCTCTTGGAATATGCCGGTCACGACGTGACGCGCGAATACGTCATCAACGACGGTGGCGCGCAGATCGACACGCTCGCGCGGTCGGTCTACCTGCGCTACCTCGAGGCGCATGGCCGCGACGTGTCCTTTCCCGAGGGCGTCTATCCCGGCGACTATCTCGTGCCCGTGGGCGCGTCCCTGAAGGACAAGGTCGGCGACGCCTATCTCGACCAGCCCGAGGAGGTCTGGCTCGACCCGATCCGCGATTTCGCCACGGACGCGATGATGGACCTGATCCGCGCCGACCTGAAGCGGCTTGGCGTCGAGATGGACGTGTTCTTCAGCGAGAAGTCGCTCTACGGCACCGGCCGGATCGAGGCGGCGATCGCGGCGCTCGACGCCAAGGGCCTGATCTATCGCGGCACGCTGGCGCCGCCCAAGGGCAAGCTCCCCGAGGATTGGGAGGCGCGGGAGCAGACGCTGTTCCGCTCGACCGCCTATGGCGACGATGTCGACCGCCCGATCCAGAAATCCGACGGGGCGTGGACCTATTTCGCGCCCGACATCGCCTATCACTTCGACAAGGTGGAGCGCGGCTTCGACGCGCTGATCAACGTCTTCGGCGCCGATCACGGCGGCTATGTCAAGCGCATGAAGGCGGCCGTCGCAGCACTGACCGACGACCGCGTGCCGCTCGACATCAAGCTGACGCAGCTCGTCCGGCTGACCCGCGATGGCGAGCCCCTGAAGATGTCCAAGCGGGCCGGCACCTTCGTCACGCTGGCCGACGTGATCGAGATGGTCGGCGCGGACGTGACCCGCTTCGTGATGCTGACCCGGAAGAACGACGCGCCGCTCGATTTCGATGTCTCGAAGGTGCTCGAGCAGTCGAAGGACAACCCGGTTTATTACGTGCAATACGCCCATGCCCGCGTGCAATCCGTGCTGCGGCGCGCGGCCGAGCAGGGGATCGACGCCTCGGACGCGGCGCTGGCGCGCGCGGACCTTTCAGGCCTCGACCATCCCGCCGAGCAGGCGCTGGCCGCCAAGCTCGCCGAATGGCCCCGGCTGGTCGAGATCGCGGCCCGCACCCACGAGCCGCACCGGATCGCGTTCTACCTCTACGAGCTGGCGGCGGGGCTCCACGGCCTCTGGAACCTCGGCAACAGCGAGACGCAGCTTCGGTTCCTGCAGGACGACAAGTCACACTCCCCCGCCAAGATCGCCCTGCCGCGCGCCGTATCCATTGTAATCGCGGCCGGTTTGGGTATCCTTGGCGTCGCACCCGCTGACGAGATGCGTTGAAGACCCCCTGAGGGGCACACGCGTCAGACGGGACGAGGCAAACGGCGGACGACACCCGGAACGGGGCGTCCTTGGGCAGTGATACGGGCAACCGACGGGGCAACGCCGCCCTGATCGGTGGAGGGCAGGCACATGGCGGATCTGGATTATTTCGGTGCGGACTATGGGGCCGAGGCGCCGTCGCGTCTTGCGGATGCGGCGCGCAATTTCGGCTGGGTCAACTGGGCCGGGGCGCTGACCTCGCTGGGTCTGACCGCCGCGATGGCGACCTGGGCCGTGGACCTGACCTTCCGCGACGTGTCGGGTGTGCCGGTGATCGCGGCCCTCGAAGGTCCGATGCGGGTCAAGCCGGACAATCCCGGCGGCACGGTCGCGCCCTTCCAGGGCATGGCGCTGTCGGACATCACCTCGGGCGGGGCCGCGGCGCCCGCGCCCGACCAGATCGTCCTCGCACCCGCGCCGCTCGCGCTCGACGCGCCTGCGCTGGGCGCGCGGCTGGCCGCCGCCGGGGTCGATCCGGTTGCCGAGGCGCTCGCTGCGCCCGAGCCCGCTGCCATAACCGCCGCCGCGCCGGTCGCGCTGCCCGAGACCGACCTTGCCGCCAAGCTCCTTCCGGCGGCGCCGGTCGCGGTCGCCGCCGTCCTTCGGGATGATGACGTGGCCGAGGCCATCAACGCCTCGGCGCCCGCCGCCGAGATCGTCGCCTCGAACCTCGCCGTGCTGACCCCGTCCGAGCCCGAGGTCGCCGCCGCCCCCGCCGCACCGGTGGTCGCGGGCGTTGCGCGCTCGGCCCGGCCCTCCGCCCGGCCCGCGCGCCGCGCCGCTGCCGCCGCAGCCTCCGCCGACCCGGTCGCATCGGCCGTCTCGGCCGCGCTGGCTGCCGTACCGACCGACGCACCTGCTGCCGCCTCGGGCACGCAGGTTGCCTCGGCCAGCCGTGACATCGACCCCGCAACGATCGCGCCGGGCACCCGCGTCGTCCAGCTTGGCGCCTTCGACAGCGAGGCCGTCGCCCGCTCGGAATGGGATCGTCTCGATGGCCGCTTCGGCGACTATCTCGCGGGCAAGAGCCGCATGATCCAGAAGGCCACCTCCGGCGGGCGCGACTTCTGGCGCCTGCGCGTCGTCGGCTTCGAAGACGGTGCCGACGCGCGCCGCTTCTGCTCGGCGCTTCTGGCCAAGGATGCCGCCTGCATCCCGGTCACGGTCCGCTGACATGGCCGGGGCCTTCATCGCCGGGTGCGAAGGCCCCGACCTGACCCCGCGCGAGACGGCCTTCTTCCGCGAGGCGGATCCCTGGGGCTTCATCCTGTTCGCCCGCAACGTCGAGACGCCCGACCGGCTGCGCGCCCTGACGGCGGCTCTGCGCGAGGCCGTCGGCCGCAACGCGCCCGTCCTGATCGACCAGGAGGGCGGGCGCGTGCAGAGGCTTGGTCCGCCCTTCTGGACCCGCTGGCCGCGCCCGCTAACGCAGATGAGCCGCGCCGCCGATCCGGTCCGCGCGATGTTCCTGCGCGCCACGCTGATCGCGCGCGAGTTGCGGGACGTCGGTATCGACGTGAACTGCACGCCGACCGCCGATATCGCGGGCGAGGACACGCATCCCTTCCTGCTGTCGCGCCTTTACGGCGATAACGTCGAGACGGTCGCCGCCCGCGCCCGTGCCAATGCCGACGGCTGCCTGCAGGGCGGCGTGCTGCCGGTGATGAAGCACATCCCCGGCCATGGCCGTGCCCCGGCCGACAGCCATCACCGGCTGCCCCATGTCGACACGCCGCTGGAGGTCCTGCGCAGGACCGATTTCGAGGTCTTCCGACGCCTCGCCGACCTGCCGATGGGCATGTCGGCCCATGTCGTCTACGAGGCGATTGACGACGCGCCCGGCACCGTCTCCGCCCCCGTCATCGAGGAGATCCGGGACGGCATCGGCTTCGACGGCCTGCTGATGACGGACGATATCGGAATGGGCGCGCTGGGCGGCACGGTGTCCGAACGGTGCACCGCCAGCCTCGCCGCGGGCTGCGACGTGATCCTCCACTGCAACGGCCTTTGGGACGAGATGCAGGAGGTGGCCGCGATCTGTCCCGCGCTTGCTGGCCCCGCGCTGGAGCGCGCGGATCGCGCGTTGGCCGACCGCGCGCTGCCGGTCGAACTTGACATCGAGGCGGCCCATGCGGAACTTGGCGCACTGACCGCCTGAGCCGCATCCCACGGGGGCCGATTGACCGACCTGCCCTTCACCGAAGGACCACCCCGCGACGCGACCGATGTCGACGCCCGCCGCGCCGCCGAGGCGCTGATCGTGGATGTCGACGGGTTCGAGGGACCGCTCGACCTGCTCTTGACGCTGGCGCGGACGCAGAAGGTGGACCTGCGCACGATCTCGGTGCTGCATCTCGCCCGGCAATACCTGGCCTTCGTCGAGAAGGCGCGCGAGTTGCGGATCGAACTGGCCGCCGACTACCTCGTGATGGCGGCGTGGCTGGCCTTCCTGAAATCGAAGCTCCTCCTGCCGCCAGAGCCGGGCGAGGAGGTTTCGGCCGAGGATCTGGCCGCGCATCTGGCCTTCCAGCTTGAACGGCTCGAGGCGATGCGCAAGGCCGCCGCCCGGCTGATGGCCCGCGACCGGCTGGGCCGCGACGTCTTTCCACGCGGTGAGCCGCAGGAAGTGGCGCGCTCGCGGCGGGTCACCTATACTGCGACGCTGCTCGACCTGATGCAGGGCTATGCCCGGCTGCGGACCCGCGACGATTTCCGTCCCTTCACGATGGATCGCGACGGCGTCTGGACGATGGAGGAGGCGCTGGACCGGATGCGCCCGCTGATCGGGCACGCCGTCGAATGGACCGATCTTCTATCCTTTCTGCCCGAGGGCTGGGACGGCGATCCCGCCCGCCGCCGCTCGGCCACCGCCTCGACCTTCGCGGCGACGCTGGAGCTGGCCAAGGACGGCCGGATCGAGCTTCGGCAGGAGGCGATGTTCGGCCCGATCCGCGTCAGGGGGCGGGCATGAGCGACGCGCAGACCGATCCGCTCTTCGAGGCGCCGCCGCTGGCCGAGCAGGAGCGGATGGTCGAGGCCATCCTCTTCGCGACCGCGGCCCCCGTGACCGTGGCCGACTTGCACGCACGATTGCCCCACGGATGCGATGCGCCCGCGGCACTCGACCTGCTGCGCCGCCGCTACGAGGGGCGGGGCGTGCGACTGGTGCGGGTCGGGGATGCCTATGCGATCCGCACCGCGCCGGACCTCGCCTTCCTGATGACCCGAGAGACGGTCGAGACCCGCAAGCTCAGCCGCGCGGCGATCGAGACGCTGGCCATCGTCGCCTATCACCAGCCCGTCACGCGCGCCGAGATCGAGGAGATCCGGGGCGTATCGGTGTCGCGCGGCACGGTCGAACAGCTCCTGGAATTGGACTGGATCAAGCTGGGGCGGCGGCGCGACACGCCGGGCCGCCCGGTGACCTTCGTGGTGACGCGCAACTTCCTCGACCAGTTCGGACTGGAAAGCCCGCGCGATCTGCCGGGTCTGAAGGAGCTTCGCGCGGCGGGCCTGCTGGACAGCGCGCCGCCGCCCGGCGGCGACCCCGATCTCCCCGAGGAGGACGGGCAGGACGAGCTCTTCACGCCGCCGCCGCCGGACGACGACTGAACCCGCACGGCGCCGCGTGCGTTGGCCCGGTGGCACGCCATCGAGGAGACCGGCCATGATGAAGCAGATCCTCCGTCTGGTCCTGTTCAGCGGGATCGCAAAGCTGCTGGGCGGCAAGGCCGCGCGTAATATTCGTCAGGTCGACCGGGTGGCCAAGATGGCCCGTCGGATGCGGCGCTAGACGCTCGCCATGCGGTTTTCCGAGAATTGGACCGAGGCGATGTCGGTGCCGCCGCGCGCGCCATGCCCAAATGCGGTGCCGGCGTAGGTCCGGAGGCATTACATCGAGATGCCGTGCCTGCGGTCGCGGCTACGCATCGCAATCCGCGCAGATCAGATTTGTTGCGGCAGTTTCGCCAGCCCGACCCATGCCGGACGGACGATCGTGTCCGGGTTACCGAGACCACGCCCACCGAATGGACAGGTCCCGCCGCTCCGACGTCAGGCGGCGGAGGCGTTGCGCCGTTCGGCGGCCTTGGTGAGAGCGAAGGCGGCGGCTCGGTCGATCGAGGCGGTCGCCTCGTCCCACCACGGCTGCCAGAGCTGGCCCATATGCAGAAGGCCCGGTGTCTCTTGCAAATGGACCTCGGCGCCCTGTTCGGTCGCGCGCCTGTGCAGCGCAACCGCATCGCCATGCAGCACCTCGGGCGTGCCGACCTCGATCCAGGTCGGCGGCAGGAGCGACAGGTCGTCGAGCACGGGCGAGACCTCCGGGTGATCGTCGGCCATGTCGCCGAAGCACATGCGCGCCAGCCGCCTGTCGCCTTCGTCGTCGACCATCGGGTCGAGCGCGTCCATCCGGGCGCGCTCGGTGTTGAGCCCGCTGCGATCGGTGTTGGGCGAGAAGAGGAGGAGGGCCAGCGGCGCGTTCCCGGCCTTCGCCATGCGCAGCGCGGTCACCAGAGCCAGATGGCCGCCCGCGCTATCGCCCGCAAGAATGACGGGCGCGGGTGCTGCCTCGGCCTCGGCCACGGCATCGTCGCGCTGGGCGGGCCAGGGATGCTCGGGCGCCAGCCGGTAGCGGGGCAGGCGTACCGTGAAGCGGTGATGTTCGGCCAGACGGATCGCGGGGCGGATATGGGTCTCGGGCGATCCGAAGACATAGCCGCCGCCGTGGAACCAGACGATCCGGGGCATCGCGGTGAAGCCGCTTGCGTCGACCGACCGGACGGTCAGCCCGCCGGGATCCTCGGAGACCGAGACCTGACGCCGCATCCGCCCCGTCTCGGGTCCGACGACGAGATCGTGGAAGGCCCGGCGCATTTCCTCGGGCGTGTCGCCCAATGGATAGGCGCGGATGCGGCGGAGCAGGCGCTCGCGGGTGACGGGGGCCTCGAACGGCATCAGACGTTGATCGCCTGGACGGCTCCACCATCCACGCGCCAGTTCGAGCCGTTCACGAAGGAGGCGCGGTTCGAGCAGAGGCAGGCGATGACGAAGGCCACCTCCTCGGGTTTGCCGCGCCGCTTCAGAACGAGATGCGGGCGTTCCTCCTCGAGAAAGCTGTCAATCGCCTCCTCGAAGGACACGCCCTTCTCTTCGGCGCGCTTCTCCATCATCCCGTCGGTCATGTCGGTTTCGATGAAGGCGGGTGCGACGCAGTTAATCAGCGTGCCCTTTTGCGCGTAGACCTGGCTCATGCCCTTGGCGAAGCTGAGGACGGCGGCCTTCGACGCGTTGTAGACGACCTCGTCGGGATAGGGCTGGGCCACGTTCTCGGAGGTCACGAAGACGACGCGGCCCCAACCACGCTCGTTCATGCCGGGAATGAACGCCTTCGACATGCGTACGGCGGTCATGAAATCGGTGTTCCAGGCGTGTTCCCAGTCCTCTTCCGTGATGTCGGCCAACGGGTCGCCCTTGGCACCCGTCACCCCCGCGGCATGGACGAGGATGTCGGCCTGCCAGCCCGCGTCGGCCACGGCCTTGGCCACCGCATCCGCGCCGTCCTGCGAGGTCAGGTCCGCGACCACGGTCACCACGCCGTCGCCCAGCTTGGAGGCGGCTTCGGCCAGTTCGTCCTCGTCGATATCCGTCAGGACGAGGTTCGCGCCGTCACCCTGGAGGATTTTCGCGGTCTCGAGCGCCATATCGCCCGCCGCGCCGGAGATGACCGCGGTGCGGCCCTTGATGTCGAGGTCCATGGTGTCGTCTCCGGTCGGTCGGTCACGCACGCGCGCTCGCGCGCCGGGGGGCGCGGTCGGGCAGGGGCGTGATCTGTGTCATGCAATTCATGTCGTGCAGGATGTTCGGGGCCTGTTACTGGCCCCAATCCGCTCGGGGCCGGAAGGTTCCCCACGACTTAGCGGCGCGGCGTGCCGATCTGGAAGCCCTCGGCCCGCAGTGCGTCGGTCGCGATGCGCCCGAGCCAGAGGATCACGGCCCCGAACGCCGCCAGCGCCACCGCCCCGACGGCAAGCGACGCGGGGTCGGTCCGCGCCACGGCGAGCCCGCCGAGCACGCCGAGCCAGACCATGCCGAGCGTCCCCGGCGCGAGCCCCAGCACAGTCGCGACGACATAGGGCATCGTCCGCACGGAGGTCAGCCCCAGAAGCCAGTTCTGGAGCGTGAAGGGCAGAATCGGGGTCAGCCGCAGCAGCGCCACGAAGACAAGCGGACGGCGTGCCACCGCGCGGTCGGCCGCCGCGACCCGCGGCCCGTCGAAGCGCCGCATCACCGGACCGCGCAGCCAGTGACGGCCGATCAGGTAGGGCGGCAGGCAGCCCAAGAGGCTCCCGGCCATCGAAAGCGGATAGCCCCACCAGCCGAATACCAGCCCGCCCACCACAGACATCGCCGCCGCCGGAAGGGGGAGGATCACCACGACGATATAGACGATCAGGAAGGCCAGCCACGCGGGCGCCCCGCGCGCCTCGACCCAGGCCTTGAGATCCGGCACTTGGTCGCGCCAAGGTAGCAGCCACAGCACGCCGCCGATCGCGACGAGCGCGATGGGCCAGATCCAGACTTGCCAGGCCGGGACCGGATCGGGGGTGGGGGGATCGGTCACGCGCCTTCCTTGGCCCCTGTGCAGGGCGGTTGCAATGCCGGCGCAACCGGACCCAGACGTGGCGGAGAGCGCATCGCCCCCGACGGCAGACCGGTGTCGGTGCGGATGGGCGGCCGGCTCGCTGGGTGCAAGGGGTGGCGGCTCACTGCGAATGGTGGCGACCATCCGCGGTGGGTGGCGGTTGCCGCGACGGTCAAACCGGCGGCCTTCGGTATTGGCGGGCGATGGAGGCTGGACGCCAGCGAGAGGTTGTTTCGTGAGAGGCGATCACCGGCTTGGGAGAGGGAGGCGTGGCGTGGGCTCACGGATGAGAAGGCAGGGGTGATGGCGTGGGACTGGCGGGTGACGTGATGCACCCGGTGCCGGTGCTTGGCGGTGGAGAGCCAAGGCCCGGAGGGGAGACGATGCTGTTCGCGGCGATCGAAGCGAGGCCCGATTGGGCCGCGCTCGCCGGTGCCTCGACCATGTCGTCAGAGCCGACAGATAGGGTGCGCAGCTAGGATGCTTTACCGACGTGGGCGCGGCGGGATGATGCCCGGCTAGGGGCGAGCGTCAGGTCGCGGTCCTCGGCTGCTCGAAGATGCGCGTCGATTTGGCCGGTGAAGGTGGCATTCGGTCTTGAGCCGGCGACAAGTCGACGATAGCGCGACCGGCCATCCGCGTTACGTGGGCGTTGCCGTGGAGAATGCGGACCTCCGCGACCCACGGAGCGCCGATCGTCGCTCCGAGCCGCGCGCGGCGGACAACTCGTGCGCCCTGTGCGTCAGCGTGGCGCGCGGCGCGGACGGTCCGGGCGGTGGGCGGCGATCCAGGCGTCGAGGGCGGCGTCTTCGGGGGCCACGGCCTCGGCGGCGCCGTCCGTGAAGGCGTCGAGCGCGGCACGGTTCATCGGGTTCACCCCGACCAGCACGTCCGTCCCGGCCTCGAGCGCCCGCGCGATTACAGGGCGGAAGCCGCGGCCCGCGGCTTCGTGCTTGCCGAACTTGTTGACGACGAGGAGGTCCGCGCCCCGCGCCAGCGCCGCCTCGGCGGCGGCGACGGCGGTTTCGAGCGCCTCGGGGTCGAGCCGGCAGCCGCGCGCCGCGGGGCCGAGTGACTGGCTGATCCGAACGGTCGGCCCATCCGGCAGCACGATCGCGTCCATGTCGCAGCGCTCGCCGCCCGGGCGGTCGTGGTTCACCTGCACCACCCCCGCGACCCGGAGACCGGCCGCGATCGCGCGCCGCGCCGCCCCGTGCAGAAGCGGGTCGAGGGCGCGTTTGCCGTCGGTCATGGTGTAGGCGAGCCGCATGGGGCGAGGGATCGCAGGGCGGACGCGGGGGCGCAAGGGCCGGGCTTGACCGGCACGGGTGGGCGCGTCACGGCTGGGCCATGGCCGACCGCTTTCCCCGCATCGACCCCCTCGGCGAAGACGCGCTGCTCGTTCGATTTACGGACGTTCTGAACGACGAGGCGAACCGGGCCGCCGTGGCGTTCCGCGCGGCGCTCGACGCCGACCCTCCGGAGGGGGTGGAGGAGACGGCCTCCTCGCTCGGGTCGGTTCTGGTCCGAGGGGGCGGCGACGGGCTCGAAGCCGATCTGGGGGCACGTCTGGCCGCCCAGGACTGGGCCGCCGTGTCGCCACCGCCGCGCCGCCTCTGGCGGGTGCCTTGCGCCTATGGGGGCGCCGACGGGCCGCAGCTGGCCGAGGCGTCGGCGATGGCGGGGCTGGACAAGGACGCGGCGGTCGCGGCGCTGTCGGGGGCGCGGCTCCGGGTGCTGGCGCTCGGTTTCGCGCCGGGGATGCCCTATCTCGGGATCTTGCCGCCGCAATGGGACCTGCCACGCCAGACCGATTTGACCCCGAAGGTGCCCGAGGGCGCGCTGGTCGTCGCCGTCCGGCAACTGGTGCTCTTCGGGACGGAGGCCCCGACCGGCTGGCGACAGGTCGGGCGCACGGCATTCCCCTGTTTCGAGCCGGGTCGTGCGCGCCCCATCGCGCTGGCGCCGGGCGACGAGATGACGTTCCCGGCGGTCTCGCCCGCCGAGCTGGAGGACCGGGCCGCCGCAGATCCCGATCGCCATGGCGGCGCGACATGGGAGCGATTGTCTTGACCTGCGCGCGCCGGTGCAGCTTGGTCCGAATGGGGATCGGATCGGGTCGGAGGCGGGATCCAGAGGAGCGGTGCGGCGGGCCGGACGCGCAGCCACCCTGGCGTTTGCCGCATGCGACTGGCCAAGCGGATCGCGCGGCGATCACGTCGCGGGCACAGGCGCTTCGGGTTCGCACGCGCCTTGGCCGGGCGCGATGCGCCATGACCTCGCGCGCCGTCGTCCCCGGCGGACCGCCCGTCGCGGTGCCGAATCGCGGTCGTGCCGGATGGCCGTCTCCGGGACCGGCCCGAACCAACGCAGTCGTGCAGACCGCGCGGATGGCAGACCTGAACGGCGGCGGGGTCATATCCTCGCGCCGGACGTCCCGACAGGGCGCGCCGTGACCGGGCTCGAGATCATCGCCTGCGGACCGCTCGTGACGGTGCAGGATCGCGGTCGTCCGGGCTGGCTGTCGCAGGGATTGGCGCAGGGTGGCGCGGCGGACCGGGCGGCGCTCGACGAGGCGGATGCGCTGCTGGGGGATGCGGGGGCCGGGATCGAGACGCCGGGCGCGCCGCTCGCGGTCCGGCTGGGGGCGTCGGCGCATGTGGCGCTGACCGGTGCGCCGATGCAGGCCGTCGCCGATGGCACCCCGCTCGAATGGAACAGCGTGACGACGCTGCCGGCGGGGACGCGGCTCGAGCTCAAACCCACGGGGGCGGGCGTCTATTCCTATCTCCACGTCGCGGGCGGGTTCGCGACCGCGCCGGTGCTGGGCAGCCGCGCGGCGCATCTGATCGCGCGGATCGGTCGGCCGCTCATCCCCGGCGACGTCCTGCCCTTTGAGCCAAGCAACGGGTCGGCGCGCCGGGTCGCGGCCATGGACCGGCTGGGCGGGGGCGTCCTGCGGATTGTGCCCGGCCCGCAGACCGCGCTTTTTCCGCCCGAGGTGCGGGAGCGGTTTACCACCACCGCCTTCACACGCGACCCCCGCGGCAACCGGCAGGGGGTCCGGCTTGCCATGGTGGGCGCGGGGTTTGAAACCGCGGGACAGCTCGGCCTCCTGTCGGATTTCATCCGCCCCGGCGACGTGCAGATGACCGGCGACGGCGTGCCCTACATTCTCGGGCCGGAATGCCAGACGACCGGTGGCTATCCCCGTATCGGCACGGTCATTGCCGCCGACCTGCCGCGCGCGCTGCAGGCGCCGCTCGGCGCGCCTCTGACGCTGCGCTTCGTGACGCGCGAGGCCGCGCGCGCCGCCCGCTGGGACCGCCCCAAGACCGGGCCGCTGGTCCGCGACCCACGCGCGCTCGACCTCAACGGACAGCAGTTGATCGGGGGCGTGGTCTCGGCACGGGACGCTTGACCCGTCCTCCTCTGGCCGGAAATACCTCGGGGGTCCGGGGGCTGGCCCCCGGTTCGCGGAACGGGAGCCGGGGCATGCAGGTCGATCTCAACGCCGATATGGGCGAAGGTTACGGCGATTGGACGATGGGCGACGATGCGGCGCTCCTCGATATCGTGACCTCGGCCAACATCGCCTGCGGCGCCCATGCGGGCGATTGGGACGTGATGGCCGCGACGATGGCGCGCGCCGCCGAGCGGGGCGTCGGCATCGGCGCGCATCCGGGATTTGCAGACCTGCAGGGCTTCGGGCGAAGGCGTGTCGCGATGCCGCCCGAGAGCGTGGCCAATCTCGTGGCCTGGCAGTTCGGGGCCGCGCGGGGTGTTGCGGCGACGGTTGGTGCGGACGTCCGGCATTTCAAGCTGCACGGGGCGCTGGCGAACATGGCGTCCGAGGACGCTGATCTGTCCCGTGCGGCCTACGGCGCGGCCCGACGGATCGACCCGGAAGTGATCCTTCTGGTGCTGGCGGGAACCGCGCAGGAACGGGTCGCGCGCGAGATGGGCGGCCTCTGGGCGGGCGAGATCTTCGCCGACAGGGGCTACGCGGACGACGCCACGCTGATCGCCCGGGGCATGCCCGGCGCGATGATCCACGACCCCGAGGTCGCGGCCGCACGGATGGTGCGCTTCGTCCGCGACGGTGCGATCCGCGCCGCATCGGGCCGGACGATCCCGGCCGCATGCGACTCGATCTGCCTGCATGGCGACGGGCCGGAGGCCGTCGCGATCGCGCGGGCGGTACGCGCGGCGCTGGAGGCCGAGGGCGTGACGCTCGCGCCGATGCCCGGCCGATACGCGTAACGGCGCCGCGGGGCGAATTTTCTTCCGGAAGAAAATTCCGCCGCGCCTCGGGTCGGTGTCACGCCGCGGTTATGGATGTGGTGCCGCGCTTCGCTGGGGGCAGATCGCCCGCTGTCCGCGATGCCTTCTCGCCGCCGAACCCATGACCCCCGCACGGATGGCGCAGAACCGGTCGTGGGGGCGGCAGCATATTTCTGGAACATCGATGGGGCGGCGGTTTGCACCGAGGGGAGATGGACCGCGGTCGCGGCTCAGGTCGCGGGGCGGCGATTTGGCCGATCGGTGCAGGCCCGGGCGACCCCGACGGCGCGGCGGGCTAGCGCAGGCGTGGCGGAGCGCCGGCGTCGCGTGCGGGGCCGGTGGGCTCGGGGCGGGGCAGGTCGATACGGAGGCCGTGACGGGCGAGGCTGGCGGCCAGGGGCTGGGCGGCGCGCAGGAACGTCACGTCGATCTGGCCCGCGTCGAGGCCCGAGAAGACGAGCGCCTCCGAGACGGCGCGGGCAAGGTCGGGCTCGGCACCGGGGACGGGGTCGACGATCCCGAGGATGTGGCCGCGTGCGCCATCCTCGTAGGTCACACCCGCAAGATAGGCCATACGCGCGAGGCCCGCGGCGAGGGTCAGCTTGCCGTCGAGCGCCGTCAGAAGCGCATCGGGCAGGCCGCCGGGGGGGGCGACTTCGGCGATACGGCGCTCGGCTTCCTCGGGGGCCTGGGCGAGCGTGTCGGCAAGCCAGCCGATGGCATCGGGCGGGAGAAGCTGGGCCGAGGGCGCGTCGTCGAGATTGAGCGCGAGGCCCAGCGCCTCGGCGGCCAGCATCGCGGCGAGGCGGCGGCCCGAGAGCGTGGCGGTGGGCGCGGCGCCGGCGAAGGCCTCGAGCCGCTCGGGCAGGTCGAACGCAAGGGCATAGCGCGCGCCTTCGATCTCGACGAGGCGCGGGGTGACGGCGTCGTCCGTGGCCGCGTCGAGCAGGAGATGCAGCTCGGCCTCGGCCAGCGCGTTCCAGAAGGCGAGCCGGTCGGTATCGGCGCCGGTCGCCTCGGCCTGGAGGTGGGCGCGGTCGAGGGGCGTGGGGTCGGTCATGCGGGATCCGTCGGCTCTGGTCGGTCCCGCCCCCTAGCGGATCGTTCGCGCGGCGTCACGCGAGCGTGTCGGCGATGGCGGCGCGGAGCGCGGGCAGGGTCTCGGCCTCGAACCAGGGGTGCTTCTTCAGCCATGCGGTGTTCCGCCAGGACGGATGGGGCAGGCACCATGTGCGCGGGGCGAGGGCGCGCCAGTCGCGCACCCGGTCGGTGACGCGCCCGCGACCCAGGTGCCAGTCCTGCGCATAGCCGCCGATCAGCAGCGTCACGGGCGGGTCGCCCGCGTGATCGAGCGCCGCTATCCGCCATTTCGCCGCGCAGACTTTCGGGGGCGGGATGTCGCCGCCCTTGGCGTCGTAGCCCGGAAAGCAGAAGCCCATCGGCACGACGGCCACGTTGTCGCGGTCCCAGAAGGTGTCGCCATCGACGCCCATCCAATCGCGCAGGCGCACGCCCGAAGGGTCGTCGAAGGGCTTTCCCGAAAGATGCGCCCGCATGCCGGGGGCCTGGCTTGCGATCAGGATGCGCGCGCCGGGGCGGAACCAGACGACCGGCCGGGGACGGTGTCCACTGGCGGTCGCGGCGAAGCGGTCGGCGCAGTGGCGGCAGGCGGCGATGTCGTCGGTGACGGGCATCCGGGGCAGGTAGGTGCGAGCGGCGGCGGGCCAAGGGGGCGCGGCCGCTGGCGGAGTTCGGCGCGCGGACTGGTGCCCCGCGCGTCGCAGGCTCAGAGCGCGTCGCAGGGGGCGAAGCGGGCGCGCAGGGCCGCGGCCTCGGCAGGCGGGAGACGCTCGAAGGCATCCACGGACCGCGTGAGCGGCACGAAGGGCGCATCGGGATCGGTGCGGATCGCGGTCGAGATCGGAAGCGTGTCGCCCAAGGGGGCAGTGGTGCAGCCGCGTTCGACCGAGACGCCGAGGCTGCCCGCACCCTCGGTACCGGAGGCACGAAGCGCCCGGATGGCGCTCTGCGCTGCGGCCAGCCGGGGTGCGTCGGCGGGGGCGATGCGGGCGACGTAGCGGCGGGTGCCGGGGGACGCGGTGGTTGCGGGCGCGATCATCAGGGGCACGGTTTCGGAAACGGCGGGCATGTCCGCGCCGTCCGCCCGGAAGGCGAGCGACAGGACCGCGTCGCCGGATCGGAGGCGGACCGTGTCAGGGACCGTCACGGCCAGCGCGACCTGGTCGGGCGAGGTGGTCAGCGGATCGAGCCGGGCGGCTGCCACGAGGCCCGACGGCGTGAGCGCGTCGCACCCCCCGAGGGCGGCCAGAAACAGGAGCGGCAGGATTGTCTTCATGATATCATCCGATCATACATTGCGAATCATTGGATATTGAATGTAAAACATTCATATTCGATTTGGGAGACGGAATATGATCGACACGACCGGTTTGCAGCGTTCGGCGCGGACGCTGACCCTTGTCCTGACGGGGGTTCAGGCGTTCCTTGTGGCCGGCATCTTCGTGCTGGTGGCCGCGGCGGCCAACACGCCGATGGTGCTGGGTCATTGGCTTGCGGGCCTCGCGGGGGCGAATCCGGAAGGCATGGCAACCTGGCAGGCGATGGCGCTCGCGCTGTTGGTCGCGGGCCAGCTCGGGCTCTGGCTGGGGGCTGCGGGCGCGATGCGGCAGACCTTCGCGGCGCTGGGCTGGCTGGACCCCGCGGGAGCGTCGCTGGCGGCGCGGCGGGCGGCGCGCTGGCTCTGGTCGGTGCTCATCGTCGGGGTGCTGGCGCATATGGCCGCCACCGGGATCGCGACGTGGCACTACCCCGAAGGCGAGCGGATGCTGGGGATCAGCCTCGGATCGTCGCAGGTGTCGACGGCGCTGGCGGCCCTGCTCGCGGCATTCATGGCGCGGGCGTTCTCGCTCGGGGCGGATCTCTGGCGCGACAACCGGGGCATGATCTGATGGGGATCGTGGTGCGGCTCGACGTGGCGCTGGCGAGGCGCAAGATGACGTCGCGCGATCTCGCGGCGCGGATCGGTCTCTCGGAGCAGAACCTTTCGGTGCTGCGCTCCGGGCGGGCGCGGGGGGTGCGCTTCGGGACGCTGGACGCGATCTGCCGGGAACTGGATTGCCAGCCCGGCGACCTTCTGGAATATGCGCCGGACGGGCCCGCGGGACCGCCGCCCAACGACGGCGGCGTGGCCTGAGCGAATAGTCGCACGCCTCGGTTGACTCCGCCCTCGACGCTTCATACCTACCGCTCGTTGGCACTCCCCCCGGGTGAGTGACAACGGGAGAAACATCAAGCTTACGAGGCTCACATGGCTTTCAAACCGCTGCACGACCGCGTTCTGGTCCGCCGCGTCGAATCCGACGAGAAGACCAAGGGCGGTCTGATCATCCCCGACACCGCCAAGGAGAAGCCCGCCGAGGGTGAGATCGTCTCCGTCGGCGAAGGCGCCCGCAAGGATAGCGGCGAGCTGATCGCGCCGTCGGTCAAGGCCGGCGACAAGATCCTCTTCGGCAAGTGGTCCGGCACCGAGGTCACCCTCGATGGCGAAGAGCTGCTGATCATGAAGGAATCGGACATCCTCGGCATCATGTGAGCGACCGGGCCGCCGCGCCCGTTGCACCAGCCGAAGACCGATCCCCCCATTCAATTCTAGGAGATTCTCATGGCCGCCAAGGACGTGAAATTCGATACCGACGCCCGCAACCGCATGCTCAAGGGCGTCAACACCCTCGCCAACGCCGTCAAGGTGACGCTGGGCCCCAAGGGCCGCAACGTGGTCCTCGACAAGTCGTTCGGCGCCCCGCGCATCACCAAGGACGGCGTTTCCGTCGCCAAGGAGATCGAACTCGAGGACAAGTTCGAGAACATGGGCGCGCAGATGGTGAAGGAAGTCGCTTCCCGCACCAACGACGAGGCCGGTGACGGCACCACCACCGCGACCGTGCTGGCCCAGGCCATCGTGGTCGAAGGCATGAAGTCGGTCGCCGCCGGCATGAACCCGATGGACCTCAAGCGCGGCATCGACCTCGCGACCTCGAAGGTCGTCGAGCAGATCCGTGCCATGGCCCGCGACGTCACCGACAGCGACGAAGTCGCGCAGGTCGGCACCATTTCGGCAAACGGCGAAGCGGAAATCGGTCGCCAGATCGCCGACGCGATGCAGAAGGTCGGCAACGAGGGTGTCATCACCGTCGAGGAGAACAAGGGCCTCGAGACCGAGACCGACGTGGTCGAGGGCATGCAGTTCGACCGCGGCTACCTGAGCCCCTACTTCGTGACCAACCCCGACAAGATGACCACCGAGCTGGAGGACGTGATCGTCCTGCTGCACGAGAAGAAGCTCTCGTCGCTGCAGCCGATGGTCCCGCTCCTCGAGCAGGTCATCCAGTCGCAGAAGCCGCTCCTGATCATCGCCGAGGATGTCGAGGGCGAGGCCCTGGCCACGCTCGTCGTCAACAAGCTGCGCGGTGGCCTCAAGATCGCCGCCGTCAAGGCACCGGGCTTCGGCGACCGCCGCAAGGCCATGCTGCAGGACATCGCGATCCTGACGGGTGGCCAGGTGATCTCGGACGATCTCGGCATGAAGCTCGAGAACGTCACGATGGACATGCTGGGCTCTGCCAAGCGCGTCTCGATCACGAAGGACAACACGACCCTCGTGGACGGTGCGGGCGACAAGGCCGAGATCGAGGCGCGCGTCGCCCAGATCCGCGGCCAGATCGAGGAGACCACCTCGGACTACGACCGTGAGAAGCTGCAGGAGCGCGTGGCCAAGCTGGCCGGTGGCGTCGCCGTCATCCGCGTCGGCGGCATGACCGAGGTCGAGGTCAAGGAGCGCAAGGACCGCGTCGATGACGCGCTCAACGCGACCCGTGCGGCCGTCCAGGAAGGTATCGTCGTCGGTGGCGGCGTGGCCCTCGTGCAGGCGGGCAAGGTCCTCGAAGGCCTGACCGGTGACAACTCCGACCAGAACGTCGGCATCACCATCGTCCGCAAGGCGCTGGAAGCCCCGCTTCGCCAGATCGCCGAGAACTCGGGCGTCGACGGCTCGGTCGTGGCCGGCAAGGTCCGCGAGAGCACCGATCCGAAGTTCGGCTTCAATGCGCAGACCGAGGAATATGGCGACATGTTCAAGTTCGGCGTTATCGACCCGGCCAAGGTGGTGCGTCACGCGCTGCAGGACGCGGCCTCGGTCGCCGGTCTGCTGATCACGACGGAAGCCATGGTCGCCGACAAGCCGTCGAAGGACGGCGGCGCGGGCGGCGGTGGCGGCATGCCCGACATGGGTGGCATGGGCGGCATGATGTAAGCCTCCGCGAACGGAACGGAAAAGGGCGTCCTTCGGGGCGCCCTTTTTCTGTCCGGGGGTGGACCCCATCTCTCGGGGACGACCCGAGCCCGAGGGAGGGATGCGATGCCCCGATCCATGCAGATTTGCGCCGCCGCGATGCTGGTCGCGCTGACGGGGCAGGCCGCGCAGGCCGCCGCCTGCGACTACAAGCCGTCGCGTCTCGGCGCGATCGCGGCGGGCGCCATCGCAGGCGGGGCCGCGGCGGGGGTCGAGGCCGCGCGGACGACGGCGAGCTACTACACGCTGGTCCACGAGGGCTCGGGCCTGACGATGATCGGCGCGGCGACCGCTGGCGCGTCGACCGCCGCCGGTATCGTGGCCGGGGCTGGCGGCACATTGGGCACGATAGGTTCGATCCTGATGGCCCCCGCGACGCTCGTGGTGGGAGGGACGGCGCTGGTGGGCGGCAGCGCCTACGAGGCGGTGTGCTTCTTCCAGGTCGAGCGGATTACCGATCCGGCCGATGTGCGCGGCATCCTCGAGAGCGTCGCGGCCAACGACCCAACGGCCGCCATCGTCGCGACCGGAGACGGCGACGCGCTCCGGCTCGAGACAGAGGACGGCCCACGCGACTACTTGCTCGACCGTCTCTACATCGCGGATGGCGAACTTCTGCATCGTGACCGGCTGCGCAACACCAATCTCGGGCCGATTTTCCTGTCGACCGGGGCCAGCGAATAGCGCGCGGCCGGACCGTGCCCGGCGGCGTGGCCGCCGCTCCCCTATTTGCCCCCGATACCGGCGCCGCGCTTGCCGCTCAGGGCGCCACTCGCTACCACGCTCCGCAACGACACGAGAGGGGCGCTCATGTACCGGGTCTGGAACTTCCTGACGAACTATTCGCTGCTGCTGATCTTCGGCGCGCTGATCGCTCTGGTCTGGGCCAATACCGACGCCCATTCGTATCACCTGATGGTCGAGTGGCCGCTGTGGTTCAACGACCTGATCGGCTACGACCTGCACCATTGGGAAGTCGCCATGGGCGAGGATGCCGAGTTGTTCGGCCATGCCGAGACGGCGAAGGTCCTGACGGTCCACTACCTCGTCAACGACATCCTCATGGCCTTCTTCTTCGCCATCGCGGGCAAGGAGGTCTGGGAGGCCGTGATCCTCGACAATGGCTCCTTGCGCGGCAAGAAGGCGGCGACCCCGCTCTTCGCGACGCTCGGCGGCATGATCGGCCCCATCGCGGTCTATCTTGGACTGGCCGCGATCCTCGGCTCGACCACCTTCGACGCTGTGGCGAACGGCTGGGCGATCCCGACGGCGACCGACATCGCCTTCTCATATCTCGTGGGCCGGATCGTGTTCGGCGCGGGCCATCCGGCGGTGCGGTTCCTGCTTCTGCTGGCGATCGCGGACGACGCGGCGGGGCTCATCATCCTCGCGATCTTCTACCCCGAGGGCGAGCTGGCGCCGATCTGGTTGCTCCTGTCGCTCGTCTCGGCGCTGGGCGTGTTCTACCTCTTCAACCGGCTGCCGCGGCGGCTGGATCGCGGCGACCAACTGCGCCCCCGATCGACCTGGGTGCGCCAGAAGCTGTCATGGTGGCCCTACCTGATCGCGGGCGCGCTGAGCTGGTTCGGCTTCGCGCAGGCCGGTCTGCACCCGGCGCTGGGTCTTCTGCCGATCGTGCCGACGCTGCCCCATGCGGACCGCGCCTTCGGCATCTTCGCCGAGGCCGAGCAGTACCTGACCGACCTTCTCAACCACACCGAGCACCTCCTCAAGCACCCGGTCGAGATCGTGCTCTTCCTCTTCGGTCTGATGAATGCGGGCGTCGAGTTCTCCGCCATCTCGGCGCCGACATGGCTCGTGCTGGCGGGTCTGATCATCGGCAAGCCGTTCGGCGTGCTGCTCTTCGGGTATATCGGGGCGCATACGCTCAAGTTCGGGCTGCCGCAGGGAATGCGGACGGTCGATCTCTTCGTCATCGGCTGCGTGGCGGCGATCGGCTTTACCGTCTCGCTCTTCGTGGCCTCGGTGGCCTTCGATCCGGGGCCGGTGCAGGATGCGGCCAAGATGGGCGCGCTCCTCAGCTTCGCGGCCGCGGCGATCAGCATCGTTGTCGGCAAGCTGACGAAGGTCCAAAAGCAGCACGGGTGATCAAACGGGCGGGGCGGGCCCGCGGGACCGCCCCGGAAACGCCCCGCTTTCTGCGCCCGGCGATCACGTTTCGCACGGTGTTATCGCATTGTTGACGGAAAGCATGGTTACCACATGGGTCAGGGCGGACCCGTGCCGGGGACGTCGTGTTAATGAATGATTCGGGATCCCGATGATCGAATTCGACAACGTATCCAAGTCCTTCTGGACCGGCGAACAGCGCAAGGTGATCCTCGATCGCGCGTCGTTCCGCGTGGATATGGGACGGTCGGTGGGCATCCTCGCGCCCAACGGCACCGGCAAGACGACGATCATCAACATGATGGCGGGCCTTGAGAAGCCGGACGAGGGCGAAGTGCGCCGCCGCGCCCGCGTGTCCTTTCCGCTGGGCTTCATGGGCGGCATCGTCAACCGAAACACCGCGACCGAGAACGCGCGCTACATCGCGCAGCTCTACGGGCTGGACGCGGATTACGTCGAAGCCTTCTGCCGCTATGTCTGCGGGCTGGAGGAATATTTCGACATGCCCGTCGGCACCTATAGCCAGGGGATGCGCGCGCGGTTCAGCTTCGCGCTGCTGCTGGCGCTCGATTTCGACATCTACCTCATCGACGAGGGGATGCCCGCGACCACCGATGCCGAGTTCAACCGCAAGGCCGGGTCGATCCTGAAGGACCGGCTGCAGAAGGCGACGGTCGTGATCGTCAGCCACCAGCCCAAGGTGCTGGAGCGGTTCGCGAGTTCGGCCGCCGTCCTGCGCGACGGCAAGCTGCACCAGTTCGACACGCTGGACGAGGCGCGGAGGCTGTACGAATACGATGCCTAAGGCCCGCAAATTCCGCATTCGCCCCGACGCGGGCTTCAATCGCCCTGGCGTCAAGGTGCCCGAGGGCGGCTTGCCCGAGACGGGCATGACCGTGATCGCACCGGCCGCCAATGACGCCAATCCCGCCGAGGGTGCCGAGCCGACGGGCCGCCAGCTCCGGATGGCGCGACGTATCGCGCAAAAGCACGGCATCAAGGTCGCCTCGGACCACGAGGCCGTCGCAGCACTGCGTGCGCGCGGAATCGACCCGTTCGAGCGGTCCAACATGCTGGAACTTGTGCCGGGCGAGACCTCGGGCGACGCTGCCGTCCCGGCCATCGCGCGGCCCGCGCCGCTGCCGGCCGAGCCGTCGGCCCAGGTTCTCGACGACCGCGCCCGCGCAGGCGAGATTATGGAGATCCAGCGCGACATCATGCGCCGCCGCCGCCGGAAGCTGGCGCTTCTGCTGACGCGGCTGGGCTTCTTCGTGGCCCTGCCGACCTTCATCGCGGGGTTCTACTACTACGTCCTCGCGACGCCGATGTACGCGACCAAGTCCGAATTCATCATCCAGCAGGCCGATACCGCATCCGCGGGCGCCTCTGGGCTGGGCGGGCTCTTCTCGGGGACAGGGCTGGCCACGCAGCAGGACAGCATCTCGGTGCAGGGCTACCTTCTGTCGCGCGACGCGTTCCAGCGGCTCGACCGCGATCTCGGCTTCCGGGCGCATTTCGCACAACCCGAGATCGACGCGCTTCAGCGGCTGGAGCCGGATGCAAGCTCCGAGGATGCCTACAAGCTTTACGAACGGATGGTCGAGATCGGATACGATCCGACCGAGGGCGTCCTGAAGATGGAAGTGATTGCCGCCGATCCTGACGTCTCGGCCGCCTTCAGCCGCGCCCTGATCGGCTATGCCGAGGAGCAGGTCGACAACCTCACCTCGCGGCTGCGCGACGACCAGATGGCCGGCGCCGAGCAGAGCTTCGCCTCGGCCGAGGGCCGGATGCTCGAGGCGCAGACCCGCGTCGTCGACCTGCAGGAACAGCTGGGCGTCGTCTCGGCCGAGGCCGAGGTTTCCAACAGCTACAGCCAGATCGGCGTGATCGAGACCGAGCTTCGGGCCGAACGCCTGCGCCTCGACCAGCTCAATGCCAATGCGCGGCCCAATGCGACGCGCGTTCAGGTGGCCACGGCCAATATCGCGCGCCTTCAGCAGGAACTGGATACGCTACGGTCCAGCCTGACCGATGGCGCCGCCGATGACGTCAGCTTGGCACGGGTAACGGCCGAGCTGGCCGTGGCGCAGCAGGATCTGGTGACGCGGCAGCTTCTCCTGCAGCAGGCCGCCCAGCAGCTCGAGGTCAGCCGCATCGCCGCCAACCGGCAGGTGCGCTATCTTTCGACGCCCGTGCCGCCCGTCCAGCCCGACGAGCCGACCTATCCCCGCGCCTTCGAGAGCACGATCCTCGCGTTCCTGATCTTCTCGGGCATCTACCTGATGATGACGCTGACCGCCGCCATCCTGCGCGAGCAGGTCACCGGCTGATCCGGCGGCGCGGCCGCACGCGGCCGCACGGCTCTGGTCTGGGCGAGGGGGCGGGCCCCCTCGCGCAGCCTCCGGGCCATTTGGCGCGCAAAGGTCCCGGCCCTGTTTGCAACCCGCCGCCGCACCGCTAGGTCTGCCGGGACAAGCACGCCGAGGTCCCGATGAAACCCCATACCACCGTCACTCCGAACACCTGGGCCTTCCTGCGCGACCCGATGATCGCGCCCACGGGCTTTCGCGAATACGACGCGCGCTGGAAATACCCCGAGGAGATCAACCTGCCCGGCGTGACCGCGCTGGGCCTCGGGCTGGGCACCCAGATGCACGCCCGCGGGATCGAGCCGCGGATCGCCGTGGCGAACGACTACCGGGACTACTCGCTGGCCATCAAGCAGGCGCTGATCCTCGGGCTGACGCAGGCCGGCATCCACGTGCAGGATATCGGCCCCGCCGTGTCTCCGATGGCCTATTTCGCGCAATTCCACCTCGACGCGCCCGCTGTCGCCATGGTGACGGCGAGCCACAACCCGAACGGCTGGACCGGCGTGAAGATGGGGTTCGAGCGCCCACTGACCCATGGCCCAGACGAGATGGACGAGCTGAAGGGCATCGTGCTGGAGGGTCGGGGCGAGGCCCGCGACGGCGGCCGCTGGGAACGGGTGGACGGCGTGATGGAGGCCTATATCGACGACCTCGTGGGCGATTTTCGCATGTCGCGCGCACTCAAGGTGGTCTGTGCGACGGGCAACGGCACGGCCTCGGCCTTCGCGCCCGAGGTGCTGCGGCGGATCGGGGTCGAGGTCGTGCCCAACCACAACGAGCTCGACTACACCTTCCCGCACTACAACCCCAACCCCGAGGCAATGGAGATGCTGCACGACATGGCGGCGTCGGTGAAGGCGTCGGGCGCGGATCTTGCGCTCGGGTTCGATGGCGACGGCGACCGCTGCGGCGTGGTCGACGACGAAGGCGAGGAGATCTTCGCCGATATCGTCGGTGTCATCATGGCGCGCGACCTGAGCGGTCTGCACCCGAACGCGACCTTCGTGGCGGATGTGAAGTCCACGGGCCTCTTCGCCTCCGACCCGGTGCTTCAGGCCAACGGCGCCAAGGCCGATTACTGGAAGACCGGGCACAGCCACATGAAACGCCGCGTCCACGAGATCGGCGCGCTGGCCGGGTTCGAGAAGTCGGGGCACTACTTCCTCGCCGAACCGATCGGGCGGGGCTACGACTGCGGGGCGCGCGTCGCGGTCGAGATCTGCAAGCTTCTGGACCGTAACCCCGACCAGGCCATGTCCGATCTGCGAAAGGCGCTTCCGAAGGTCTGGAACACGCCGACGCTCTCGCCCCATTGCCCCGATACCGAGAAATACGACACGCTGCAGCGGATCGTGGACCGGATCGTTCCGATGACGGGCGAGGGGACGTTGGGCGGACGCCGGATCGTCGATGTTGTGACGGTGAACGGCGCGCGGGTGATGCTGGAGAACGGGGCCTGGGGCCTCGTGCGCGCCTCGTCGAACACACCGAACCTCGTCGTGGTCTGCGAAAGCCCCGACAGCGAGGTCGAGCTGCGGGCCATCTTCGCCGATCTCGACGCCATCATCCGCGAGGAGCCGAATGTCGGCGACTACGATCAAACGTTCTGAAGCGCCCGTGCTCCGCGCGCTGATCCTCACCGCCGCACTCCTCCACGGCGGTCCCGCCGCCGCGCAGGAGGCTCCCGCGCAGCCGTCCGGCACGATCTCCACTGCGCAGGACGGGGCCTCGGACGCGGCGATCGACCGCCGCATCGAGGGCATCATCGCCGAGCTCGACGGCTTCGGCGACGTCACCGTAACGGTAAGCGAGGGCATCGTGACCTTCTCTGGCGAGGTGCTCGACGCGGACTCCATCGACCGGCTGGACGAGTTGGCTGCGCGGGTCGACGGCGTCGTCGCGATCGAGAACGAGGTGACCGAGAACACCGAGGTCGCCACCCGGCTCGATCCCGTGCTCGACCGCTTCGGCGACCGGATCGCGCAGTTCGTGGCCTACCTGCCGCTCCTCCTCGTGGCGATCACGGCGGGGCTGATTGTCATCGCGCTGGGCTTCGCGCTGGCCCGCTGGGACGCACCCTGGCGGCGGCTTGCGCCCAATGCCTTCATCGGGGACATCTACCGCCTGATCCTGCGGCTCGCCTTCGTGCTGGCGGGCGTGGTAGTCGCACTCGACATCCTGAACGCGACGGCCGTGTTGACGGGCCTTCTGGGTGCGGCGGGCATCGTCGGCCTCGCTGTCGGCTTCGCGGTCCGCGACACGGTCGAGAACTTCATCGCCTCGGTCATGCTGTCCCTTCGCCAGCCGTTCCGGCCCAACGACGTGGTCGATATCGAGGGCTCGCTGGGGTCGGTCATCCGCCTGACCAGCCGCGCCACCATTCTGCTCGACCCGGATGGCAACCACCTGCGGCTTCCGAACTCGTTTGTCTTCAAGGCCAAGATCATCAACTACACCCGCAACGCCGAACGGCGCTTCGGCTTTGCGCTGGGGATCGACCCGAACGACGACCTGGCCGAGGCCAAGCGGATCGGGATGGAGACGTTGGGCGGGCTGGACTTCGTGCTGGCCGACCCGCCGCCGCAGGTCTGGATCGCGGAGTCCGGTGACAGCACGATCACGATGGAATTCTACGGCTGGATCGACCAGGCGCAATCGAACTTCAATGTCGCCCGCGGAGAGGCGCTGCGCCTTGTCATGGCCGCGCTGACCCAAGCCGATATCGGTCTGCCCGAGCCGACCTACCGCCTCAATCTCACCGGCGGCGGACTGCCAGTGCTGGACCTTCCCGACCAGAAGGGCCGGGGCGGCGAGATCGTGGTCTCCGAGGCCGAACCCGACGCGCCCGCGCCGCCGCCCACCCCCGAGGACGTGTCCGTCGATCGCAGCATAGAGAAGATGGTCCATCAGGAGCGGCGCGCGGTCGAGGACGACCTGCTGACCCACGCGGCCCCCGAGGAATAGGCGTCGAGATTGGGGGTCCGGGGGGCGTCCCCCGGCCCGGCCTCACATCAGGCGCGGATCGAACGGGTAGCGCGTCAGGTTCTCGACCCCGTCTTCGGTGATCAGCACCTGGTCCTCGAGCTTGATCGAGAAATCGCCGCCCTCGGGCGAGACCAGCGCCTCCACGCAGAGCGTCATCCCCGGCTCCAGCGCGTAGGCGTCGAAGGCGCCGTCGACATGGTGGTCGGGATAGACGATCAGCGGCCACTCGTCGCAAAGCCCGACGCCGTGGATCAGGCAGCCGTATTTTTGCGCCTGGAACGCGGGCCTGAGGACATGGGTCCCGAAGGTCAGGTCGCGCAGCGGCACGCCGGGGCCCAGCATCGCCTCGTTCTCGCGGATATGATCCAGCGCGTGGCGCATCGCGTCGATCATGTCGCCGCGGGCCGACATGTCGCCCAGCCACCACGTCCGGCTGAGATCGGCGCACATCCCGTAGGGCCCCACGAGATCGGTGTCGAAGGCGAGGATCTCGCCCTCGGACACGACGCGGCCGCCGCATTCCTGGAACCACGGGTTGGTGCGCGGCCCGGATGTCAGGAGCCGCGTCTCGATCCATTCGCCGCCACGCCGGATGTTTGCGGCGTGCATCTCGGCCCAGATATCGGCCTCGGTGACGCCGCCGCGGGGCACCTCCGCGCGGGCGAAGGCCTCCATCTCGGCCATCGCGGCCTCGCAGGCATGGAGGGCGCAGCGCATGGCTGCGATCTCGTCGGGGCCCTTCACGCTGCGGGCTTTCTCGGTCGCCTCCTCGCCGGGATGGACCTCGATCTCGGCGGCCTCCAGCGCGCGGAGCGCATGGATCATCGGCTTGTCCGCCCCGATCCGAAGTGGCGCGCCGCCTTCGGTCAGAAGGTCCCGCACTTCGGCGGCGAAGGTCGCGGCGGCGCGGGGCAGCCCGTCGCCCCGGTCGAAATAGAAGAGATCCGCGCCGGTCCGCTGCTCGGCCACGAGCGGGTTGAACTCCGACAGGAACATCGCCGGGCGGTAGTCCCAGATGACCATGTGACCGTCGGCCCGGACCAGCACCGCGCGGAACGGATTATGCGCGTTCCAGAGCTGCATGTTGGTCGAGTCGGTCGCGTAGCGGATGTTGAGCGGATCGAAGAGCAGAAGGCCGCCATAGCCCCGCGCCGCACAGGCGGCGGTCAGACGATCCAGTCGATAGCGCCGCATCGTCGGCAGATGCGGCAGCGCGAGCCCCGCCGCCGCCCATTCGGCGAAGGCCAGCGGGGTCGGCCCGATCTCGACCCGGTTCTGATCGTTGGGGGTGCCGTCGCCCAGCGTCGTGCCGCGGGACGGGTCGATCTTGCGACTGTCGCGATAGTGGTCCTTCATGCTGCGCAGCGTCGGGCCGCGTGACCGCGCCCGTCGCGCCTGCAACCGACGCCGGGAATGTCGCTTTGGAGATCACCCAATCCGCGCTGCCGCATACGCCCTGGGCCGATCCGGCGCTGTCGCGGATGCCGGGCATGCGGCCGGTGACCGAGGGCTCGTGGATCATCGTCGACGAGGTCTACGGCGCGCAGTTGGCCGAGAAGGCCCGCCTTCTGGCCGAACGGCGGGACCACGTTCTTATGGCCGAGCCGGGCTCGGAGGCGGCGCAGGCGGACTGTCTCGAGACCGTGCTCGCCGACCTGCCGCCGGGCTTCGCGCGCGAGGGGAGGGTGGTGCGTCGCCCGGACGGGTTTCGCGTGTCACTCGACGGCCCGCCGCTCGAAGTGGCCTCGCGGCTGATACAGGAGGATCTTTTGCTGCTCGATCGGCGAGGGGCGGAGCATGTGCTGATCGCCGGGCTTCTGTGTTTCCCGGCCCATTGGACCCTCGCCGAAAAAATCGGCCGTCCGCTCGTTCGCATCCACGCGCCGGTGCCGGAATACGATGCCGACCTGGCCCGGCGGGTGCAGCGCCTGTTCGACCGTGCAGTCTCCGGCCGCCCGATGTGGCGCGCCAATGTCCTGCCCCATGCCGAGGCCGTGCTCCACCGGCCGCGCGCCGAGGCGGCGGCGCCCGAGAGGCCAGAGACGGCGCGCTACGTCCGGTCCGAGCGCCAGACGGTGCTGCGCCTGCCCCGGACGGGCGCCGTGCTCTTCGCGGTGCACACCTGGATCGTGCCGCTGGACCGGCTCACACCGGCGCAGCGGGCCGGCTGCCCCGTTGGCTGATTGCCTCGACGGCGAGGAGGGCGGCCAGACCCGCCCCGACCCCGGCACAGAGCGCAAAGCCCCCGGCCTGGAAGACGGGCCGGAAGCCCGCGGCCCCGGCGACCACGGCCAGGTAGGTGACGGCTGTGTTGAGGCCCAGCACGGCGCCCTTCTGTGCGCCGCCCGCCCATGTCATCCGCCCGACCAGAAGCCCGAGGCCCAGATGGTTGGCCAGCCCCCAGGCGAAGAAGGCCGGGACCAGCGTCCAGAGCGACCCGGCCCCCGCAGCCAGCGCGAGAAGCGCCAGCGCCACCGCGCCGAAGACCCAAGGCCCCGCGCCGCCATAGCCGTGCCGGTCGAGCCAGGGATCGAACCGCCCCGCGAGGCCGAAGCCGATGCCGTAGGCCAGCACCGGAAGCGCGCCCCAGAGCGTCGGCACGCCGATCTGCTCGAAATGAGCGCCGAGGAAGGAATAGGTGCCGTAGAAGGCGGTCATCATCGCCGCCTGCGCCAGAAGTCCGCGGGCCACGCCGGGCCGGGGCAGGGCGCTCCAGGGCGGCGTGACGGGGCCGCCCGGCCGGTTGGGCAGCCGCAAGAGCGCCAGACCGCCCGCACCCATGGCCGCCAGCGCGAAGACCGCCCGCCAGTGCACGAGATCGGCCAGCACCGCCGAGAGCGTGACGCCGAAGACCATCGCCAGCGTCCATCCCGTCAGCACCCGGCCCAGCGCCTCGGCGGCCCGGCCCGGCGGTGCCAGTTCGGCGGCGAGCGCGTAGGCGGCAGGCAGCGCCACGCCCGACGCCAGTCCGGCGATGGCCTGCCCCGCGATCAGCCATCCGAAGCCCGGTGCCGCGCCGCAGAGCAGAAGGCCCATTGTCAGCGCCGAGAAGGCAAGCCGGATCGCGCGGGCCGCGCCGATCCGGTCGATCCACGGCGCGAGGACCAGCGCCGAGAGCGCCGTGACCGCGCCGAACCCCGCCGCCGCGAGCATGACATCCGCCGCCGGTCGCCCGAGCGCCGCGCCCACGGATGCCGAGACCGGCCCCAGCACGAGGGAATTCGCGCCGACCACGCCGACGGCAGTCATCAGAAGGTTCAGGTTGCGGTTCATCGCCATCTCCTCGATCCTGGTCCGGTTCCGGGGCTAGCGGGACGGATGACATACGGGAAGACTGCGATATGGCCGATGGCGAAGAAACGGAGGAGGTTCGGTCCATGCGTCCGGCGGGCCGGGGTCTGGACGCGATCGACCGAAAGATATCCGGCGCTTTGGCCGGGGATGCGACGCTGTCCTACGCCACCCTATCCGAGCGGGTCGGCCTGTCGGCGGCCGCGATCCACGAGCGGGTGCGGCGGCTCAGGGCCTCGGGCGCGATCCGGAGCACGACGGCCGATCTCGACGGGGCGGCGATGGGCAAGCCGATGCTGGCCTTCGTCCATGTCGAGACGACGGGCTGGGGCAAGACGCGCGCGTTGACCGAACTGGCGGATTTGCCGGAGCTGGAGGAGATCCACTCCGCCACGGGCGATGCCTGCATCATCCTGAAGGTCCGGGTGGCGTCCTCGGACGCGCTCGAGGGGTTCCTGTCGCGGGTCTACGACCTGCAGGGCGTGCAGAGGACGCGGACATTCCTCGCGCTCTCGACCTATCTGGAGCGGGGCGTGCAGGCGGGCGTCACCGAGGCGCTCGCCGCCGAGGACCATATCCGCGACTGAGGGGGTGACCCACGATACATGTGGGCACCGGTGCGGAGGTAGCGGTCAGGGTGCCGCGAAATGCTTCGAGAGCTTCAGCCCCTGGCCCTGGTAATTCGACGCGATCCCTTGCCCGTAGAGCTGTGCGGGCACCTCGGACATCCCCTCGTAGATCAGGCGGCCGACGATCTGGCCGTCTTCCAGCACGAAGGGCGCCTCGTGGCAGCGGACTTCGAGGACACCGCGCGCGGGCGTGCCGTGACCGAAACCCGGATCGAAGAAGCCCGCATAATGCACGCGAAACTCGCCCACCATGGCGAGGTAGGGCGCCATCTCGGCGGCATGGGTCGGCGGGATCGTGACCGCCTCGCGGCTGACGAGGATGTAGAACGCGCCGGGGTCGAGGATGATGCGGCGATCGGTGGTGCGGATCGCCTCCCAGTAGTCGCGGGGCGCGTAGTGGCCCAGCCGGTCGAGGTCGATCACGCCGGTATGCGGTTTGGCGCGCCAGCCGACGAGATCGCCATCGCCGGGGGTGAGATCGACGGAGAATCCGAGGCCGTCGTCGATCACGGGCGTCCCATCGGTCAGCGGCACGCGCGCATGGAGCGCGCGCAGCGCGTCGTCGTCGAGCGCCGCCTCGCCTGATCGGAAGCGGATCTGGTTGAGGCGCATGCCGGGGCGCACGAGGGCCGAGAAGCTGCGCGGGCAGATCTCGGCATAGAGCGGGCCATCATAGGCGGGCGGGATGCGGTCGAACTCGGTCCCGCCATCGGTGACGGTGCGGGTCAGCAGGTCCAGGCGGCCTGTCGAGGACTTGGCGTTGGCCACGGCTGAAAGATCGGGGGGCAGCGTCAGCGATTCCTGCAAGGGAACGAGATAGACCGCACCCTTTTCCAGAACGGCGCCGTCGCTGAGGTCGATGCGATGCATCTCGAATTCGGGGAGGCGGTCGGCGAGGCGGCGTCCGGCACCCGGCAGGAAGGAGGCGCGGACGCGGTAGGCGACGTCGCCGAGACGAAGGTCGAGGGAGGCGGGCTGAACCTGACCGTCGACCAGCGGCGGGGCCGTGATCGCGCCGCGGGCGAGCATCGCCTCGATCTGCTGACTGGCGAGGACGCCGGGCGCGTCGGTCATATGCGGTCCCCCTGATATGCGAAACGCCCCGTCGCGGGACGGAGCGTTCTGCAAGCACCCCGAAAGGTGCGCTTGGTCGGGCTAGCAGGACTCGAACCTGCGACCTTCCGTCCCCCAGACGGACGCGCTACCAGGCTGCGCCATAGCCCGACTGGCGCCCTACATACGGAACTCGCACGGGGGCGCAAGCGACAAAATCCGGTCATCTCAGGCGTCCAGCTCGTCCTCGATCTCCTCGACGAGACCGCGCAGCTTGCGGATCACGCGGCGCATCTGGCGCGCGTTCGAGGCGTCAATCCCGGTCGCTGCGCGCGCCAGCCGCAAGGCGGCGAGCGTCGGCGGCGGCGCGGCGGCGTCGATCATCGGGATCTCCATCGCGGGCGGTGCCGCGTCGGGCTCGGGGCGGTCGGGTTGCGGTGCGGCTTCGGCCACGTCGGGCAGGTCGACCTCGGGCATGTCTGGCGAGGGGCCGTCGGGGACCGGGCCGACGCCGTCGGGCGCGATGGGTTCGGCATCCTCGTCCGGCGAGGCGGGTTCGACTGCGTCGCCGGGGGCGGCAATGTCCTCGGGAGTCGGGGGGGCGGGCTGATCCGGTTCGGCGGGCGGCGTGATGCGGTCCACGGGCTGCGGGCGCGCGGTGTCGGTGCCCGGTGCCTCGACCGGGTCGGCATCGGGTCGGTCGGCCTGGGTCGCATCGACGGGCGTATCGGGAGCGGCGGGGCTCTTGGTCTTGCGGTCAAAGGGCACGACGCGGGGCGCGGTGCCCTCGGCATCACCATTGCGGATGACCTTGCGGGTGCGCTGCAGGGGCTGCTCGGGCATCTCCAGCTCGGGCGAGAGCGCCATCACCGGCTCGACCCCGTCATCGTCGATCTTCTGTCCGACGCCGCGGATCGTCAGGCCGCGATCGTGCAACAGGACCTTGATGCCGCCCAGAAGACGCATGTCCTCCGGGCGGTAGTAGCGACGCCCGCCGGCACCTTTCACGGGTGCGATCTGTTCGAACTTCGACTCCCAGAAGCGCAGCACATGCGTCGGGACGGTCAGCCAGTCGGCGACCTCGCGGATGGTGCGAAAGGCTCCATCCGCCTTCTCGGGAGGTTTGGCCAAGTTCAGGCCTGCTCGAGCTCGGCGTTGCCGGCCGCGACACGGTCCTTCATCAGGTGCGACGGCCGAAAGGTGAGCACGCGGCGGGGCGGGATCGGGGCCTCTTCGCCGGTCTTGGGATTACGGCCGACACGGGCGGCCTTGTCGCGGCACGAGAAGGTGCCGAAGCCCGAGATCTTGACCTGCTCGCCGCCCACGAGGGCATCCGACATGTGTTGCAGGACTGACGAGACGAGGTTCGCGCTCTCGTTGCGCGACAGGCCGACGTCCCGAAAGACGGCCTCGCTCAGGTCCATTCGGGTCAGGGTCTTTCCGGTCATGTTTGCTCCGGTTCGTCTTTTGGATTGGTCGTCCGAGGGCAGATTGGAGCGCGCCGGAAATAGTGTCAATGACAAGGGCTTGCGCCGCAAAGTTCATCTGCGGCGAACCGCGCAGGAACGAACATGGAACGCCGTTGCGGGGTCTGGGCTTAGGCTACCAGCGCAGCGCGACGGCACCCCAGGCCAGACCGCCGCCGATCGCCTCGGTCACGACCAGATCGCCCTCGGAGACCTGCCCGCTGGCCTTGGCCACGGACATGGCGAGGGGAATCGATGCGGCCGAGGTGTTGCCGTGGTCCTGAACGGTGACGACGACCTTTTCCATCGGCAGGTCGAGCTTCTGGGCGGTGCGGCTGATGATGCGGATATTGGCCTGGTGCGGAATCACGCAATCCACGTCGTCCACGGTCACGCCCGCCATGTCGAGCACGTCGATGGTCGAGCGCGCGAGCTTTTCGACGGCGTGGCGGAACACCTCCTTGCCGGCCATCATCAGATGGCCGGTGGATTGCGACGCGGAGACGCCGCCCGACACCTTGAGGATGTCGCGGTGTCGCCCGTCGCTGTGCAGATCGGTGGCGAGGATGCCGCGATCGGACGCGGAGCCCGTGCCCTCGGTCGCCTCCAGGATCACCGCGCCAGCGCCATCGCCGAAGAGCACGCAGGTCGTGCGATCCTCCCAGTTCATGATCCGGCTGAAGGTTTCGGCGCCGATCACCAGCACGCGTTTGGCCTGACCCGACAGGATCAGGGCGTTGGCGTTCGACAGCGCGTAGACGAAGCCCGCGCAGACGGCCTGGACGTCGAAGGCGAAGCCGCGGGTCATGCCCAGCCGCTCCTGCACGATGGTCGCGGTAGCCGGAAATGTCAGGTCGGGGGTCGAGGTCGCGAGAATGATCGTGTCTATATCGTTCGGCTGCATACCGGCGTCGGCGAGGGCGGCCTCGGCCGCGCGGGTGGCGAGGTCCGAGGTCGTCTGCCCCTCGGCGGCGAAGTGGCGGCGCTCGATGCCGGAGCGGGACTTGATCCACTCGTCGGAGGTGTCGAGGAAGGTGGTGAACCAGTCGTTCTCGACGACCCGCTCGGGGAGGTAATGGCCGACACCGCGGATCACCGCTCGGGTCACGCTTGCGGTCATGCCTGATCCTCGTCCTGAAGTCCGGTGGCGGTGTCGAGCCGGGCCTTGAGCTTCTCGCTGAACCCCGAGGTCGACAGGTCCCAGGCCAGCGCGATGGCCGAGGCGACGCCGGTCTCGTCCGCCGAACCGTGGGATTTGACGACCGTGCCGTTGAGCCCGAGGAACACGCCACCGTTGACGCGGCGCGGGTCGATCCGGGCGGCGAGCCGCTTGAGCGACGTCATCGCAAGAAGGGCCGCGATCTTCGAAAGGGGCGTGGCGCGGAAGGCCTCGGACAGCATGTCGCGCACGAACTTGGCCGTACCCTCGCCGGTCTTGAGGGCCACATTGCCGGTGAAGCCGTCGGTGACGATCACGTCGACGCGGTCCGACGGGATGTCCCCGCCCTCGACGAAGCCGACGAACTCGAAGCGGTTGGCATCGGCCAGCGCCTCGATCAGGTCATGCGCCTCGCGCAGCTCCGAGCGGCCCTTGTGCTCCTCGGTGCCGACATTCAGGAGGCCGACCCGCGGCCGGTCGAGGCCCAGCGCATTGCGGGCGTAGGAGGTGCCCATCAGCGCGTATTGCAGAAGATCGTCGGCATCGGCGCGGATATCGGCGCCCATGTCGAGCATCACGTTGAAGCCCTTGGGATTGCGCGACGGCCAGAAGATCGCGATGGCGGGCCGATTGACGCCGGGCAGCTTGCGCAGCCGGATCATCGCCACGGCCATCAGCGCCCCGGTGTTGCCGCAGGAGACGCAGACCGTCGCCTCGCCCGAGCGGACCGACTCGATCGCGGACCACATCGAGGTGTCCTTGCCGTTGCGCATGACCTGCGCGGGCTTGTCGTCCATCGTGACGACGCCCTCGGCGTGGCGGGTGGTGCAGTGATCGGACAGGCCGCGCCGCTTGGCGATCAGCGCGTCGAGGACCGGCTTGTCGCCGTGGACGACGAAGCGGATGGCGGGGTTGAGCTTGACGGCGCGGGCCATGCCCGCGACGACCGCCTCGGGTCCGAGATCGCCGCCCATCGCGTCGATCGACAGCACGCCGCCGGGCGTCGACCCGGCATCGGCCACGGAGGGCTTGGAAACGGAGGCGCCGCCGGTCTCATCCGACATGATGCGCCTCCCTCATGCGATACGCTCGCCGCTCAGGCGACGTCGTCGTCCAGTTCGACCGCGTCGGCCGCGATGACTTCGCGGTCCGCGTAATGGCCGCAGGCGCCGCACACGTGATGCGGACGCTTCAGTTCGCCACAGTTCGGGCATTCGGCCGGGTTGCCCGGCGTCAGGCTGTCGTGGGAGCGGCGATTGTTGCGGCGGGAAGGGGTGACCTTGTTCTGCGGAACGGCCATGTCTCAACCTCGGATCGTGTTTGGGGCCGCGCGCGTCGCCGCGTCCCGCAGGTGTCAATAAATCTTCGGGCGGTCCCTAGTCCCTTCGGGGGCAGGGGTCCAGCCATTTCGCGGCCCGTGTGGGCGGAAGGCGCCTCATAGCGAGATTCGACCGGGATGCAAGCCGGGCACACGGGCCTTCACGAACGATCACCTGACTGTGCGCAAGCTCACAGGAACTTCGCTGAGCAATGGCTAGTTGTGCATGCGACCGGATCGAAAGGAAACGACATGACCCGCATCAAGGCCCTCGCCACCGTCCTCGCCGTCGCCATCATCGCCGGAGGCACCACCGCCGCCGTGACTGCGCAGACCACGCCCAACAGCCACCTGCATCCCGACCGTCTGGCCGAACTTCAGCAGATGATGGCGCAGTAATCCGTCATTCGTCCTTGGCGCCGCCCAGCTTGTCGCGGAGTGCCGCAAGCCCCGCGAAGGGCTTGACGCTTTCCTCGGTCAGCGGCTCGGCGCCCGGAGGGGCGGCGGACAGGTCGATATCCTCGGCCCCCTCGGCGCGCGGAAAGTCGGGGACCGCCAGCGCCAGCACCTCCTCCAGAAGATCGCCCGCATCGAGAACGGCGGGCAGCGGCTCCACGTTCTCGTCCTCGGTCATCTCGACTTCTTCCTCCGTCACCTCGGCCACGTCAGGCGTGTAGCGGCGGACGACATCCTCTTCGATCCGGGTCGTGACCGGATCGGTCGTCACCCGGCAGGGCTGGACGACCGTCGCCCCCAGATGCCCTTTCAGAAGCCAGTCGCGTCCCCCGTCGGGCGCCAGCACGGCCTCGAACCGGACCTTGCGGAACGCGTCGACGCCCAGGCGGTCGGCCAGGGACTCGAGCTCTCCGGCGTCGGGCACGAGCCGGATCGCGGTGGGCTTTCGCTGGGGCAGGTCCGCGAGGCGGAGGGGATGGGACAGGACGGGTCTCATAGCGGGTCTCCGGGGCGGACTTGATGCAGCGCGGCGGGGCGGTTAAGCCATAGGCGGAAACCGCGAGGGCCCGCAACGGCCCCAAGACGGACGGGACGGGGAATGACTATGACCGCCATCATCCGGGGCACGCTCGCGGCCCTCCTTCTGATCGCGGTCGGCGCGTGTTCCGCGACGTACCGCAATCATGGCTACGTCCCCAACGACGAGGACCTCGCCTTGCTCACCGTCGGCGTCGATACGCGCGAGACGGTGGCCACGACGGTCGGTCGGCCCACGGCGAACGGCGTGCTGCGCGATGATGCGTGGTATTACGTCCAGAGCCGCCGGAAGAACTTCGCCTGGCGCGCGCCCCAGACGATCGAACGTGAACTGGTCGCGATCAGCTTCACCGAGGGCGGCACGGTCGAGAATATCGAGCGCTTCGGGCTGGAGCGGGGCCGGGTCGTCACCCTGTCGCGTCGCATCACCGAGACGTCGATCCGCGATTTCGGCTTCATCCAGCAGCTCATCCGCAACTTCGGCCGCATCAATGTCGGCGAAACGCTGGCCGGCGACAATTGACGGACCGCGTCCTGCTGCGCGCCGCCGAGATCGCGGCGATGGCGGGGCTGGCGAAGACGCATTTCCTCAATACCCGCGCGCGGCGCGTGAACCGCTCGCTCGGGGATGCAACGGGGCTGGAGGGGTTGGGCATCCACCTGATCGAGGTGCAGCCGGGCGACGTGACGACCGAACATCATGTGCATCACCACGAAGACGAGGCCTGCTACATCCTCTCGGGGACGGCCGATGCGCATATCGGCGACGCGGTGGAGCCGGTCGGGCCGGGCGACTTCCTGGGCTACCGCGCAGGCGGTGTGGCGCATTCGCTGGAGGCGACGGGGACCGAGCCCCTGCGGGTCCTCGTGATCGGCCAGCGGCTGCCGCATGACGTGGCCGACTATCCCCGCAAGTCCAAGCGCATCTTTCGCAACGAGGGCCTGCCTTGGACGCTGGTGGCTCACGACGCGCTGGAGACGGTGCAGGCCGGCAAGAAGACCGAAGACTGACCGCAGCGCGCCGTTCACGGGATGTTGACGGTTTTCATTGCAGAAACTGGGCGGCGACCCGCGCACGGGACGCATCGTCGCTTTGACGCGGTCCGGGGCGATCCGTATATCGGACCCCGAACGGGCAGGGAACGAACGACATGGTGACGAAGGTGATGAAAGCCACCGGCGGCCTCGCGTGGAGCGGTGCGCAGGGCGTGGTGATGTTCGTCCTGTCGGTGGTCGGCGGGCTCTTCTCGGCGATCACGCTCGGAGTCATCGCCGGGGCACTGACGGTGGGCGCGATCCTGTGGATGTACGGACGCGACCTGCCCAACCACGAACAGCTCGCGCAGTATACGCCGCCGACGATCAGCCGGATCTATTCGGGCCAGGGGCGCCTGATGGACGAGTTCGCGCAGGAACGGCGTCTCTTCGCCCCCGCCGACGAGATCCCGGACCTCGTCAAGCAGGCCTTCATCTCGGCCGAGGACAAGAATTTCTACCTCCATGCCGGCTATGACCCGATGGGGATGGTCGCCGCCGCCGTCGACGCGGCGCGGGGCGGGCGGCTGCGCGGGGCCTCCACGATCACCCAGCAGGTGATGAAGAACTTCCTTCTGTCCTCGGACCGGAGCGCCGAGCGCAAGGTGAAGGAGATCATCCTCGCCTCCCGGATCGAGGAGACGCTGTCCAAGGAAGACATCCTCGAGCTTTATCTCAACGAGATCTTCCTCGGCCAGAACAGCTACGGCGTCGCCGCTGCGGCCCAGACCTATTTCAACAAGCCGCTCGCCGATCTGTCCGTCGAGGAGGCGGCCTATCTCGCGATCCTGCCCAAGGCCCCGTCGGATTATCACCCCGTCCGTCAGGCCGAGCGGGCCATCGACCGGCGCAACTTCGTGCTGCGCGAGATGTTCGAGAATGGCTACCTGACACGCTCCGAGATGCAGGAGGCGCAGCTTTCGCCCCTCCTGACGGTGCAGTCGGGCCATTTTGCGCCGTTCCGCGCAGCCCTGCCGCCGCGCGACTACTTCACCGACGAGATCCGGCGCCAACTGACGCAGGATTTCGGCGAGGAGGCGTTCTTCACCCAGGGCTTCAGCGTCCGTGCCACCATCGACGCCGAGATGCAGGAGGTCGCGGCCCGCGCGCTGCGCCGCGCGCTCGAACAGTTCGACCGCAACGCGGGCGTCTGGCGCGGCACGGGCAAGACGATCCCGGTCGAGACGCTCTCGGACGAGACCGCGTGGCGCGCGGCGCTGGCCGAGGCGGATGTCGCGCGCGACATCGACCTCGGCAACCGGTGGCATGCCGCCGTGGTGACCGGCGTCGGCGATCAGACGCTCACGCTCGGGGTCGAGGACGTGGAGGGCACGGTCGACGTGCCCCGCGACGACATCGCCTGGATGCGCGGCAGCTTCGTCGACAATTTCGAGCCGGGACAGGTCGTCCATGTCCGCCGCATGACCGAGGACGACAGCGGCAACCTGATCCGCTGGTCGCTGCGCCAGGTCCCCGAGGTGCAGGGCGGCTTCATGGCGATGGACGTCAACACCGGCCGCGTGATCGCGATGCAGGGGGGCTTCAGCTACCAGCATTCGGTCTTCAACCGTGCCACGCAGGCGACGCGGCAGCCGGGCTCCAGCTTCAAGCCGTTCGTTTATGCCGCCGCCCTCGATTCCGGCTACGCGCCGAATACGATCGTCGTCGACGCCCCGATCGAGATCGACCAGGGCAACGGCGAAGTCTGGCGACCGAAGAACGCGTCGAACCGATTTTACGGGCCGGCGCCGCTGCGCACCGGGATCGAGCGGTCGCGCAACCTGATGACCGTGCGGCTGGCGCAGGATGTCGGCATGGGCACGGTCGCGAGCTATGCGGAACGCTTCGGCGTCTACGATCGCATGGACGAGCTTCTGGCAAATTCGCTCGGCAGCCAGGAGACGACGCTCTACAAGATGGTCTCGGCCTACGCGATGTTCGCCAATGGCGGCGAGCGGGTCGAGCCGACGCTGGTGGACCGCATCCAGGACCGCTACGGGCGCACGGTCTACAAGCACGACCAGCGGCGCTGCGTCGATTGCGAGGAATTCGCCGCGCTGTCCGAGGGCTATGGCCCCCGGATCGTGTCCAACCGCGAGCGGGTGATGGACCCGATCACGGCCTACCAGTTGACCTCGATGATGACCGGTGTGGTCGAGCGGGGCACCGCTGCGCGCACCGTCAACCTGCCCGTGCCGATCGCGGGCAAGACCGGCACGACCAACGACGCCAAGGACGTATGGTTCGTGGGCTTCTCGTCGCGCATCGTCGCGGGCTGCTATATCGGCCATGACCGTCCGCGGTCTCTGGGCAGCGGCGCGTCGGGCGGCGGCATGTGCGGCCCGGTCTTCACCGAGTTCATGCGCGAGGCCATCAAGGAATATGGCGGCGGTCCCTTCGAGGTGCCCGAGGGCGGGTATTTCGTGAAGATCGACCGCTACACCGGCGCGCGCCTGCCGGATTCGGCAACGGGCGAGCATGTCGTGGCCGAATACTTCCGCGAGGGTGCCGATCCGTTCGTCGGCCTCGGGGGCGGTCTCGTGATCGACGGCGGCTTCGCGATGGCGGGCGACCTGCCGCTCTTCGGGCGCGGCGAGGGCGAGGACCAGTCCGCGCCCAGCCAGGTCCGGACCTCGACCGGACGACAGGTGGTCGTCCCCAAGCGCGCGACCTTCGGGCAGCTCTCGTCGGGCGGTCTCTACTGACACGCGGCGGGCCGTCGATGCGGCCTGCGCGATCCCGCGCCGCCTTGTCGCGGATGCGCGCGCGCTTTAGGTGAGGCGTCGCATCCCCGGAGGCCCCATGCGCGCAGAAGTCCAGAACAACGTCGACGCCATCGCCAAGTCCGTCGCGCTCCTGAAGCGGCGGCTGGACTGGGAGACGGCGCCGCATCGCCTCGAGGAGGCGAATGCGATGATCGAGGATCCGACGCTCTGGGACGACCCCGCGCGTGCCCAGAGCCTCATGCGCGAGCGTCAGGGCCTGATCGACGCGATCGAGGCCATCGAGTCGCTGGAGCGCGACACCTCCGACAACGTCGAGATGATCGAGCTGGGCGAGATGGAGGATGACGCCGAGATCGTATCCGAGGCCGAGGCCGCCATCGCGAAGCTGGTTGCCATCGCCGCCGAGAAGGAGCTCGAGGCGCTGCTCGACGGCGAGGCGGATGGCAACGATACCTTCCTCGAGATCAACGCGGGCGCGGGCGGCACGGAAGCCTGCGACTGGGCCGAGATGTTGCAGCGGATGTATGTCCGCTGGGCGGGCAAGCGCGGCTTCGACGTCGAGCTGCAAAGCCAGGAGGCCGGGTCCGAGGCGGGCATCAAATCCGTCGCCTACAAGATCAGCGGCAAGAACGCCTACGGGTGGCTGAAATCCGAGAGCGGGGTCCACCGGCTGGTGCGCATCTCGCCCTTCGGCAAGGGCACGCGCGAGACGTCCTTCGCCTCCGTCTGGGTCTATCCGGTGGTCGACGACAACATCGACATCGAGGTGAACCCGTCGGACATCCGCATCGACACCTACCGGTCGTCGGGTGCGGGCGGGCAGCACGTCAACACCACCGACTCGGCGGTGCGGATCACCCACATCCCGACGAATATCGTCGTGACTTCGTCCGAAAAATCGCAGCACCAGAACCGCGACATCGCGATGAAGGCACTGAAGTCCCGGCTCTACCAGATGGAGCTTGATCGCCGGAACGCCGAGATCAACGCCGCCCACGAGGCCAAGGGCGATGCGGGCTGGGGCAACCAGATCCGGTCCTACGTGCTGCAGCCCTACCAGATGGTGAAGGACCTCAGGACGGGCTACGAGACGTCGGACACGTCGGGCGTGCTGGACGGGTCGCTGGACGGCGTGATGGCGAGCGTCCTGGCCTCGAATGCCAGCGGCAAGAGTCGGGCCGACGCCGCCGGCTGAGCGTCAGGACACGACGGCGAGCGGGCGCGGCCGCGACTGGAGCGCCAGCCGCGCGAGGTGCAAGGCGGCGATGCTGGCCCCGTTGCGCCCCGCGATCGCCTCGCCCAGAGTCGCCGCCGCGCCGTAGTCGAACCGCCCCAGCAGGTCCGTCAATCGTGCGGCGGCGCGGGCCGCGCGAAAGCGCTTGGCGTCGATCGATACGGCGACGCCCATCCGTTCGAGACGCGCGGCATTGTCGGGCTGATCCCCGCCCACCGGCACGACGAGCTGCGGGCGACCGGCGCGAAGCGCCTCGGCCGTACTGCCGATCCCACCGTGGTGCAGGACCGCCGCCGCGCGCGGGAACAGCGGCGCATGGGGCGCGTAGTGCAGCGACAGGATGTCGGGGCCCTCGGGCACCTCGGCCTCGCCCCGCAAAAGCACGGCGCGAAGCCCCATGCGTCGCGCCAGTGCGACGGCCTCGGCCCAGAAGCGTTCGCCGCCCAGGCGCTGCGCCACGCTGCCCAGCGTCACCACAAGCGGTGCGGGGCCCGCGTCGAGCCAGTCGATCACGGGCTGGGGCAGGTCGCCGTCGGGGGCGGCGGGAAAGCCCACCACCTCGAAATCGTCGGGCCGGTCGGCGGGGGCGGGCGCGAAGCGGTCCGACCAGAGCCCGAGGCGCAGGGGCACCGTCGCCCCGTGATCCAGAAGAGGCGTGCCGGGCTGCGGCGGCAGGCCGAAGCCGGCGCGCACGCGGGTCAGGTCGGCGGCATGGCGGGCGCGCAGCACCGCGCGTGCCGCGCCGATCCATGCGCGGTTCCATGCGCGTGTCAGCGGGTTCGCCGGGGATGGGACCGTCGCGCCGAAGCGGCGGCTTCGAGGCGGGTCCAGCGCAGAGAAGAGCATCATCGGTTGCAGGATCAGCGGCACATACGGCAGGCCCGCCCGCTCGGCCGCCAAGGGCGCGTGGAGCGCGAAGGCGGTGGCGGCGACTACCGCGGCGCCGTAGGTCAGCGGAGCCAGCTCCTCGGTCAGGGCGGGCAGCATCGGGATCAGCACGTCGCGGATCAGGGGGCCGGGGTCGCGCAGCACCTCGCGCGCGATCTGGTCGCGGGTGACCCCCAGCCGCTCGCAGATCTCGGCCTCGGAGGGGCCCACGGGTGTCGCGAGCAGCCCCCAGCGACGCGCCATGTCGCAATCGTCGGGGCTCAGCGCGAGGCGCACTTCGATGCCTGATTGGTCGAGATGACGCGCGATCGAGAGGACGGGATAGAGGTCGCCCAACGAGCCCATCGTCGAAAGGACCACGGCGGTGCGGCGCGGGCGCGGGATGCGGCCTTCGAGGCCCGGAAGACGCGAAACCCCGCTCCGGGGTCGGGGCGGGGTCGTCGTGTCGTTCGTCACGGGTGGGCGGAACTCAGGAGCCGGCGCCCTCGGGCTTGGACGATCCACCGGTGGCCGCGGGCTTTGCAGCCGCCGACGGCTTGGAGGACCCGGACTGGCCGAGCGGGTCGTCCTGCCGCTGGACGGCGCCTTCGAAATGCGCGCCGGATTCGATGGCGATGGTCTTGTGGATGATGTCGCCCTCGACCCGCGCGGTGGAAGTGAGCCGGACCTTGAGGCCCCGCACACGCCCGATGACGCGCCCGTTGACGACGATATCGTCGGCGATCACCTCACCGCGGACCACGGCCCCTTCGCCAACGGTCAGCAGGTGGGCCTGGATGTTGCCCTCGACCTCACCCTCGATCTGGATATCGCCGGAGGTCTTCAGGTCGCCCTTGATGAGCAGGTCACCCGACAGGGTCGACGGCGCGACCTTGGGCTTCATCGCCTGCGCGCCTGCGCCGAGTTCAAGCCCGGCGGGCTTGGACGGCGGGGACGACGGCGCGGGCGAGCCCGAGCTGGGCGTGTTGGGCTTGTCGGCGTCGCCGCCGGGCTGGTTCAGCTTGGATTTAGAAAACATCCTGACCTGCGTTTATGAAAGTGACTGGGTTCAGGGCTTGCCCGCCGCGGCGAATTTCGTAGTGAAGATGCACCCCGGTCGAACGTCCGGTGGTCCCCATACCACCGATATTCTGCCCGCGCGAGACCCTTTGGCCCTGCCGCACGTTGATGGAGTTAAGATGCGCATAGCGCGTCTCGAAGCCCAGCGGGTGCTGGATCTTCACCAGCTTGCCATAGCCCGACTGCCAGCCGGCATGGGTGACGGTGCCCTCGGCGGTGGCGAGGATCGTCGAGCCGCGCGGCCCGGCGAAATCCATGCCCGAATGCATCCGGCCCCAGCGCGGGCCGAAGCCCGACGTGCGGCGATGCGGGCCCGGCACGGGATGGGCAAGCGGCAGGCTCTCGGCGGCGATGCGGTAGAGCTCCACCTCTTCGAGGCGGTTCAACAGGCGGTTGGCGCGCTGGGTGTCGAGGTCGAGCTCGCTCGGGTTGCCGCGGGTCGAAAGGACCAGCGGCTCGAGCGGGCCACCCTGGCCGGAATAGCCGCGGCGAACCTGGTCGAGAATCGCGTCGGTCGAGATGCCGGAGCGGGCAAAGACCTTTTCCAGCGGGCTGAGCGAGACCTGCACGGCCTCTTCCAGCCGGCCGAAGATGCGGTCGTTGCGATCGGCCATGAGGGCGGCCATCGCCTCCATCCGGTCGATCTCGGCATCGGCGCCCTCGGCCACGACAACGGCCTCGTCCCGCTGGAGCGCGGTGGCGTCGAGCACTTCGGCCAGTGCGGCGGCAGTCGCCGAGGCATCGGCGGCGCGGCGCTCGGCCGTGGCGGCGGCCTCGGGGGCGTCCTCGATCCGGGCGAGGATCGTCTCGGCCTCGTCGCGGGCGGTGTCGCGCTCGGCAACCGTGCGGCGGAGGGTGCGCTGGATGACCTCGATGCCGGTTTCCAGTTCGCGGACCCGCTGCTCGGAGGCGAGCAGCGTGCCCTGCATCTTCGAGACCTCGTCGAGGGCGATGTAGAAGCGCCCAAGCGCCTGTTCGGCCTCGCGGGCGCGAGCGTCGCGCTCGTCCGACAGGGCCTGGAGGCGCGTCTCGTAGGCGAGCTGGGCACGGGCGATCTGATCGCGGCTGGAGCCGGAGGTGATCGCGCCAATCAGGAAGAACGAGGTCACTACGACCATCCAGCCCAGCACCAGCGCGCCGCCGGACAGGATCGTGGCCTGCGTCAGCGGACGCATCCGGATGAACCGGGTTCCATCATCGGATTTGAGAAAGAGGCGTTGCTCGGGAAGGTAGCGCTCAAGGCGCGCGTTCAGTCTATCGGACAGGCGTTGCTTCAAACCCCGTCTCCCCTCGTCTGTGGTGCGCCACCTCTGATGGGCGTTCGCGCGTTCCGTTCCCCAGGCGCCGATCCAAGCGGCACAAGTCGTCGCGTTCTAGTCAGATGTGACCCTTCTCGCAACCGGAGGGCCTTCGCGCCCGGCCTGTGGCCCCCCCTGTGAGCAAAATCCCGCCGGTTGCGGGTCACGCCTCTTCGGTCAGGGGCCAGTAGAAGTCGGGCGGCAGCCCCGCATCGGCGCGCTTCTCCTCGTTGAAGGGCGGCTTCAGGAGCCCGTGGAAATGCGTCCGCACGAGGTCGTGGAAGGTCGGGCGCGGATCGAGGTTGTCCCGCCCGCAGAGGAAGTTGAACCATTTGGAGCCGTAGGCGACATGGGCCACCTCCTCGGCGTAGATCGTCTCGAGCGCGGCCACGGCGCCGTCCTCGCCCGCCCGTCGGAAGACGTCGATCATGCCCGGCGTGACGTCGAGCCCCCGCGCTTCCAGCACCATCGGCACGACCGCGAGCCGGGCCATCAGGTCGCCCGCCGTCTCCTCGGCGGCACGCCACATGCCGGCATGGGCGGGCAGGGCGCCGTAATGCGACCCCGCGGCCCGAAGGCAGTCGGACATCAGGCCCCAATGCTTCGACTCGTCATCCGCCGCGCGCACCCAGTCGTCGAAGAAGCCCGGCGGCAGGGGGACGTTGGAGAACCGCGCGATGACGTCCCAGTGGAGGTCGACCGCGTTCAGCTCGATATGCGCGACGGCATGCAGGAGTGCGATCCGTCCCTCGGGCGTGCCGGGCTTGCGGCGCGGCACGTCGCGCGGGTGCAGAAGTTCGGGCCGGTCGGGGCGCGCGGGCCGGTCGGGCGGCGCGGCAATGCCGATCTCGGGCAGGGCCCCGTCGGCGCGGGCGTCCATCCAGGTCGCCGCATGGGCGCGCGAGAGATCGGTCTTGGCGCGGGGGTCGGCGGTGCCCAGCACCTCGACCGCCATCTGCGCGAGCGGGATCACGTGGCGCGGCCCCGTCCGGCCGCGGCCATCATGCGCGCACGGCCTCCAGCACCGCGTCTGCATGGCCCGGCACCTTTACCTTGCGCCAGACCTGCTTCACGACGCCGCCTTCGTCGATCAGGAACGTCGCCCGCTCGATGCCCATGTAGGTCTTGCCGTACATGTTCTTCTCGACCCAGACGCCGTAATCCTCGCAGGTCGTGCCTTCCTCGTCCGACGCGAGGATCACGCCGAGATCGTGCTTGGCGGCGAACTTTTCATGCTTGGAGACGCTGTCCTTCGACACGCCGACAATCACCGCGCCCGCCGCCTCGAACTCGGCGGCGGCCTCGGTGAAGGCGATGGCCTCCTTGGTGCAGCCGGGCGTGTCGTCCTTGGGGTAGAAATACAGCACGACCTGCTTGCCCTTGAGGTCGGCGAGCGACACCTCGCCGCCGCCGCCCGTGGGCATCGCGAAGGCGGGGGCGTCCTGTCCGGGTTCGATGGTCATGGGGTCTCTCCATTGGGGGTGCGCTGCGTCGGGACTTGGAACCCGGACGGGGTCGGGTCAAGGTCGGGGTCCCCGATGCGGAGCCTGCGCCCATGTCCGACACCCCCGCCCGCCGCCGCCGCCCGCTCCGGGCGCTGGGCGTCGTGCTGCTGGTGGTCGCGGCCCTTCTGGCGGGCAGCGCGTGGCGCCTGACCGAGGGGCCGGTGGCCCTGCCGGACTGGGCGGTGTCGCGGCTGGAGGCGCGGCTGTCGCGGGATCTGGGCGGGCGGAGCGTGCGGCTGGGATCGGTGGCGCTGGGCTACGATCTGGACGCGCAGGCGCTGCGGCTGCGGCTGCGCGACGCGGGTCTTTCGGATGACGGCGCCGACCTTCTGGCGCTGCCGGACGCGCAGGTCGCGCTGGACGGGGCGGCCCTGATGCGGGGACGGCTCAGGCCACGACAGGTGACGGTGGAGGACCTTTCGCTCGACATCGCACGTGACGCGGATGGCCGCTTCAACCTCGCGTTCGGCGGGGGCGGCGGCGCCCTTCCATCGAACTGGGCCGAGGGGCTCGCCGCGCTCGACGCCGCGCTCGCGGTGCCGGTTCTCGTCGATCTCGACGTCGTGCGGATCGACGGGGTGCGCCTGCGGCTCTCGGATGCGGTCACGGGTCTGTCGCAGCGGATCGAGAACGGCACGGTAACGCTGACCCGCGGGGACGATGCCGTGACGCTCGACCTCGGGACGGACATCCCGTTGCCGGGCGGGCGGACCGCACGGCTGGCCGCGACGATGCAGCGGCTGGCGGCGGGCGAGGGCGCGCTGGCCCGGCTTGCGCTGACCGATCTGCCGGTGGCGGCACTGGCCGAGGCGCTGCCGCGCGTGCCCGCCCTGTCGCTGGCGATGGGCGACCTTTCGGCCAGCGCGGGCGTGACGCTGGCCGAGGACGGCGTGCCTGGTCCGCTGCGCGGGACGGTCGCGCTTCGGGACGGGCGGATGGTCGACCGGCCGGGCTACACGCTCGACCGTGCGACGCTTGGGTTCGCCTGGGTGCCGGGATCGGACCGCATCGCGCTCGAGGATATCGCCGCCAGCTCCGACGCCCTGTCGGTCGAGGCGGGCGGGCAGATCCTGCTCGAGGACGGCATAACCGGCCCCGCGCAAATACAACTCCGTCTCGGGCGGACGCTCTTCGATCCCGATGGCATGTTCGACCGCTCGGTCGCCTTCGACAGCGGGTTGGTCGAGGCGCGGGTGACGCAGGCGCCCCTGGCGCTGCGCATCGGGCAGGCGATGGTGACGGGGCCGTCGGGCACGGCGCGCGCGACGGGACGGATCGGCTTCGTGGCGGGCGGGCTCGACGGTTCGCTCCGGCTGACCGTGCCCGAAATGGCGGTGGACGACCTGACCGCGCTCTGGCCCCCGGACGTCGCACCGCAGGCGCGCAACTGGTACGCGTCGAACCTGCGCGGGGGTGTTGCGACCGAAGCCAATGCCGCGATCCGGCTGCGACCGGGCGCGGTGCCCGAGGTGCTCGGGTCCTTCGCCTTTTCGGGGGGACGCTTCCGCTACATGCGCCACATGCCGCTGGCCGAGGGTGCGGCGGGGGCGGCGCAGCTCGACGATCGTCGCTTCTCGATCCGGCTCGACGGGGGCACGGTGCCGGGGATCGGACCCGGCGGCGACGCGGCGGAGGCCGGGCGCATCGACCTCGCCGGGTCGCGCTTCGTGATCCTCGACGCCACCGAGCGGCCCGCGAGGGGCGAGCTCGACCTCCTGGCGCGGGGCGAGGTCGGCGACCTGCTCGCGCTGATGGACAACCGGCCGTTCCGCCTGCTGGAACGGCTTCGCAAGGATCGGACGCTCGCCTCCGGTCGGGCCGAGGCGCGGGTCGCGGTCACGCTGCCGCTGCGGAAGGGCAATGCGCCCGCCGATATCACCTACGACGTGGCCGCGACCCTGCGCGACGTCGTCTCCGAGGAGATCGTGCCGGGGCGCCGCATCGCGGCCGACCGGCTGGAGTTGCGGGCCCTGCCGGGGCTGGTCGAGATCGCGGGCGACGCGGCCTTCGAGGGCATCCCGTTCTCGGGACGATGGCGCCAGGTTCTTCCGCCGCCATCCGAGGTGCCGATCGACCCCGACGCGACGCCCCCGCCGCCACGCCCCTTGCCCGAGCCGGGGCGGGTCAGTGGCACGGTCCGCCTCACGCCCGAGGGCTTGGACCGGCTGGGGATAGCGCTTGGGGCCGTCACCCTGTCGGGAGAGACCCCCGCCGAGGTCGCGATCACGCTGCCCGCGGGCGCGCCGCCCCGGCTGTCGCTGACGTCCGATCTGCGCGGTGCCGCGCTGGCGCTGCCCGCGATCGGCTGGTCGAAAGGGCGCGACCGGGCGGCATCGCTGGCACTCGACGTGGTGTTGGGCGCCACGCCCGAGGTGACGCGGCTGGCGCTCGACGCGCCGGGTCTTTCGGCAGACGGCACGGTCACGCTACGGGACGGCGGCGGCCTCGGGGTGGCGCGGTTCGACCGGGTCGAGACGGCGTTCTTCACCGGGCCGCTGACGCTGACCGGGCGGGGGCAGGGGGCCGCGCCCGCCATCGCGATTAGGGGCGGACAGGCGGATCTCCGTCGCGCGCTGCTCGCCCAGGATAGCGGCGGCGGGGGCGGGAACCCGGCGCCGCTGGCCATCGCGCTCGACCGGCTGACCGTGACCGAGGGGATCGCCCTGACCGATCTGCGCGCCGAGCTGCGGGGGGCCACGGGCCAGTTCACCGCGCGGGTCAACGGCGGCAGCCCGATCGAAGGCGTGCTGGCGCCGCAGGCCGGGGGCGCCGCCGTCCAGATCCGCACCGGTGACGGCGGCGGCGTCCTGCGGTCGGCGGGGCTGTTCCAGGATGCGCGCGGCGGCGTGCTGACGCTGACGCTGCGCCCGACGGCGCGCGAGGGCGTCTATGGCGGCACCCTGCGCGGCAGCGACATCCGGGTGCGCAACGCGCCGGCGCTGGCCTCGCTTCTGCAGACGCTGTCGGTGGTCGGCATCCTCGAACAGCTCGGCGGCGAGGGCCTCGTCTTCCTGACCGTCGAAAGCGATTTCGCGCTCCGCCCTGGCGATATCGTCATTCAGCGCGCCAGCGCGGTCGGGCCGTCCATGTCGATTACGGCCGACGGCACCTTCGATCTGGGCACCAAGCGGATGGACCTGCAGGGTGTGATTTCGCCGATCTACCTCGTCAACGGGCTGTTCGGGGCGCTCTTCTCGCGGCGCGACGAGGGGCTGTTCGGGTTCACCTATCAGCTGCGCGGGGCGGCGGCGAACCCGCAGGTCTCGGTCGATCCCCTGTCGATCCTGACGCCCGGCATCTTCCGCGAGATCTTCCGTCGGCCGCCGCCCTCCTGATAGGGGCGCGGCATGAACCTGAGCGATTTCGACTTCGACCTGCCCGAGCGGCTGATCGCGACGCGGCCCGCGCGCCCCCGGTCGTCGGCCCGTCTGATGGTCATGGACGCGGGCGGCATCGCGGACCGCGTGGTGACCGACCTCGTGGACCTGCTGCGCCCGGGCGACCGGCTGGTTCTGAACGACACCAAGGTGATCCCGGCGCGGCTGGTGGGCGAACGGGTGCGCGAGACGCGGGACGGCTCGGGCCGTGCGCGGGTCGAGCTGACGCTGACCGAAGCGCGCCCCGACGGCGCGTGGGCGGCGCTGGGCAAGCCGCAGCGCAAGATGCGCGTGGGCGACCGGCTGGAATTCGACGGACTGACCGGCGTGGTGGAAGGTTTGGGCGAACGGGTCGTCGTGCGGTTCGACGCGACGGGCGACGCGCTGGACGCGGCCATCGCGCGCGCGGGGACCATGCCGCTACCGCCATATATCGCGGCGAAGCGTGCGCCCGACGCGGCGGACCGCGACGACTACCAGACGGTCTGGGCGCGACATGCGGGTGCGGTTGCAGCACCCACGGCGAGCCTCCATTTCGACCGCCCACTGCTCGAGGCGCTGCGCGCGCGGGGCGTCGCCTTCACGGAAGTCACGCTCCATGTCGGCGCGGGCACCTTCCTGCCGGTCACGGTCGAGGACGTCACGACCCACCGGATGCATGCCGAGTGGGGCGAAGTCACCCCCGAGGCGGCCGCCGCGATGGCGCAGACGAAGGCGAATGGCGGCCGTTTGATCCCGGTGGGCACGACCGCGCTGCGCCTGATCGAGACGGCGGCGCGGGGCGGGCCGATCGCGCCGTTCCGGGGCGACACGGACATCTTCATCTATCCCGGCTTCGAATTCCGCGCGGCGGACGGGCTTATGACCAATTTTCACCTGCCGCAATCGACACTCCTGATGCTGGTCTCGGCGCTCATGGGGCGCGAACGCATGCTGGCCGCCTATGCCCATGCAGTCGCGGAGGACTACCGCTTCTTCAGCTACGGGGACGCCTCGCTTCTCCTGCCCTGAGGCGCGATGCGCGTTCCCGACAGGGCGCTTCGCTTTCGGAATGGACGGCGCGCCGCACGGGGCGTAGGCGCCGGAAAAGTCGCGTGCCCGGAGGTCGCCCATGTTCACCGTCATCCGCAACTCGTGGGCGCTGCTGCTCGGGATCATGCTCCTGATGATCGGCAACGGGATGCAGGGCACGCTGATCGGCGTGCGCGGCGAACTCGAAGGGTTTTCGACCGCGTGGATGTCGGTCGTGGTCTCGGCCTACTTCGCGGGCTTCCTTCTGGGCTCGCAGGTGGTGCCCGAGATGATCCGCCGCGTCGGCCATGTGCGCGTCTTCGCCGCCCTCGGCAGCTTCGCCTCCGCCGGCCTGATCCTCTATCCGGCCCTCGTGCAGGAGGTCAGCTGGACGGGCCTCCGCTTCCTTCTGGGGTTCTGTTTCTGCGGCGTCTACATCGTCGCCGAGAGCTGGCTCAACAACACGACCACGAACGAGACGCGGGGGCGGGCGCTGTCGCTCTACATGATTGCACAGATGCTGGGGATCGTGACGGCGCAGGGTCTCTTCGCGATCGGGGACGCGGCGGGCTACTCGCTCTTCATCCTCGTCTCGGTGCTCGTGTCGCTCAGCTTCGCGCCGATCCTGCTATCGGCCACGCCGGTTCCGCCCTTCGAGACCACCAAGGCCATGACCTTCCGCGAAATCTACGCCGTCTCGCCGCTGGGCTGCATCGGCATCTTCCTGATGGGGGGCATGTTCTCGGCGCTCTTCGGGATGAGCGGCGTGTTCGGCGCGCAGTCCGGCCTGACGAGCGGCGAGATCGCGCTCTTCATCTCGATGATCTTCGTCGGCGGGATGCTGGTGCAATACCCGATCGGCTGGCTGTCGGACCGGCTGGACCGGCGCCGCCTGATCGTCATCACCGCGCTGATCGGCTGTCTGGGCTGTGTGCTGGGCGCGACGGGGCTGGCCGGGTTCACGGGACTTCTGGTGGCGGCCTTCGTGATCGGGGGCATGGCGAACCCGCTCTATTCGGTCCTTCTGGCCTATACGAACGACCATCTCGATTACGAGGACATGGCGGCGGCGTCGGCCCGGCTTCTGTTTATCAACGGGCTGGGCGCCATCGGGGGTCCGATCGTGACCGGTGCCCTGATGGATCTGATCGGCCCGCGCGGGTTCTTCGTCTTCATCGCCGTGCTGATGGCCGGGCTGGCGGCCTATGCGGTCTGGCGGATGACGCAGCGGCCCGCGATCGAGTCCTCGGACGATGCCGCGCAATACGTGCCCGTGCCCGCGATGGCCGCCACGCCGGTGACGATCGGCAACGTGGTCGACGAATGGGAGTGGGACGAGACATCCGCCGACGGGGCCGTGGCCGTGGCGAAGTGAACCGACCGGTGCCAACGGGGGTTGGCGTCGCAGGAGAGAGGGAGGGACCTATGGAACACGACCCCGAGGACGTGCTGACATTCTGGCTCGAGGAATGCGGGCCGGAGGACTGGTACAAGGGCGGCGATAAGCTGGACGCCACCATAAGCGAACGGTTCCGGGACGCGTGGGACGCGGCTGCGGCGGGGCAGCTGAACCATTGGGCGACCTCGGCGCGGGGTGCGCTGGCCCTGTTGATCCTGACGGATCAATTCTCGCGCAACATGCATCGCGGCTCCGGGCGGGCGTTCGAGACCGATCCGCTGGCGCGCAGCGTGGCCAAGGGGGCGATCGACCGGGGCCACGACCGCGCCATCCCCGAGCCCGAGCGGCAGTTCTTTTACTTGCCGCTGGAGCATTCCGAGAACCTCGCCGACCAGGAGCGGGCGGTGCGCCTCATCATGACGCGAATGAACGCGCCAGAGACCCTGCTTCACGCCCGCGCCCATCGCGAGATCATCCGCCGCTTCGGCCGATTTCCGTTCCGCAACGATGCGCTGGGCCGGACGACCTCGCCGCGCGAGCAGGCGTTCCTCGACGAAGGTGCCTACGGCGCGATCCTGCGCGAATTGCAGGACTGACCGCCGCGCCGCCCGTCGCATGGCGGCTTTGACGCAACCGCCGGGGCGGCGGGGTTTCCCTTGGGGGATCGTCGGCATAGTTTAACGCTGAACGATTTTTACGGAGGCGCCGCAGATGGCCAAGCAATTCGACCTGATCGTCATCGGCGCAGGCCCCGGCGGCTATGTCGCCGCCATCCGCGCGGCCCAGCTTGGCATGAACGTCGCCTGCATCGAGCGCGAGCATCTCGGCGGCATCTGCCTCAACTGGGGCTGCATCCCGACCAAGGCGATGCTGCGCTCGTCGGAGGTGTTCCACCTGATGCACCGCGCCAAGGAGTTCGGACTGAAGGCCGAGGGGATCGACTACGACCTCGACGCGGTGGTCAAGCGGTCGCGCGGCGTGGCCAAGCAGCTCTCGGGCGGGATCGGGCACCTCTTCAAGAAGAACAAGGTCACCACGATCATGGGCGCGGCAAAGCTGGCCGGGAAGGGCAAGGTCAGCGTCACGACCGACAAGGGCACCGAAGAGCTGACGGCCAAGAACATCGTCATCGCCACCGGAGCGCGGGCGCGGAACCTTCCGGGGCTGGAAGCCGATGGCGAGCGGGTCTGGAACTACAAGCACGCGCTCCAGCCGCCGCATATGCCGAAGAAGCTGCTGGTCATCGGGTCGGGTGCCATCGGCATCGAATTCGCCAGCTTCTACAACACGCTGGGCGCCGAGACGACGGTCGTCGAGGTGATGGACCGCATCCTTCCGGTGGAGGACGAGGAAATCTCCAAGTTCGCCAAGAAGCAGTTCGAGAAGCAGGGAATGAAGATCCTGCAGAAGGCCGTGGTCAAGTCGCTGGATCGCCAGAAGACCAAGGTGATCGCGACCATCGAAAGCGGCGGCAAGGCCGAGACGCACGAGTTCGACACCGTGATTTCCGCCGTGGGCATCGTCGGCAATGTCGAGGATCTGGGGCTGGAAGAGGCGGGCGTGAAGATCGACCGCAGCCATGTCGTCACCGACGAGTTCTGCCGCACCGGGGTCGAGGGCGTCTACGCCATCGGCGACATCGCGGGCGCGCCGTGGCTGGCGCACAAGGCGTCCCACGAGGGCGTCATGGTGGCCGAGCTGATCGCGGGCAAGAACGACGTGCATCCGGTCCGCCCCGAGAGCATCGCGGGCTGCACCTATTGCCATCCGCAGGTCGCCAGCGTCGGCATGACCGAGGCCAAGGCCAAGGAGGCGGGGCACGACATCAAGGTCGGGCACTTCCCCTTCATCGGCAACGGCAAGGCCATCGCGCTGGGTGAGCCCGAGGGCATGGTGAAGACCATCTTCGACAAGACCACAGGCGAGCTGCTGGGCGCGCACATGATCGGCGCCGAGGTGACCGAGCTGATCCAGGGCTACGTGGTCGGCCGCCAACTGGAGACCACCGAGGAGGATCTGGCGCATACCGTCTTCCCGCATCCGACCCTGTCGGAAATGATGCACGAGAGCGTGCTCGATGCGGACGGGCGCGCGATCCATTTCTGAAAAACGGGGGCGCGCCCTGCGGGGCGCCCCCCCCTGGCCAGGCTACATCGCCCAGTCGGCCTCGACGTTGAAGCCCGCGCTTTCAGGCGCCGACTCGAGGTGGTCCCTCATCCGGCCCCAGAGCGCCGCGACCTTGTCGGCATTGGCGTTCGAGACCTCCTCGCTCTCGACCAGCGAGATCACGTATCCCGACCCGTCCTCGGCCATGACGTTCACGAAGCGCTGCATCCCCGGCAGGGCCATGATGTCCTCCTTCATGGCCTGCATATCCCGGATCGCGGCGTCGCGGCTGCCGGCCTTCATCTTGAATGGTGTCACTCGTGCAAACATGGATTTCCCCCAATCGATGGACCGCCCGTCGCATCGACGCGACCGGTCGGTGCGCCCAGCATAGCACGGACGGCGCCTCGCCCTGAGCCGGGCGGCCGGTCCGATCACGGCGAATCGGCGCGACAGGGCCAAGCCGCTGATTTCGCGACAGGCGCCATGAGCGCGGATGTTTCAGTCCCGCGCGGGGTCGGCCCGCTCAGACGTGCGAAGGCTTCGTGCGGGCGGGTTTGGCCGACCGGCGCCCGGACCACATCCGCGCCCATTCGCGCACCGGGTAGGTGAGGATCGCGACGGGATCCTTGTCCTCCACCCCGCTCGAGGTCGCGCCCATCGGCACGTCGCGGCAGGGTCCGGGGTCGTAATACGTCCCGAAGAGCTTGTCCCAGAGCGGGACGTGGTTGGCGAGGTTCTTGCCATAGGCCGCGGGCACGTCGGCATGGTGCCAGCGATGAAAGCTCGGCGATGCGATCAGCAGCTTCAGCGGACCGTGCCGCCACGGCAGGTCCATATGGACATACATCGTGTGCAGCCCCGAGAGGATCAGCGCGGCGGGAATGACATGCGGCATCTGGAGCCAGGTCAGCATCATGATGTGCCCGGCCGTCATCATCACCATCTCGATGGCGTGGATGCGGAAGGCGGTAAAGGCATTCACATGGGTGTCGGAATGATGCGCCGCATGGGTCGGCCAGCCCAGCCGCGTATGCATCAGCCGGTGGTTCCAGTAATCCACGAGGTCCTTCGCCGCGAGGCCCAGTACGGCGAGCAGCCAGATCGGCCAGCCGTTCCAGATCGCGGCGTCGAGCTGCGGGATGCGCAGAAGATCGTAGCCCGCCTGGATGGCGGCGGCGATGTCACGGAAGAACCAGAGCGCGAAGCCGTAATTCACGAAGACCACCAGCAGCGTCGCGGCGGTGTTCTGGATCGCGTGCCACGACAGCTCGGTGCGGCGGCGGAAGACCAGCGCGAGGATCAGGCAGAGGAGCGCGGGCACCAGCACGACCTCGATCAGGACGCTGGACTTGTAGAAGGCGGCGGCGCGCGTGACGGGGTCCATTGGGGGCCTCGGGCGATTTGATTCATCTGGTTCGCACCAGTCGAGCATGGCGGCACGGCAAGACTGTGGCATTCACGGCGATCCGGCATGGCCTTCGTCGGGCCGACCTGACAGGGAGACGCCATGGACAGGACGCGCTGGGGGCTGGTGGCCCTCGTCTTCTTCGGCGGGCTGATGGCGGCGGTGCAGTTCGCCAAGGTCTCGCTGACCCTGCCGCTGCTGGCGGAGGCCTTCGGGCGCGACCTCGCGGCGGTGGCCGTGCTCGTGTCGATGGTGGGGCTGGTCGGCCTGATCTTCGGCGCGATGGCGGGCGGCATCGCCGCGGCACTCGGGCCGGGGCGGACCTTCCTCGGCGGGCTGGTCTTCGGCGGTGCGCTCTCGCTGATGCAGGCGGCGATGCCCGGCTATGGCGGCTTCGCGGCGCTCCGCGTGCTGGAAGGCTTCGCGCATCTGGCCCTCGTCGTGGGCGGCCCGCCCCTGATGGCCGCTGCGGCGAGCGACCGGGACAGACCGCTGGCGATGGGCCTCTGGGCGGTGTTCTTCGGGCTGGCCTTCGCGATCGCGGCCCGGCTCTTCCCGCTGGTGACGGGGGCGGGCGGCCTGCCGCTTCTCTTCGCGGCGCATGGCGTTCTGATGCTGGCGACGGCGGCTGCACTCTGGCGACGCGTGCCGCGCATTCCCGTGACGCGCCCGTCCATCGACCCCGTGGCGATGCACCGCGCGATCTACGGCCGTCTGCGGACAGTCGCACCGGGTTTGGGCTTCGTGCCCTATACCTTCCTTTTCATCGCGATGCTGACGTTCCTGCCGGGGCTGCTCGACGCGCCGATCCTCGCCACGACACTGCCGCTCGTCACGCTGTTGACGACGCTGCTCGGCGGCGCGCTCTGCCGACGGTTCGCGCCCCACGATGTCGCCGCCGTCGGCTATGCCGGGACCATCCTCGGGATGCTGGGCCTCGCGGCGGGCGTGCCGGGTGCCGCGCATCTGGCCTTCGCGGCGCTGGGCGTCGTGCCGGGCGCGTCCTTCGCGGCCATTCCGCATCTCAATCCCGATCCGCGCGACCGCACGCGGGCGACGGGCGCCATCGCGCAGCTGGGCAATCTCGGGACGGTGACGGGGACGCCGGTCGTCGCACTCCTTCTGGGGTGGGGGCTGGCGGGCGTGATCGGGATCACGGTGGCGGTCGCCGCACTGGGCCTCGCGCTGGTGCTCTGGTCGGGGCATGCGGCCTCTGGCACACCGGCGCGCGATACGGTAGACGTTCCGTAAATGTTCCGCGGCGTTTCGGGACGCCGCCATTGTCTCGCGGCGATGCGTCCCTAGGTCGTGGCCTTGACCGTTCGAGGGTAGTCCATGGCCGAGCAGAAGTTCATCGAAGTGCGCGGCGCGCGCGAGCATAACCTCAAGGGTGTGGACGTCGACATTCCGCGCGACCGGTTGGTGGTGATCACAGGCCTGTCGGGCTCGGGCAAGTCTTCGCTGGCCTTCGATACGATCTATGCCGAAGGGCAGCGCCGCTACGTCGAATCGCTCTCGGCCTATGCGCGGCAGTTCCTCGACATGATGCAGAAACCGGATGTCGATCACATCTCCGGCCTCAGCCCCGCGATCTCGATCGAGCAGAAGACGACGTCGAAGAATCCCCGCTCGACCGTCGGGACCGTGACCGAGATCTACGATTACATGCGCCTCCTCTTCGCGCGCGCGGGCACGCCCTACAGTCCCGCCACCGGCGAGCCGATCACGGCCCAGCAGGTGCAGGACATGGTCGACCGCGTCATGGCGATGCAGGAGGGGACGCGCGGCTACCTGCTGGCGCCCATCGTGCGCGACCGGAAGGGCGAGTACCGCAAGGAAATGCTGGAGCTTCGCAAGCAGGGCTTCCAGCGGGTCAAGGTCGATGGCGAATTCCACGACCTCGACACCCCGCCCGAGCTCGACAAGAAGTTCCGCCACGACATCGACGTGGTCGTGGACCGGATCGTCGTCCGCGAGGGGCTGGAGACGCGACTGGCCGACAGCTTCCGCACGGCTCTGGACCTCGCCGACGGGATCGCGATCCTCGAGACGGCGCCAAAGGAGGGCGAGCCCGAGCGGCATACGTTCAGCGAAAAATTCGCCTGTCCCGTCAGTGGCTTCACCATCCCCGAGATCGAGCCGCGGCTGTTTTCGTTCAACGCGCCCTTCGGTGCCTGCCCGACCTGCGACGGCCTCGGGGCCGAGCTGTTCTTCGACGAGCGGCTGGTGGTGCCGGATGTCACGCTGACGCTGGAGAAGGGCGCGCTTGCACCGTGGAACAAGGGGAAGTCCCCCTATTTCACCCAGACGATCCAGGCCATCGCCAAGCATTACAAGTTCGACGCCAAGACGCCGTGGAAGGACCTGCCCGAGACGGTGCAGGAGGTGTTCCTGCGCGGGTCGGGCAAGGAGAAGATCAAGTTCCGCTATGACGAGGGTGGGCGCATCTACGAGGTGACGCGCGTCTTCGAGGGCGTGATCCCGAACATGGAGCGCCGCTACCGCGAGACGGATAGCGCATGGGTGCGCGAGGAGTTCGAGCGCTACCAGAACAACCGCCCCTGTGGCGTCTGCGAGGGGTACCGCCTGCGGCCCGAGGCGCTTGCCGTGAAGATCGGCCCGCCCAAGGCGCGGCTGCATGTCGGACAGGTCGTCCAGATGTCCATCGCCGAGGCGCTGGCCTGGGTGGACGACGTGCCGGACGCACTGTCCAAGCAGAACAACCAGGTCGCCGCCGCGATCCTCAAGGAAATCCGCGAACGGCTGGGGTTCCTCAACAATGTCGGCCTGCAATACCTGACGCTCAGCCGGAACGCGGGCACGCTCTCGGGCGGCGAGAGCCAGCGCATCCGCCTCGCCTCCCAGATCGGCAGCGGACTGACCGGCGTGCTCTACGTCCTCGACGAGCCGAGCATCGGCCTCCACCAGCGCGACAACGACCGTTTGCTTACCACGCTCAAGAACCTGCGCGATCAGGGCAACACGGTCATCGTCGTCGAGCATGACGAGGAGGCCATCCGCGAGGCTGATTACGTCTTCGATATCGGCCCCGGCGCAGGTGTTCACGGCGGCACGGTCGTCGCACAGGGCACGCCGCCCGAGCTTGAGGCGAATCCGGCCAGCGTGACCGGCGACTATCTCGCCGGGCGGCGCATGATCGAGGTCGGGTCGAAGCGTCGAAAGGGCAACCGCAAGAAGCTGACCGTCGTGAAGGCGACGGGCAATAATCTCAAGGGCGTCACGGTCGACTACCCGCTAGGCAAGTTCGTCGCCGTGACGGGCGTGTCGGGTGGCGGTAAGTCCACTCTGACCATCGAGACGCTGTTCAAGACGGCGTCGATGAAGCTCAACGGGGCACGTCAGACGCCCGCGCCCTGCGAAACGGTCAAGGGCCTGGAGCATCTCGACAAGGTCATCGACATCGACCAGCGGCCCATCGGGCGCACGCCCCGGTCGAACCCCGCGACTTACGTGGGCGCCTTCACCCCGATCCGCGACTGGTTCGCCGGGCTGCCCGAGGCCAAGGCGCGGGGCTACAAGCCCGGCCGGTTCAGCTTCAACGTCAAGGGCGGGCGCTGCGAGGCGTGCCAGGGCGACGGCGTCATCAAGATCGAGATGCACTTCCTGCCCGACGTCTACGTCGAGTGCGAGACCTGCAAGGGCAAGCGCTACAACCGCGAGACGCTGGAGATCCTCTTCAAGGGCAAGAGCATTGCCGACGTCCTGGATATGACGGTCGAGGACGCCCAGACCTTCTTCAAGGCCGTGCCGTCGATCCGCGAGAAAATGGATGCGCTGATGCGGGTGGGCCTCGGCTACATCAAGGTTGGCCAGCAGGCGACGACGCTGTCGGGTGGCGAGGCGCAGCGCGTGAAGCTGTCGAAGGAGCTGTCGAAGCGCTCGACCGGACGCACGCTCTATATCCTCGACGAGCCGACGACGGGCCTCCATTTCGAAGATGTGCGCAAGCTTCTGGAGGTGTTGCACGAGCTTGTCGACCAAGGCAATTCGGTCGTCGTGATCGAGCACAACCTCGACGTCGTGAAGACCGCCGACCACGTCATCGACATCGGCCCCGAGGGCGGCGACGGCGGCGGCGAGATCGTCGCCACCGGCACCCCCGAGGAGATCGCCGAGATCGAGGCCAGCCACACGGGCCGCTATCTCAAGCCGATGCTGGCGGGTCGCACCATCGCCGCCGAGTGACCGGCGGCGGCGGGCGCCGCGTCAGGTGCCGGTCCGGCAGGTCTTGATCCCGAACGGCGCGTAGAGCGGGCAATACCCGATCGCCGCCGTCGCCAGCAACACGAGGCCGACGATACCGGCGACCCACGCCCACGTGCCGACGAGGGCTACGAAGGCAAGGATCAGAAGCCCCGCGCCGATCACCGCGCGCAGGAGGCGGTCGGTCCCACCCATATTCTTGCTCAGCATGTCACGTCCTTTCCGTCAGGTTGGATACCTGCCGGAGACTGCACGCCCGACGGGATGCCCGCGATGACATGGATCAATCGGCGGTGCCGATCAGTTCAGGACCAGCTCCACGATGGAAAGGATGATCCGCTCCTCGCGGTCGAGGCGCAGGATGCGGTCGCCGACGCGCACATACGCCTCCCCCTCGGCCAGCGGCGGCAGGTCGAAGCGGTCGCGGTCGAATTCGCGCCAGTCGCCGTCATAGCGGTCGCCCACTGCGTAGTCGCCGCGCTTGGCGAGGCCGGGTGGCACGCAGGGCGGGTCCTTCTTGGCAAGGCCCGGCGGGCAATGGCCGGTGGCGGGAGTCTCGACGACGCGGTCCGCGCGGTCCGGGCCCCCGGCATGGCCGGGCTTGTGATGCGCCGCGGCCAAGGCCGGCACGAGCGTCAAGATCAGGGCGGCGGCGGTGAGACGGGTCATCGGGGGTCCTTCGGCGTGATCTTTCGCCGGACCTGATCCGGGCCCGCAGGATATTCAATATCGGCAGGCTGCGCGGACGCGGCCATCGGCCAAGCGTCGCCGACGGGTCAGGTGCGGACCATCAGCCGGTCAAGCCCGTGGAAGTGGTAGATATCGGCGTAGCGCGGCGGCTCGACCACCCGGAGCCCCGGGCAGCGGGTCGCGAGCGCGCCCAGACCTTCGACCAGTTCGAGCCGCGCGAGCGGGGCGCCGATGCAGAAATGCAGCCCCGCGCCGAAGCTGACGGGGGGTGGCGCGTCCGGGTAGCGGTCCGGATCGAACCGCGCCGGATCCGCATAGGCCGACGGGTCGCGGTTCGCCGACCCGAGCAACAGCCCCACTTGATCGCCGCGCGCGAATCGATGGCCGAAGACCTCGACATCCTCCATCGCGTAGCGGGTGAACATGTGGAGGGGCGGGTCGTGGCGCAGCACCTCTTCGACGGCAGCGGCACCGACGCCACGATCCCAGACCCCCGCCGAGATCAGCCCCACGACGCCGTTCCCGATGGTGTGCACGGTCGCCTCGTGACCGGCGTTCAACAGAAGGATGCAGGTCGCCTCGACCTCCTCGGGGGCCAGCTTGCCCTCGGCCGCCACCTCGAGCAGCCGGGCGATCAGGCTGTCCGGAACCGGGCGCCGGAACACGTCTCGCAGATAGGCCGTGAATTCGGCGGCTGCAGTCGCGGCGGCCACCTCGTCGGCATGGCTGCGCCCCGCCTGATACATGCCGACCATCGCGTTCGACCAGCGCAGCAGGTTCGGCGCATCGTCCTCGGGCACGCCGAGAAGGCGCGCGATCACGAGGACGGGCAGCGGGCGCGCGAAGGCCTCGAGCAGGTCGAATTCGCCCGCCGGGAAGGCGTCGATCAGGGTGGCGGCCAGCGCGGCAATCTCGGGCCCGAGTGCCGCGATGCGCCGCGAAGTGAAGGCGCGCAGCACCTGCGACCGGAGCCGGGTGTGGCGCGGCGGCTCAAGCTCCAGCATCGAATGCGCCTCGACAGCCCAGAACGCCGCCTGATGGTCCGGGCGCGCGGGCGGATACGGGTCCTCGCGTCCGAACCGGCGGTCGCGCAGGAGCGCGTCGACCACCGCGCGCGACGCCGCCACGGGCATGCCGTAGTCGGACCAGATCGCCAGCGGCCCCGCCACGCGGAGCCGGTCGTAGAACGGATAGGGGTCCTGCACGAAGGCAGGGTCGACGGGCGATTGGTCGAAGCGTTGCATGGGGGCCGGGGTGCCCGCGCGGGGCCGGACGGTCAAGGCTTCCGAAAGGGGGGGCGTATGGCCTACGCTCGGCCCCATGTCGCGCCTCGTCCTCATCCTTGTCACGGCCGCTTCGGCGGCGCTGGTCGCCGGGCTGGTCTGGTGGATGACGTTGGGCACGACGCTGGCCACGCTCGAGGCCAAGGGCCGCGCCGACCTCAGCCTCGCCGCTGACCGCCTGCGGCTGGAGCTGCAGCGCACGCGCGATCTTTCGGTGCTCCTCTCCGACGACCCCCGCCTTGACGCCGCCGAGGCGCTGACCCTGCAACGCTTCGCCGACCGGGCGGGCGCGTCCGACGTGCTTCTGCTGGACCGGTCGGGGCGGGTCGTGGTGTCCGCCTCGGGGGCCGAGAGCCAGCGGGGCGACCGCCGCTGGTTCCGGCGCGCGATGCAGGGCGCGCTGGGGATCGGGACGACGCCCGATGGCGGCAGCTTCGTCCATGCCGCGCCCATCTTCCGGGGCGGGCGCGTCGTGGGCGTGGTCGGCGTGCTGCGCGACCTGACGGTGTTGGAGCGTGGCTGGCGGGCCGAACCGCAGGCGATCTATTTCACCGATGCGACCGGCGGCATCGTCCTGACCAACCGCGAGGAGCTTCTGGCCGGGTCGGTCCGCCAGGACCTGACGCCGGTGCAGGGCTTCGACGTGCGCCGCGTCTCGGCCGGGCGCTACGTGCCCGAACAGGCGCTGCACCTGGAGCTGCCGCTGCCGGTGCTGGACCTCACGGGCGAGCTTCTGCTCGACATCGCGCCGGCCCGCGCGCTGGCGCAGGCGCGCGCGGTCGCGGCGGCGGCGGCGGTGCTGGTCCTCGGGGCCATCCTCGGCGCCCTGTGGGAGCGGCGGCGCGTCCTCGCCCGCGCCAACGCGCTGCTCGAGGCGCGGGTCGATGCCCGGACGAGCGAACTCCGCGAGGCCAACCGTCGCCTGACCGCCGAGATCGGAGAGCGCCGCGAGGCCGAAGCCGCGCTCAACCGCGCGCAGGCCGATCTCGTGCAGGCGGGCAAGCTCTCGGCGCTGGGGCAGATGTCCGCGGGCATCAGCCACGAGTTGAACCAGCCCCTGATGGCGATCCGCAGCTTTGCCCAGAACGGTGCGACGTTCCTCGCGCGGGGCAAGGTCGACGCCGCTTCGGCCAATCTCGAGAAGATCGGCCAACTGGCCCACCGCGCGGGCCGCATCATCCGTAACCTGCGCGCCTTTGCCCGCGCCGAGCCGGAACCGGCGGTGGTCACCGACCTCAGCGCCGTGATCGAGGCCGCGCTCGACATCACCGAGACGCGCCGCCGCGAGGCCGGGATCGAGACGCGGCTGGATCTGGCCCCCGGCCCTGTTCTGGCGATGGGGGGCGAAGTGCGGCTGGGGCAGGTCGTGGTCAACCTGATCTCCAACGCGGTCGACGCGATGGCGGGGCGGGACGGCGCCGTCATGACCGTGGAGCTGGCGACGGCGCCGCCCCGCATCGTTGTGCGCGACACGGGACCGGGCCTTGAGAGCCCCGAGCATATCTTCGATCCGTTCTACACCACCAAGGAGGTGGGCGAGGGTCTGGGACTTGGTCTCTCGATCAGCTACGGCATCGTGTCTGGCTTCGGCGGCACGATCCGGGGCCGCAACACCGATACGGGCGCGGAATTCGAGGTGGCCCTGCCGCCCGCCCCCGCCGCCGAGGTCGCCGCATGACCGATGTCCTGCTGGTCGAGGACGACGCCCATGTCCGCGAGGCACTGGCCCAGACGCTGGAGTTGGAGGACCTGACCGTCACGCAGGCGGGCAGTTTCGTCGCGGCCCAGCCCCGCCTGACCCGCGACATGGCCGGCGTCGTCGTCAGCGATGTGCGGATGCCGGGGCGCGACGGCTTTCACCTGTTGGGCGTGGTGCGGCAGCTCGATCCCGACCTGCCGGTGATCCTGCTCACGGGCGAGGGCGATGTGCCGACGGCGGTGCGCGGCATGTCCGAAGGGGCCTTCGCGTTCCTTGAAAAACCCTGCGATCTGGGCGACCTCGTGGGGCATGTGCGCCGCGCGCTGGACGTGCGGCGCGCGACGTTGGCCGCGCGACGGGACCAGGGTCTGCTGGAAGGGGGCGACGTGGCCGCGCGGGCGCTCCGCGGGGTGTCGCCGCAGGCCCACGCCCTCCGCGAGATGGTGCGGACGGTCGCGCGCGCGACCGGCCCCGTCCTGATCCACGGCGAAACGGGCAGCGGCACGAGCAAGGTCGCCGAAGTGATCCACCTTCTGTCCGCGCGCGGCGCGGGGCCTTTCGTCAAGCGCGCCGCCCCCGCGCTCGACCGCGCGGGGCTGGAGGAGGCACTGCGGCTGGCCGATGGCGGCAGTCTCTTCCTCGATCATATCGAGAGCATGCCGCGCGATCTCCAGCACCTTCTCCCCGAAGAGGGGGGCACGCGCCTCTTGGCCGCGACCAACAGCGATCCGCACGACCTGATGACCCGGTTGGAGCCGGACCTCTTCTACCGGCTTGAAGGGCTGCGCGTGCCGATCCGGCCGCTGCGCGACCGCCCGCTCGATATTCCGGTGCTCTTTGCCCATTACCTGACGCTGGCCTGCGAACAGGCCGATATCCCTGTGCCCCGCGTCCCGCCCGAGATGCAGGCGCGGTTGATGGCGCGGGACTGGCGGGGCAATTCGCGTGCGTTGATGAACCACGCGATGCGCTTCGCGATGGGGCTGGAGGACCGGACGGGCGACGCCCGCGCGGGCTTGGCCGACCGGATGCGCGCGGTCGAGCGGGCCATCCTGATCGAGGCGCTGACCCATCACGGGGGGCAGGCGAGCGTCGCTGCCCGCGATCTCGATCTGCCGCGCAAGACCTTCTACGACAAACTCGCCCGCCACGGCCTCAGGGCCGAGGATTACCGTGCGCCCTGAGGCGCCGATGTGGGGTGTGCGGGTTCCCGCACTGGTACCGCTCACAGGCCGTGCGAAAAGTCGCACAGGACGGGCGGTCGGGTTCAACGTCGCAATGTAAATGGTTGGAAATAAACAGGAACGTCTTCGGGTAAGTTGCCGCTTTACCGACCTTGCGATTGCGTTACCGTGCCTGCGGACGCATCCCGAGGGGGGGTGCGACAGGGAGACAAGCACATGAAATACCTCACAACCGCCGCGACCGCGCTGGCGCTGACCGTCATCGCGCCCGCCGCCTTTGCCAACTGCGATGAAGGCGAGATCGTCGCCAAGTTCGCCCACGTCACTAACACCGACCGCCACCCCAAGGGCATCGCCGCCTCGCTGCTGCAGGAGCGCGTGAACGAGGAGATGAACGGCACGATGTGCATGGAGGTCTTCCCGAACTCCACGCTCTACAACGACGATCAGGTGCTCGAGGCGATGCTGCAGGGCGACGTCCAGCTGGCCGCCCCGTCGCTGTCCAAGTTCGAGGCCTTCACGAAGGTCTTCCAGGTGTTCGACCTGCCCTTCGTGTTCGAGGACATCAACGCCGTCGACCGCTTCCAGCTCTCCGATGACGGGCAGGCGATGCTCAACTCGATGCAGCGCCGCGGTCTGCAGGGCATGGCCTTCTGGCACAACGGCATGAAGCAGATGTCGGCCAACAAGCCGCTCGAGATGCCGACCGATGCCGCGGGCCTCAAGTTCCGCGTCCAGCCCTCGGACGTGATCGTGGCCCAGATGGAAGCGATCGGCGTGTCGCCGCAGCCGATGGCCTTCTCGGAAGTCTACGGCGCGCTGCAGACCGGCGTCGTCGACGGGCAGGAGAACACCTGGTCCAACATCTACGGCCAGAAGTTCTTCGAAGTGCAGGACGGCACGACCGAGACGAACCACGGCATCATCGACTATCTCGTGGTGTCCTCGGTCGACTGGCTCGACAGCCTCGACCCGGCCGTCCGTGAGCAGTTCGAGACGATCCTCGCCGAAGTGACCGAGGCCCGGAACGCCGAATCGACCCGCGTCAACGAAGAAGCCAAGGAGGCGATCATCGCCGCCGGCGGCGTCGTGCGCCAGCTGACGCCCGAGCAGCGCACCGCATGGGTCGACGCCATGCGCCCGGTCTGGGACCAGTTCGCCGACTCGATCGGTCAGGAGAACATCGACGCAGCCGTCAGCTACAATTCCGGCGACAGCTGATCGAGACCCGCCCCGGCCCGCAATCGCGCGGGCCGGGGCATCCAACGGGAGGGGAGGGGCACCATGGCCGCGCGCTATGAACCCACAGGGCGCTTCGGGCGCGCCATTCATTCGCTCGAAGAAACCGCAATCGCGATCCTTCTGGGATTGATGACGCTCCTGACCTTCATCGCGGTCGTGCTGCGATACGTCTTCAACTCGCAGCTCATCTGGTCGCTGGAGGTCATCCTGATCCTCTTTGCGTGGCTGGTGATCTTCGGCGTGAGCTACGGCTTCAAGATCACGGCCCATCTGGGCGTCGATGCCCTGACCAACATCCTGCCCACGCCGGCCAGGCGCATCTGCGCGCTGCTCGCGGGGCTGGTGACGATCATCTACGCGCTTCTGCTGCTCAAGGGAGCCTGGGACTACTGGGCGCCTTTCGCGGCCCTCCAGCGGACATCCGGCGCGTGGTTCCCGACCGGCTTCGAGGAGACGCGTGACCAGGCGTGGTTCGTCACCGACCAGGTGCCGCCGATGCGCTGGCTCTTCGGCTGGCTCGAGCCGCTGATCAACCAGGGCGAGGAATACGAGAAGCTGCCCCGCGTCATCCCCTACGCGATCCTGCCCTTCGGCTGCGCGCTTATCCTGTTTCGCGTCGTGCAGGCGGTGATCGCCATCGTCCGCGGCACCCGCAAGAGCCTCATCGTCAGCCACGAGGCCGAGGAGGCCGTCGAAGAGGTGGCCGCCAAGCACCGCGCGGGCGACGAGGCCGCCGAGATCTACACGGGCGTCACGCCCCCGGCCGGGAGGGCCTGAGCGCATGGACGTCGTCCTTCTCTTCTCGATGATCGTCGGGCTTTTGCTGATCGGCGTGCCGATCGCGGTGGCGCTCGGGTTCAGCTCGATCTTCTTCCTGCTGGCCTTCTCCGACACGTCGCTCGCCTCGATTGCGCAGAGCTTCTACCAGGCGATGGCGGGGCATTACACGCTTCTGGCGATCCCGTTCTTCATCCTTGCGTCCAGCTTCATGTCGACGGGCGGCGTCGCGCGGCGGATCATCCGCTTCTCCATCGCGTGCGTGGGGCACCTGCGCGGCGGTCTTGCCATCGCGGGCGTCTTCGCCTGCATGATGTTCGCGGCCCTCTCGGGCTCGTCCCCGGCCACCGTGGTCGCCATCGGCACGATCGTCATCGCGGCGATGAAGCAGGCGGGCTATACCAAGGAATTCGCCGCCGGCGTGATCTGCAACGCGGGCACGCTGGGCATCCTGATCCCGCCCTCGATCGTCATGGTCGTCTATGCCTCGGCCACCGACGTCTCGGTCGGCCGGATGTTCCTCGCGGGGGTCATTCCGGGCATCATGGCCGGCGGCATGCTGATGATCGCGATCTACGTCTTCGCGCGGATCCGCAACATGCCCAAGGGCGCGTTCGCGGGTTGGGGCGAAATCTGGGATTCGTTCAAGGACGCGTTCTGGGGCCTGATGCTGATCGTCATCATCATGGTCGGGATCTACGGCGTGCCGGGTCTCACTTCGGCGATCTTCACGCCGACCGAGGCGGCGGCGGTGGCGTCGATGTACGCCTTCTTCGTGGCGATGTTCGTCTACCGCGATATCGGTCCGCTCGCCCCCCGCGAGGCCCAGAGCCTCTCGGCGGCGGTCGCGGGGCCGGTCACGGGGACGCCGAAGTCGCTCATGCAGGCGCCTTGGGCGATCCTCACGGCCTTCTGGCACCCCGACACGCGCAGGACCCTGCTCGAAGCGGGCAAGCTGACGGTCACGCTAATGTTCATCATCGCCAACGCGCTGATCCTCAAGCATGTCCTCACCGACGAACAGATCCCGCAGCATATCGCGGACGCGATGCTGGGCACGGGCCTGGGGCCGGTCACGTTCCTCATCATGGTGAATGTCATCCTGCTGATCGGCGGCCAGTTCATGGAACCGTCCGGCCTGCTGCTCATCGTGGCACCGCTGGTGTTCCCCATCGCGATCGAGCTGGGAATCGACCCGATCCATCTGGGGATCATCATGGTCGTGAACATGGAGATCGGGATGATCACGCCGCCTGTGGGCCTGAACCTCTTCGTGACCTCGGGCGTGGCGGGCATGGGCATGATGGAGGTCGTCCGCGCGGCGCTGCCGTTCCTCGGCGTCCTGTTCATCTTCCTCATCATGGTGACCTACATCCCGGCTATCTCGCTCTGGCTGCCGACGATGGTGATGGGGCCGGAGCTCATCATACGCTAGCCGGGGGGGTGCTGCACCCATCCGCGACGACAAAGGGCCGCGCCGGACGGATCCGGCGCGGCCCTTCGCGTCATCCGGGGCGCATGTCAGGAGGCGGCGAGCGCCCGCGCGATAGGAAGGAAATCGTCGGCCCTGAGGCTCGCGCCGCCCACCAGCGCGCCGTTGACGTGATCCAGCGCAAAGAGCTCCGCGGCGTTTGCCGCCTTCACCGATCCGCCGTAGAGCAGCGGGACCTGCCCGCCATCGGCCAGCCGGTCCTCCAGCCGTCCGCGCAGCGCGTCATGCACAGCGTCGACCTGCTCCGGCGTGGCCACCTTGCCCGTGCCGATGGCCCAGACCGGCTCGTAGGCGACGACGGTGTTTGCCGCCGTGGCACCCTCGGGCAGCGAGCCGTCGAGCTGCGCGAACAGGACGTCCAGCGTCCGGTCCGCCTCGCGCTCCTCCAGCGTTTCGCCGATGCAGAGGATCGCGACCATGCCCGCCGTCCAGATGGCCGAGACCTGCGCCGCGACATCCGCGTCCGTCTCGCCATGGTCCGTCCGGCGCTCGGAATGGCCCGCCAGGCACCATGTGGCGCCCGCATCGGCCAGCATCGCCGCCGAGAGATCCCCGGTATGCGCGCCCGCCTCGGCCGGGTGACAGGCCTGTCCGCCGAGTGCCAGCCCCGCGGGCATCGCGCCCAGCAGCGTCGCGGGCGGGCAGATCAGCGTGACCACGTCCTCGGGCGCGCCCGCGGCGATGGCCTCGGCCTCGGCGCGCGCGGCGCGCAGCCCGTTCATCTTCCAGTTTCCGGCGGCGATCTTCTGCGGCATGAGGCCCTCCCTGTTGCGGGAAGGGATAGCACGTCAGCCGGGCGTGCCCAGTGCGGCGTCGAACTTGATGCTCTCACCGCAGCCGCAGGCCTCGGTGACGTTCGGGTTGCGGAACTTGAATCCCGACTCCAGCAGCGACGTCTCGTAGTCGATCTCGGTCCCGAAGAGGAACATCTGCGCCATCGGCGCGATCATCACGCGCGCGTCGGTGCCGTCGGGGGCCGCGACCTCGACCACCTCGTCATGGGGCTCGACCTCGGCCACGTAGTCCATTGTGTATTCCATGCCCGCACAGCCGCCCTTCTTCACGCCGATCCGCAGACCGGCGGCCTCCTGCTTGGCCATCAGCCGCGCGATCTGCGCCGCGGCGGCGGCGGTGACGGTCACGGGGGATTGGCCGGGAATGGCGAACATGGGCGGGCTCCTTCCCCGTCAAGATAGGCGCGCGGGATCGAAGGCTCAAGACGCGCGCCCGTCCCATCGATGTTCCGCAAATATGCTGGGGGGTGCGAGGGGCAACGCCCCCCGCCGGATCGGACCGCGCATGCGGTCCGATCCCTCGGGCCTCAGTCCAGACCGACGCAGTTGGCGTAGTAGGTCACCGTCGCGGGCCAGTCGGCGAAAACGCCCGCCACGCCGACATCCTGCGCCAGCACGTCCAGAAGCTCGTAGGTCACGCCGTCATTGTCGGTGACCTCTTCGATCGACTGGTAGTACCAGCCGCCACCGCCGCCCAGCGGACCGGAGCGTTCGAGGGTCCACGTGATGATCCCGAGATCGGCCTCCTTGGCCGCGACGGCCAGCGCGGACGGCACGATCTCGCCACCCTCGACCGTGACCAGCATCCAGGTCGGCGGTGCGATCCAGTTGACGCCCATGCCCTTGAGCTCGGCCATGGTGTTGGGCCAGGTCGCCGGATCCATCGGCGAGTAGCCCTCGATATCGTACTCGTCCATCAGGTAGACGGCCTGCGCGCCGAATTCGGGCTCGTTCTCGATCCAGTAGAGCACGTCGTCGAGGTTGAACGATTGCGCCCAGACCCGCGACGGGTCGATCCCGGCGGCCTTGTACTCGTCGATCAGCTTCTGGGCATAATCCTCCTGGCTGAAGCCTTCATGGGGCATCTCGACCGACGGGCTCTTGAGCTCGGGGGTGAAATCCGCGCCGAGGCTGTCGAAGAGCGCGATGCTCTCGGCATGGGTCATGGTGTTGGCCCCGGCCGTGAAGAGGTCGGTGCGGTAGGAGGCGATGCCGCCCTGGTAGTCTTCGGGCGTCGTCGCCGAACCGTCCGAGGCGTCCATCTTGGGCGTCAGCGTCCGGAACTCGGCCAGCGTGATCTCGGAGGTGCGGCACTCGGCGGTGGCGTTCGTGTCGCCCTCAGCCGGGGTGAACGGCGTCGTGCAGGTCGATGCGAGATCCGTGGTCAGGATGTCGGTCGTCGTATGCAGGTCGTTTTGTGCGTGGCGGCAGACGAGCTCGTGATCGGCGGTGAAGGTCACGTCGCATTCGAGGATGCCCGCACCCATCCGCGCGGCCGCGACGTTTGATTCGACCGTATGCTCGGGGAACATCAGCGGCGCGCCGCGATGCCCGATCGAGAACTTCGAGCGTGCGGGCGTCTGGCCCGCGCAGGCCGCCAGCCGGTCCTTCAGCGGCGAGGCGTCCATCGCGTCGATCAGATAGGCCGGGCGCGGGCCATAGGTCACGGCGTCGGCGGTCTGGGCCATCGCGGGGGCCGCGGTCGCGGCCATCAGCGCCGCGATTGTGAGGGGGCGGGGGATCATGGTGGTCTCTCCTGTCAGTCTCCGCGGGTTAGCGGACACGCACAGAATGACAGGGATGCGACGCTGGAACGAAGGTTGCGCGACATCGGGGGGCCGATCGGCGGATTGTCGTCAGGCGGCCTCGGCGGCCTGCGCCTCGGGGAAGAGCTGCTCATCGCCGTTCCGCTGCATCTCGGTAATCGCGGCCAGGAGGCGTTCGCGGACGGTGCAGGCCACTTCCCACGAGGTATTGGGATCGGTGCAGGGCACGCTGAACCAGACATCCATGCCGAACACGTCCTGACCGGCGACGTTGACGCCCGCCTCGTCGATCTCGCCCAGATCGTCGGTCAGGTCGGTGTCGTCCTTCACGGCTTGAAGGACGTCGAGAAACGCCTCGCGCACGGCCTGGACATCAGCGGTATGCGCCAGCTTCAACTTCAGGATGCGCAGCATGTCCGGCTCGCCCAGCGTCCAATTCGAGAAGGTCTCCGAAACGAATTCCTCGACCGGCACCACGACGCGCGTGCCGTCCCAGTCCTTGAGCTGCACGAAGGTCATGTGGATGCGTTCGACATGGCAAAGCTCGCCCTTGAAGACGATGCGGTCGCCGACGCGCGCGGACTGGTTCATCGCGATCTGGAGCGAGGCCATGATATTGCCCAGCACGTTGCGCGCCGCGAACCCGAGGATCAGCGTCAACGCCCCCGCCGAGGCCAGGAGCGACAGCCCGAGGGAACGGAAGGCGTCCGCCGTCGAGAGGACGATGCCCACGCCCACCAGGGTGACGACGATCACGAGGATGCGCTTCGCCGCGTTCAGCTTCGTTGCCATCTCGCGCGCCTTGTCGCGATGGGCCGAGGTCAGGTCGATGTCGTCACCCGGAGCGATCAGGTGTTCGAGAATCGCCTCGATGACATTGACGATCAGGAGGAGCGTCGCCGTCACGAACCCCGCGGCGATCAGCGGGGCCAGCCAGATGTCGATGGCGCCCGAGAAGACGAAGACGGTGTCGGTGACCCACCAGACCAGCGTCGTGACCGAAGCGATGATGAGCGGCGTCGATATCGCCTTGAACACCCGCTGGCCGAGGTCGCCATCGGCATAACGCGCGGCGAGCGTCAGACCGGCATGCACGATGCGGCCGAGCAGAATCGCCGCGCCCAGAAGCAGCGGCAGGCCGATCAACTCCCACCACATCAGGCCCCAGAACGCGTCGTCCCTGAGATCGTCCGGCAACCGCGCCTCCAGCGGCGAGGGGCCGTACGCGGCATAAAGCGCGGGGAGGTCGGCGGTCGTTTCGCGCGAGAAGACCCAGACGGGCGCGGCGTCCTCTCCCGCCTTGACCCGTTCGAGCCGGATCGTGGCGGGCACCGGGTCGAGGGCGAGTTCGCGGATGAGGAGCGAGCGCCGCGGCTCGCCCGCCTGCGCCTGCGACTGTCCACCGACGGTCTGGAGCGCGTCGGGCCGGTCGTTGATCGCAGACCAGTCGAACACGGCTTTCCGGTCGAGCACGGAATGAAGCTGCCGCGCGAGGATCTCGGATTGCGCGCGCTGTTCGGCTTCGGGCAGGTCGGACAGGTCGAGCACATGGGCCGCGCGGGCCCAATCACCTTCTTCCGCGGCTACGAGAAAGGTCGATATCGCGGCGCGCGGTGTGCGCCGGTCGACATCAGCGGGAACCGTCCCGAGGCCCGGATTCAACGTGTCCACCATATACCACGGATCTTCGGCGCGGGCAGGAGTCGCCAACAGGACGACGAGGATGAGAAACGGCGCGAACAGCCGGTGGAGGCGGTGCATGGATTTCGAACGCCTCGATGCGCGGGGATGTTCCAACCTGTCGCTCAGCCGTCTCGATCGAGAAACCCGCCGATCGCGTCGAGCGCGGCACGTATGGGGGCGTCGTGGCGCGCCTCGTGATGGCAGACCAGCCAGACCTCGCGTGTCAGCTCGGCGATGATGTCCGACACGCGGACAAGGCCGGGGGCGGTGTCGCCCACGAAGGTCGGCAGCACGACGCGTCCGATCCCCGCCTGCGCCAGGATCAGGCGCAGCGCGGGGTCGTTGGCGGTCGTCACGATCCTGTCGCCATGAGTCTCGGCGACCCAGGTCTCGGAGGGCAGGGCGCGTGTCTCGTGGCTGGCCCCGATCCACGCGGTGACGCCCGCCTCGGTTGCATAGGCCGCATGGGTCGTCGTTCCGGTGCGGCGTCCGGCCAGCCAGGGCTGGGACGGACGGCGATTGCGGATGCCGATATCGACCTCGCGGCGGGCGATATCCATGTCGATGTTGCAATGTACGAATTCCGGCAGCCAAGGCGCGTCCGGCGTCCAGAAGGCGGGCAGGTTCGCGGCGAGGTGGCGCGCGGTCCAGGTGCCGGCCGTGACGCGGATGCGCGCGGGGCCACGCCCGGCGGCCTGCCATGCGGCGATGTCGGCGGCGGCGGCTTCCATCCGCGCGGTTCGCTCCAGCAGGTCGCGCCCCTCGGTCGTGGGCGCGTAGCCTTGCGCGCCGTGCAGGAACAGGCGGCGACCCATCCGCGCCTCCAGCGCCTTCATGCGCCGCGAGAGCGTCGGGACGGAGACGCCCGTGGTCCGCGCGGCGGGCGCCAGCGCACCGGCCCGCGCCACGGCGGAGAAGAGGGCGAGATCGGACCAGTCTGCGGCGGCGTCTTTCATGGATGGAAGTCTAGGCTCGGTCCTGGCGGCTGAACAAGTCCCGCCGCATCGTCTAGATCCGGACCATCCAGACGGAGGATCGACCATGCAGGAACTCAACGGATACACCATACACAGCACGGACGTGATGCGCGGCGCCGTACGCCAGCCCGCGACGGGCTATGCGGCGGAACAGGCGCTATTCTCGGAAATGAAAATGCGGCTGCAGCGGCGCAAGCGGCTGCGGCGTTGGTTCGCGGTCGGGCGGGCGCTGCGCCTGGTGTGACACCGGGCGCATGGCAATCACATGAAGCCGAGCTCCAGCCGGGCTTCGTCGGACATCATCTCCATGCCCCAAGGCGGCTCCCAGGTCAGGTCGACATCGACCGTCTTGACCCCCGGCACCGAGGAGACGGCATCGGCGACCCAGCCGGGCATCTCGCCCGCCACGGGGCAACCAGGCGCGGTGAGGGTCATGATGACCTTCGTCTCGTTCTCGGCGTTGATGTCGATGGTGTAGACCAGCCCGAGATCGAAGATGTTCACCGGGATCTCGGGATCGAAGACCGAGCGGCACGCATCGACCACCGCCTCGTGCAGCGGATGGTCCGTGGTCGAGGGCGCGATCAGGGGCGCGCCTTCCAGGCGTTCGGGCGTCTCGGCGGTCATGTCTGCTCCGGAGCGAGTTGTCGACCGAAACAATAGGGATTGGACCGGGCGGGGTAAAGGCCGCCCGGTCCGCGGTCGTCAGAACCGCCAGTTGACCGAAAGGGACGCCGTGGTCGCGTCGGCATCGGCGCCGCCGGTGAACCCGTCGAGATCGTGATAGAGCACCTCGGTGCCGATCGTGATCGCGTCGGTCACGAAGACCTCGTAACCCAGACCGCCGAAGGCACCGTCGCCGGAGCCGAGGAGGTTAGTGTCGGCGTCGGCATAGCCGAGAATGCCGTAATAGAGGTTCCGACCGCTATCGAGACCCGCCCGAACGCCGAGGCGGGTGATGCTTTCGATCTCGTTACCGCCGCCCAGGTCGATGCTGCCGCCGTCGTAGTCGAGGCGGGCACCCAGAACGTAGGAGCCGAAATCGTAGTCGAAGCCCAACCGGAGACCGGCCAGCGCGCCATCGCCGCCGATACCGGCCACGCTGGTATCGACATCGGCATAGGTGGCGGCGCCACCGATATAGAAGCCCGACCAGTCATAGACCGGCGTCGCCACCACGGTGGCCGGGACGGGCGTGGCGATCGGGGCCACGGGCTCGAGGTTGCCCGCGGTCGCGGCGACCGGGACGCCGAAGGCGAGGGCCAGGGCGGGGAGGATGAGTTTGGTCTGCATGGGTGCCTCTCGGGTTGTCGGAATCGGCGAACCGTGCGGGTCCGTCGATCCTTCATGTAGGCCGCCGCGCGCTGGGCAAAAGATGGATCACGGCAGCGTGCGAGCGATGGCGGCGCATGGCCGGGGATCGGCGCAAGTCTGCCGGTCGAGGTTACAGATGCCAGGCGCTCGCCGCGAATTTCGTGAGGCGAGGCGGAACGTTCAGGCCTCGAACACCATACGGGCCGCTTCCGTGCGATTGCGCACGCCGAGCTTGCGATAGGCCTTGGAGGCGTATTCCGCGACCGTGTTGGGAGAGATGCCGCAGAGCCGCGCCACCTCCTTGCGGGGGAGGCCCTGCGACTGAAGCCAGATCACCTCGCGTTCGCGCGGCGACAGCGCGGCGAGCCGTTCGGTTTCGGGGGCCACCATCCGGGCGCGGGGCGGCAGGGGCGCGGGCAGCACGCCACAGGGGGCGGTCAGGATGCCCAGCTCCTCGAACCGGCGATGCACCAGAAGGCAGAAGAGGCGGAACTCCTCCTGACGGGGCGCAATCTCCTCTTCGAAGGCGGCGCGGTCCAGCGGGGTGCCGAGGTTGAAACCGCCGTAATGCAGCGACCCCTGCAGGCGCGTCGGTATGCCCAACCCGCTGACGAACCCGTGGTCCTGCGCGCGCAGGATGAAGGCGCGGTCCGTCGCGCAGAGATATTCGTGCTCGTCGATGAAGGCGGCCCCGGTGCGGGTGATCGCGTAGCTGTCGCAGCAGTGGTCGAGGAACGGATCCTTCTCGGGCTGATCGTCGGCATGGATCTCGGGCGCGGTCGTCATGACGCGGACGTCACGGCGCTCCTTGTCGGAGATGAGGTAAAGGACGGTCCCGACGCCTTCGGTCGCCAGCGTCTCCACGGTCGCATCCCACACGGCGCGCGGCGTATCGAGCGCCTCGATCCGGCGCGCGTCGTCGATCAGCATTCCAGTCTCCCCGGGGTCGCCCCCTTCGTTCGGGGGGACTGACCATTCCAGTCCTTCAAGATAGACACGCAGCGGTTCGTTACAAGTTCCTGATTATTCGAGGGCCTTTGCCCCCGCGAACGGCATCGACGTCAGACCGTCGGTGCCGTTTCGCGTTTGAGGGACCGCTTTTCGGCCTCCAGGGTGCGTGCTAGGCGCCGCCGATGACCCGGACCCATCTGACCTTCGATCTGCATGCCACGGACGGCCGCGCCCGCCTCGGCACGATTCGCACGCCTCGGGGCGACATCCGCACGCCCGCCTTCATGCCCGTGGGGACGGCGGCGACGGTAAAGGCGATGCTGCCCGGCTCGGTGCGCGAGACAGGGGCGGATATCCTTCTGGGCAATACCTATCACCTGATGCTGCGCCCGACGGCCGAGCGCATCGCGGCGCTGGGCGGGCTCCACCGCTTCATGAACTGGGATCGTCCGATCCTGACGGATAGCGGCGGGTTCCAGGTCATGAGCCTCGGCGCGCTCCGCAAGCTCGACCCCGACGGCGTGACCTTCCGCAGCCATATCGACGGCTCGAAGCACCGTCTGACGCCCGCCCGCTCGATGGAGATACAGGCGCTCCTGGGTTCGGACATCGTGATGGCCTTCGACGAATGCCCCGCGCTCCCCGCCGACCGCGACCGCATCGCGGCCTCGATGCGGCTTTCGATGGACTGGGCTCAGCGTTCGCGCGACGCGTTCGGCGACCGGCCGGGCCATGCGCTCTTCGGGATCCAGCAAGGCGGGCTGGAGCCGGACCTGCGCGAGGAGAGTGCCGCCGCCCTGCGGGATATCGGCTTCGACGGCTACGCTATCGGCGGCCTCGCGGTGGGCGAGGGGCAGGAGGCGATGTTCGCCTGCCTCGACTACGCGCCCGATCAATTGCCCGAGGACCGGCCCCGCTACCTGATGGGGGTCGGTAAGCCGGACGACATCGTCGGCGCGGTCGCGCGGGGCGTCGACATGATGGACTGCGTGCTGCCATCTCGGTCGGGGCGCACGGGGCAGGCCTTCACGCGCACCGGCGTCGTCAACATCCGCAACGCGCGCCATGCCGACGATCCGCGCCCGCTGGACGAACAATGCGGCTGTCCGGCCTGCCGGGGCTACAGCCGGGCCTACCTGCATCATGTCAGCCGCGCCAAGGAGATCATCGGCTCGATGCTGATGACCTGGCACAATCTGCACTATTATCAGGACCTGATGACGGGGATGCGCGACGCGATCGCGGGCGGCACCTTCGCGTCCTGGCAGGCGCGGTTCCACGCGGACCGGGCTGAAGGCGACATCCCGCTCCTCTGACGTTCCCGGCGGCCGACCCGAAATGGGCCACGCTTGGCCACATTCGAGCCCTGGCACGGTCCTACGGTCGGTCCCAGACCTGATTCGTAGTCCGTCCAGAAAGGACCTGCCCGTGCTGCCGTTCCGTGCCTTGACCTTCCTCGTCGCCGCTGGCGCCGCCGTTGCCACCCAACCGGCCGCGGCCCAGCTCACCAATCTCGACCTCGCCACGATCACCGCCATCGAGGACACGCTCGACAACCGCCTGCCGCCCAAGGGGCTCGACCTCTGCGACGTCGCCAAGAGCGATTGGGACGACACGCTGGGTGACCTCCTGACGGGCGACTGGGACATGACCAACGGCTACGGCATCTCGACCGTGGGCGCGGTCCAGACCGACCTCACCGACGAGATCGTCACCGAGATCGTGGTATCGCGTCAGACCGGGCAGGGCATCGTCATCAACGGCGCGCCGCTGCCGGAAGTCGTCCCGCTCCAGTTCCACAAGGGCGAATCCTGGCCTTTCAACGCCGACGGCAGCGTGACCTTCGCGGCGGGCGACGTGCTGGTCGCCCCGCTCAACACCATGCCGCTCGACTGCGAGGCGGGCGATCTGCCGCGCCTGCAGGCCAAGGGCCCGATCAACCTGCCCGAGGGCGTGGGTGAATTCGACCTCTGGCTCTATGTGCTGAGCACCGAGGAAGCCTATGGCGCGCACCAGATGGAGCTGATCCAGGCCAATGGCCAGCCGATCTCCATCCTCCGGTTCGTGACCTTCGAGAAGCGCTGAAACCGCGCACGGGGGCGGACCTGCGCCCCCGACCCATCGCTCCGGCGAAACACTGACGCGACGGCCCCGATGCCGCCCTCGACGGGCCAAGCCCCGTCGAATGCCCCCGGATCGCCGGGCATGCAGCCCTGCAGCGCTCACGCCGCGTCAGTGCCCCTGACGCCCACGCCCCCTTGCGCCTTCGCGGGGCCACGGTCAGAGTGAGGGAAACAAGACGGGAACACCCGCGACATTGACGCGAAGACCAGGCGTCCCCACGTTTGGACCCGAAGACGGAAGGTCTCCATGGCTGCCGATCCGGGGCCGGGGACCTTTGCGAAAGGATAGAACAGACATGACCCTCTCGACCCATCCGGTCCTGCCATTGCGCGACATCGTCGTGTTTCCGCACATGATCGTCCCGCTCTTCGTGGGCCGCGACAAGAGTGTGCGCGCCCTCGAACAGGTGATGGCCGACGACAAGCAGATCCTGCTGTCCAGCCAGATCGACCCCGCCACCGACGAACCCGATGCCGACGGCATCTACCGCGTCGGCGTGCTGGCCAACGTGTTGCAGCTGCTCAAGCTGCCCGACGGCACCGTGAAGGTGCTGGTCGAAGGCCGCCGCCGCGTGAAGATCACCAAATTCATCGCCAATGACGAGTTCTTCGAGGCCGAGGCCCAGGGCCTGACCGAGGAGATGGGTGACAGCGCCACGATCGACGCGCTGATGCGCTCCGTCGGCGAGGAGTTCGAGCGCTACGCCAAGGTCAAGAAGAACATCCCCGAGGAGGCGATGGGCGCCGTGGCCGAAAGCCAGGATGCCGCCAAACTCGTGGATCTCGTGTCCGGCCATCTCGGGATCGAGGTCGCCCAGAAGCAGGAGCTTCTGGAGATGCTGACCGTCAGCGAGCGGCTGGAGAAGGTCTACGGCATGATGCAGGGCGAAATGTCCGTCCTGCAGGTCGAGAAGCGCATCAAGTCCCGCGTGAAGTCCCAGATGGAGCGGACGCAGCGCGAATACTACCTCAACGAACAGATGAAGGCGATCCAGAAGGAGCTGGGCGACGGCGAGGACGGCCAGAACGAGGTCGCAGAGCTGGAGGAGCGGATTGCCGCGACGAAGCTGTCGAAGGAAGCGCGCGAGAAGGCCGAGGGCGAGCTGAAGAAGCTCCGCAACATGAGCCCGATGAGCGCCGAGGCGACCGTCGTGCGCAACTACCTCGATTGGATGCTGTCGATCCCGTGGGGCAAGAAGTCCCGCGTCAAGAAGGACATCGTCAAGGCGCAGGACGTGCTCGACCGCGATCACTATGGTCTCGAGAAGGTCAAGGAGCGGATCGTCGAGTATCTCGCCGTCCAGGCCCGTTCGACCAAGCTGCGCGGCCCGATCCTGTGCCTCGTCGGCCCGCCGGGCGTGGGCAAGACGTCGCTGGGCAAGTCGGTCGCCAAGGCCACGGGGCGCGAGTTCATCCGCATCTCGCTGGGCGGCGTGCGCGACGAATCCGAGATCCGTGGCCACCGCCGGACCTATATCGGCTCGATGCCGGGCAAGATCATCCAGGCGCTGAAGAAGGCCAAGACCACGAACCCGCTGATCCTGCTCGATGAGATCGACAAGATGGGCCAGGACTTCCGGGGCGACCCGGCGTCGGCCATGCTCGAGGTTCTCGACCCCGAGCAGAACGGCACCTTCGTCGATCACTATCTCGAGGTGGAATACGATCTCTCGAACGTGATGTTCCTGACCACCTCGAACTCCTACAACATGCCGGGCCCGCTGATGGACCGGATGGAGATCATCCCGTTGGCCGGATACACCGAGGAAGAGAAGGTCGAGATTGCCAAGCGGCACCTCGTGGACAAGCAGGTCAAGAATCACGGGCTCCGCAAGGGCGAGTTCGAGGTCACCGACGAGGCCCTGCAGGAGATGGTGCGCACCTATACCCGCGAGGCGGGCGTGCGGAACCTCGAGCGCGAGATCGCCAAGCTGGCGCGGAAGGCGGTCACCAAGATCGTCGGCCGGGGCGAGACGGCGATCAAGATCACGCCGGACAATCTCGACGACTATCTCGGGGTCAAGAAGTACCGCTACGGGCTGGCCGAGGCCGAAGATCAGATCGGTGTCGTCACCGGGCTGGCCTATACGTCCGTGGGCGGCGACCTTCTGCAGATCGAGGCGCTGCGCCTGCCGGGCAAGGGTCGGATGAAGACCACCGGCAAGCTGGGCGACGTGATGAAGGAGTCGATCGACGCGGCGTCGAGCTACGTCCGTTCGATCGCACCCGAGATCGGGGTGAAGCCGCCGAAGTTCGACACGATGGACATCCACGTCCACGTGCCCGACGGCGCGACGCCCAAGGACGGGCCCAGCGCGGGTCTGGCCATGGTCACCTCGATCGTGTCGTCGCTGACGCAGATTCCGGTGCGGCGCGACATCGCCATGACGGGCGAGGTGTCGCTGCGCGGCAATGCCATGCCTATCGGCGGCCTCAAGGAGAAGCTCCTCGCGGCGCTCCGCGGCGGGATCACGACCGTTCTGATCCCCAAGGAGAACGAGAAGGACCTGGTCGATCTGCCCGACAGCGTGAAGAACGGGCTCGAGATCGTGCCCGTGGGCCACGTGTCCGAAGTGCTCAAGCTCGCGCTGACCGAGACGCCGGAGCCGGTGGATTGGGACGAGGCCGCCGAGGAGGCCGCGGCGCTGGCCGCGCGGGCGGCCCAGACCGGACCGGGGGCGACCGCCCATTGAGGCGACACGCCTGACCTGAACGACGAAGGGGCGCGACCGGCAGGTCGCGCCCCTTTTCATCCGCCCGCGTCGCGCGGGCGCGGTCAGCGGTTCAGTCGAGCATCGCGGCGAACAGGATGATCGTCAGGACGTTCACCAGGATCGCCTGCGAACTGGAGCTTGTATCCTCGACGATCACGACCGGGTCGACCGGGGCCGGGGCGAGGTTGCCTGCAGCGGAGGGTGTCGCAAGCGTCGTCGCGATCGCGGCGGCGGTCAGAATGGATCTCATGCTGCTATCTCCGGGCTTCTCTGATGGGGCAGGCGGGCAATTTCTGCTGATTCGGCGCTCTTGCCACAGAATTGCCCAATTCCCATTGTCGGAAAAGCCCTTGCGGAGAATTCGCCCGATCCGGCCGAAACCTGTGTCTTCGCGCGGCCGATCGCCCCCGTCAGCGGGCGATCGCGCCGATCAGGTTGGCATGATCGTCGGTCCAGGCGGTGCCCTCGGCAGGCGTGATCGCGTTCCAGCGCGCGTCATCGGTCAGCGCGGCGATGGACGCGGCGCTGCGCGACATCACGGCCACCTGGCTGCCATTCGCCCCGGCGACATCGACGGCCGGATCGACCTTGGCCGATCGGTAGGCGACGGACAGGCCCGCGTCCCGCGCCAGCCGGGTGAGCGGCGGCAGCAGGTCGTAGTAGCGGTTCGAGATGTGGAACACGAGACGGCCGTCGGGCGCGAGACGGTCGAGATAGATCGCCATCGCCTCGGCGGTCAGCAGGTGCACCGGCACCGAATCCGAGCTGTAGGCGTCGAGGACCAGCACGTCGAACGCCATGTCCTGTCCTTCGAGCACCAGCCGCGCGTCGCCCAGATGGATCGGTGCGTCGGGCGCGCAATCGGGTACGAAGGTGAAGAGCGAGCGATCCGTCGCGATGCGGATGACCTCGGCGTCGATCTCGTAGAAGTCCCAGGCCTGGCCCGGCTGCGCGTAGCAGGCCAGCGCGCCGATCCCGAGGCCGACCACCCCGATCCGCGCATCGGCGGGCAGGGCGGGGTCGGTGACCATTTCGGCCATCGGGCTGCGCGGATGGTAGTAGGAGCGGGGGATCAGGCGGCCTTCGTCGCCGGTCCACTGCATCCCGTGGATCGTCGTCCCGTTGGTATAGAGCCGCAGCCCGCCCGCATCGCGCACGACATGGGCCCCGAAGAAGCTGCGATCCTGCAGAAGCGGCGGGCTGCCGTTGCCGATGATGGCGGTGCCGACGGCCAGGGCCGCGACCGTGACCGGAATCGCCAGCGGAAGGCGCCGCCCGATCCAGAGGCCCGCGAAGACCGTCGCGGCGAGCAGGATGTCCAGCAGGCGCCCGTCCAGCCCCAGATCGGCCCCCGACGTGGCGAGCATGATCGCCACGGTCGCGACCGCGAGGCCCCAGGCGGCGGCGCGCGGGATGCGCGCGATCGGGACGCCCAGCAACAGAAGCGAGGCCGCGACCACGGTCAGCGGGATCTCCAGCAGCGTGTCGAACACGGCGGGTGCCAGCAGCGAATTGAAGAGCCCGCCCAGCGCCCCGCCCACGGACATCACCACGTAGAACACAGTCAGTCGCGCCGCCTCGGGGCGCGCGAGATAAAGCGCGCGGTGACCCTTCAGCGCCACGAGGAAGAGGCCGAGGCAGAGCATCGCGGCCCCCGTGGGCGAGAAGCTCTGGACCATCAGGCGGTTGGTCAGGAACACCACGATCGCCAGGCCCACCACGAAAAGCGCGTCGATGGCCCGGTCCGAAATAAGCGGCCGGTTTGTGAAGGTCAGAACGAAGGTCAGGATATAGAGCGACAGCGGCACCGCCCAGACCAGCGGGATCGACCCGAGGTCGATGCTGATCTTTGTGGTCACGACCAGCATGGTCGAGGAGGGGACGAAGGCGAGGCCCAGCCACAGTGCGATCCGCCGAAGGTCGATAGGGGCGGCGGGGGCGGCGGCCTCGGCGATGGCGGCGGAGGCGGGTCCGCGCCGCGCGCTCAGTCCCGAGACGAGCACCATGCCGCCGAGTGCGACAAAGCCAACGGCCCAGACGAGGCCGGTCGCCGACCCACCGAGGAACGGCTCGGCCAGGAGCGGGAAGGCCAGGAGCGAGATGAGCGAGCCGGAGTTCGACGCGGCATAGAGGAAATACGGGTCCTGCGACGAGGGCCCATCCGTGCGCGCGTACCACGCCTGAATGAGCGGCGCGTTGGCCGAGAGCATCGCGAAGGGCACGCCGACGCCGGCGGCAAAAAGCATCAGCGTCTGCCACGGCAGCGACCCGCCCGGCTCGGGCGTCCAGCCGGCCGGCACGGCCAGCGGCAGGAAGGTCAGCGCCAGTGCCCAGACCCCAAGATGGATCGCGATCTGACCGCGCTGCGGCACGTAGCGGACGAGCAGATGGGCATAGAGATAGCCGCCGATCAGCACCGTCTGGAAGAACAGCATGGCCGTGGTCCAGACCGCCGGCGCGCCGCCGAGAAGCGGCAGGACGAGCTTGGCGAAGAGCGGCTGGACGAGAAACAGGAGGCTGGCGCTGAGGAAGATCGTCAGCGTGAAGATCGCGGCGATCGGAACGCGCCGGGTGCCGGGTCGGGAAAGCGGGGCGGGCTGGGTCGCGTCGGTCATCGGTTCGGCCTCGAATGGACTGGGTTACCGTTGCCATTGCAGGAACAATCGGACGTGTTTGTGGCCGAAGCGCGGAAATCCGGCGGAATGCCGACCGAAAGCCTCGGCATCCCAAGACCCTTGCAGGCCCCCCGAACCCCGGCTAAACCGCCGCCGGACGGGTGATTAGCTCAGTGGTAGAGCGCTTCGTTCACATCGAAGATGTCGGGGGTTCAAATCCCTCATCACCCACCATTCCCGGCCGCGTCACCCCCCGACGGATGCGACGCCGCCGCGTCCCGCGCGGGGTGCCGATGGCCGATCTGCCGCCCCTCTACATCCTGCGACACGGCCAAACCGTGTGGAACGTCGCGGGGCGCATGCAGGGCACACTCGATTCCGATCTGACGGCGCTTGGTCGCGTGCAGGCCGCGCGGCAGGGCGCGATCCTGCGCCGTGCGGCACCGTCCGGCAGCGTGGCGCGGGTCAGCCCGCGCGGGCGGGCCGTCGCGACCGCACGGCTGGCGGGGTTGGATGCGTCCGAGGACGCGCGCCTGGCCGAGATCGACATGGGCGCGTGGCAGGGCCGTCTTGCGCGGGACGTCGGCGGCGGCGCGGGTGTCTTGTGGAAATTCGCGGCCCCGGCCGCGGAATCGCCGGACGCGCTGATGCGTCGCGTGACGGGCCTTCTGGACGATCTGCGGGGGCGGGGGCCGACGATCCTCGTGACCCACGGCGTCGTGGCCATCGCGCTCCGCGCGCGGCTTGCGGGGCGCGGCATTCCCGACTGGGACCGGATCGACGACCCTCAGGGCGTGGTCATCCGCGTGGCCGAAGGGCGCGAGACCGTGTTGACCTGACGCTTGCGGGCCCGCGCGCCGCGGTCTAGATCCGCGCCTGCGGGTGGTTAGCTCAGTTGGTAGAGCGTCTCGTTTACACCGAGAATGTCGGGGGTTCGAGCCCCTCACCACCCACCATCATCCCCCTGATATGCCGTCGTTCTTCATGGCCCGGCCGTACCGTGACGGGCATGGGGCCGATGCCCGCCACGTCCCTATCCACGCAGCTCCGGGCGACCACGGCACGCTACCCCTGAGCGCCCGTGCCAGATACCCGCGCCCATCGGGGCGTCATCCGTAGACTACGCCAGTCGGCACGCCCCGGCGCTCGCGCCCCGTGACGCTACGTCACTATAGCATTTGCCCCGCCCCGGTTTGGCTGTCACCATCATCGCAGGGTCGCTTCGGCCCGCCGGGGTCCGATCATGCCCGACGACAACCTGACGACCTACTCGAACGATGTGACCGATGCGCCCGATGGCCTGACGCTCTGGCGGATGGCTCGCAAGTTCTTGCGCGCACGCGGCATCGTGCGGATGAGCTACCATTTCCTCGACCCCACGGGCGGGCGGGCACCGCTCGTTCGGGCCGAGGGGTTTCCCGAGGATTGGGTCGCGCACTACGTCAAGAACGATCTCGCGGATATCGACCCCATCCCGGCGCTGGCCGCGCGTCGCACCAAGCCCTTCTTCTGGAGCGAGCTCGAAACCCTCGTCAAACTGACCCCCGAGGAACGCGCCTTCGTCCGCGAGCTGGAGACCGCGCATCTGGGCGACGGGCTGGCGATGCAGGTCTATGGCCCCCGGATGCGGTCGGCCTATGTCGGCCTCGGCTTCGGCGGGCCTCGGCCCGAACTCAGCGAGGCGCAGATCTTCGAGTTGAAATCGGCGGTGCAGCTGGCGCATCTGCGCTATTGCGAACTCGACGAGACCCGGCCGCTGACGCATCGCGAGCTGTCGCCCCGCGAGACCGAGATCCTGTCCTGGATCGCGCGTGGCAAATCGAATTCGGTCATGGCCGAGATCCTCGGGGTCTCGCGGCATACGGTCGATACGCTGGTCCGGCGCATCTTCCAGAAGCTCGAGGTCGGCGACCGCACCACCGCCGTGCTGCGCGGGCTGGGCGCGGGGCTGATCGTGCTCGACCGCCGCATGCCCGTCACGCAATCGCGGGACGTGACCTGAGGGCAGCGCGCATCCATCTGCGGCGGGTTACGAGTGATCGCGCCCGGAGGCCCACATGGACAAGTTCGCACCCGATACCGCCGGCGACATCGCCGAATGGGTGGCGCTGGCGATCGACCGCCTGCCGCTGGAGCAGCGCGCGGAAGGATCGCTGACGGTCGCCGCCCGCGCGGTCGAGATGGCGGCCTACGAGGTGGCGCGCTCGGGCGAGCACCGGCAGGCGCCCGGTCTCATCCTGATGGCGGATCGCCTGCTGCGGCTGGCCGAGGGGGCCACGGCCGACGATTCCGCGGCCTGACACCGGGGGCGGATCAGGGACGATCCGCCGGAAGGCGTTGAATGACATAGGCCCGCAGAACTCGGTGCCGGTGGGCCAGGGCCCGCTCCCAGACCCTGCCGGGGCGGGGCGATCCTCCGGCGTCGCGGCGACCTTGGCCTAGCCGCGCAGCGCCGGTAGGCCGATCCCCGTCGCCTCGAACCCGCCATCGACGGCCAGCCGCTGGCCCGTCACGAAGCTCGCCTTCTCCGAGCAAAGCCACGCGATGGCCTCGGCGATCTCTGTCTCGCGCCCATAGCGGTTCAGCGGGATCGCGTCGTGATAGGCGTCGATGATGTCCTGCGTGTGGACGGCCATGGCCAGCTTGGTGCGCACCGGGCCGGGGCAAACACAGTTCACCCGAATCCCGTATTCACCCAACTCCACGGCCTGCTGCTGCGTCAGATGCGCGACCCCGGCCTTGGACGTCCCGTAAGCCACCCGCAGCGTCGACGCCCGCAGCGCCGAGATGCTGGCGATGTTCACGATGGCGCCGCGCGTGGCCTTCAGGGCGGGCGTGAACGCCTGGCTCATCAGGAACACACCGTCGAGATTGGTCGCCATCACCGCGCGCCAGCGGGTGAAGTCCGTCTCCTCGATGGGACCGAAATCCGCGAGGCCCGCATTGTTCACCAGCGCATCGATCCTGGTGCCGGAGAGCCCCTCGGCCAATCCCGCGACGGCGTCCGGGTCGGACACGTCGCAGGGCAGGGCGGTCGCGCCCTCCAGACCCGTGGCGGCGCGTGCAAGCTCCTCGGCATCGTTGTCGACCATGACCACGCGGCGCCCTTCGGCGAGGAACAGCTTCGTCGTCGCCAGCCCGATGCCCCGCGCGGCCCCCGTCACGATCGCCGTCTCACCCATCATCCGTCTCCCCGATTTGGCTGGGCGACCCTAGCGTGCGTGCCGACATGCGCAATCTCCGTGCGCGCTCGCGGGGTTGGCCCGAGCCCGTCAAGCGACCAGATTGTACGGCAATCAAGGAGACGCGCCATGAGCTGGAACCCCGCCCTCGACCCCCATTGCCCCATCGGCGACGAGGTCGACGCCATCGAGACCGTCATCGTTCCCCGCGCCCGCGACCTCGGCGGCTTCGAGGTGCGCCGCGCGTTGCCTGCGCCCAAACGCCAGATGGTCGGCCCTTTCATCTTCTTCGACGAGATGGGGCCCGCCGAGTTCCTGACCGGCGAGGGTATCGACGTGCGCCCGCATCCGCATATCGGGCTGAGCACGGTGACCTATCTCTTCGAGGGCAAGATCCATCACCGCGACAGCCTCGGGACCGACCAGTGGATCGAGCCGGGCGCGGTGAACCTCATGACGGCGGGCCTCGGAATCACCCATTCCGAGCGGATGGACGGCCCTTACCGCGATGAGACCGTGCGGCTCTCGGGGATCCAGACGTGGATGGCGCTGCCGCAGGACCACGAGGACGACGCTGCCGCCTTCAAGCACGTCACGAAGGCCGAGTTGCCCATCCTCGAGGGCGAAGGCAAGCAGGTGCGCATCGTCCTCGGGGATGCCTACGGCGAACGCGCGCCCGCCGACACGCCCAGCCGGATGTTCTACGCCGACGCGCTGCTCGAGGCGGGCGCGGCCATCCCGCTGCCCGACGATCACGAGGACCGGGGCGTCTACGTGATGGACGGAAGCATCGAGCTTGCCGGCGAGACATGGGAGCGGGGTCAGATGCTGGTCTTCCGGCCCGGCGACCGGCTCTCGCTCAAGGCGGGGCCGACCGGTGCACGGCTCCTGCTGCTGGGCGGCGACACGATGGACGGCCCGCGTCACATCTGGTGGAACTTCGTGGCCTCGTCGAAAGACAGGATCGACGCCGCCAAGGAAGCGTGGCGCGCGGGCGACTGGGCCCATGGCCGGTTCCAGCTTCCGCCCGGCGACGACGGGGAGCATATCCCGCTCCCCGATCGCTAGATCAGCGCAGGCGGGCCACCACGAAGCGGCTCGTGCCACCGGAGGGGTAAGTCCCCCGCTCGATGATCTCGAACCCGGCGGCGTCGATCATCGCGTGCCAGTCCCGCACCGAGAAGAACGTCACGGCCGGGGCGAACCCGACCGCACGCATCGACATGACGATCGCACGGTAGAAGCCGCTGCGCAGCCCCAGCCCCGCAAGGCAGGGCGTCTTCGAGATGAAGAGCCCGCCCGGCTCCAGGTAGCGCGCGACATGTGCCAGCGCGGCCCGCGGATCGGGCATCAGGTGGAGGAGGTTGAACGCCGCGACCACGTCGAAGCGCTGCCCCAGAAGGGCGTCCGCGCCCGGCTCGGCCACCTCGAAGGCGACGTTGCGGACGCTCGCCTCCCACGCTTTCTCGCGGGCGATGTCGATCATGCCCTGCGCGTAGTCGATCGCCGTCAGGTGCGCGACATGGGGCGCCAGCCTCAGCGCGGTCATCCCCGTGCCGCAGCCGAGCTCCAGCATCCGGTCCTCGCGGTGGAGGTGATGCGCGGTGCGCGACAGCGTCTCGGCATAGGCGTCCTCGTCGGGGACGGGACGTTCGGAGTAGCGGCGGGCGCCGCGGGTCCAGAAGGTGGCATCGGTCATGGGTGATCTCCTTTCAGCGCCCGTATGACCTGCTGTGATTTGCATGGGTATTGCGCTTATTCGTGCTTCCGTCATACGCGGATGCATGAACTGGGATGCCGTCGCCTTCGACTGGAACCACGTGCGCGCCTTTCTCGCGACGGTCGAGCGCGGGTCGCTTTCGGCTGCGGCGCGCGCGTTGCGTCAGACCCAACCCACGATCGGGCGACAGGTCACCGCGCTCGAGACGGAACTGGGCGTGCGGCTCTTCGATCGGGTCGGCAAGCAGTTGATCCTGACGCCGTCCGGCGTGGCTCTGGCCGAACAGGTCCGCGCCATGGGCGAGGCCGCCGCGCGCGTCTCGCTGACCGCATCCGGTCAATCCCAGGCGATCGAGGGGCTGATCCGCATCACCGTCTCGGAGCTCTACGCCGCGCTCGTGATGCCGCGCGTCATCAGCCTTCTCCGGGCCCGCCACCCCGAACTGCGCGTCGACGTCGTGGTCACGAACGATCTGGCGGACCTGCGCCGCCGCGAGGCCGATATCGCCATCCGCAACGCCGAGCCGAGCGATCCCGACCTGATCGCGCGCAAGCTCTGCAACGATACGGCGACCCTCTGGGCCACGCCCGCCTATCTCGAGACGCTCGGCCCCGTGAACGGTCCCGCCGATTTCGGCGCGGCACAGTTTCTCGGCCTCTCCGAGAACGGACCCCTTCTGGGCGCGCTGGCGAGCACGGGCTTCACGGTCGGCGACCGCAACTTCATGCTCTCGACCGGGTCGAGCCATCTCGTGCACTGGCATTTCGTTTGCGCGGGGCTCGGCATCGGGTTCGGGCCGATCACCGCGGGTGCGGCCGATCCGCGGCTCGTGCCGATCCTGCCCGATCCGCCGCTCTTTCCGTTCCCGATCTGGCTCTGTGCCGCCCGCGAGCTTCGGACCAGCGCACGCATCCGGGCCGTGTTCGACCTTCTGGCCGAGGCGATCCCACCGCTCGTGAAGAATTCCGTCGGACCGGCTTGACGGCATGTCGGGGCCGCAATAGACCCCGCAGCACGCCGGAAACGGTGTGCAAGCGGGCGGTTGTAGCTCAGTTGGTTAGAGTACCGGCCTGTCACGCCGGGGGTCGCGGGTTCGAGCCCCGTCAACCGCGCCACCGCTTGTCCGAAAGCCGGCCCCTCGGGGCCGGCTTTTTGGTTTCCGGTCCGGCCTGAGGTGGCTCAGCCCCGCGCCTTCCCCGAGAATCGCGGCAGCATCGCGCTGAAGTCCTGACCGCGGCCGTCCTCCGCCTCGACGAAGGCTTCGTATTCGGCCGTCGCTGCCTGTCCCATGGGCGTCGCCGCATCCACGGCTTCGGCGGCCTCCTGGCTCAGGCGCAGGTCCTTCAGCATCAGGTCGGCGGCGAATCCGGGGCGGTAGTCGTTGTCGGCGGGCGAGGTCGGGCCCACGCCCGGCGCGGGGCAGTAGGTGTTCATCGACCAGCTCTGGCCCGACGAGGTCGAAACGACGTCGAACATCGCCTGCCGGTCGAGCCCCAGCTTGTCGGCCAGCGCGAAGGCCTCGCAGGTCGCGACCATCGTGGCGCCGAGGATCATGTTGTTGCAGATCTTCGCCGCCTGCCCGTTGCCCGCAGGGCCACAATGGACGGTGCGCCCGCCCATGATATCGAGCAGCGGCGCCGCCGTCGCCAGCGCCGCGTCCGAGCCCCCCACCATGAAGGTCAGCGTCCCGGCATCCGCGCCGCCGATCCCGCCGGAAACCGGCGCGTCGAGCGACCCGAGCCCGCGCGCTTCGGCCATCTCGGCCACCGCGCGGGCCGAGGCGACATCGACGGTCGAGCAATCGAGCAGCACCGCGCCCGCGGCCATCGCCGGGATTACGTCTCCCGCCACCGCGCGCAGGATCTCGCCATTGGGCAGCATGGTGATCACGACCGCGGCGTGCGCTGCGGCCTCCGCGGCGCTTGCGGCCATCGCGACGCCTTCGGGCGGGGCGGCGGCGGTGTCGAAGCCGGTGACCTCGTGCCCGGCGGCGGCAAGGTTGCGGGCCATGGGCGCGCCCATGTTGCCCAATCCGATGAACGCGATCTTCATGTCGTCTCCTCCAGCGTCAGGGCGTCGGCCCCGAGGGGTTGCAGCATCCGCGACACCGCGAGCGTCGGCACCGCGTCGGGGCCGGGGTGGGACCAGCGCGGCGCGCGGTCCTTGTCGACGATCTGCGCCCGGATGCCCTCGACGAAATCCGAATGCTCCAGCGCGCGGAAGGTAAAGCGGTACTCCATGCCCAGCGCCGCCTCGATCGTGGGATCGTCGCCCAGCCGGTGCAGCATCTCGACCGCGCAGGCCATCGAGAGCGGCGCGTTGCGCCTGAGGGCCGCACGGGCGTCCTCGGCCAGCGGCGTGTCGACGCCCTGAAGTCCGCGCCAGATATCGGCCAGCGTCTCGCCCGCGAACAACCTGTCGATCTCGGGCTGGGCGTCGGCCAGCGGCGCGTCCGGCACCTCGCCCGCCGCCGCGTCCACCGCGCCGGGATCGCCCGTCTCACACAGCGCGGCCTTCAGGGCATCCCAGCCCTCCGCCACTAAATAATCCGCGAACCCCGCATGGATCGCATCACCCGGTCCCATCCGCGCGCCGGTCGCACCGAGATATTCCCCCAGCCGCCCCGGCGCCCGCGCGAGCAGCAGCGACCCGCCGACATCCGGCACCAGCCCGATCCCGCATTCGGGCATCGCGATCCGCGAGGTCGCATCGACGACCCGGTGCGACGCATGGCACCCGACGCCCACACCGCCGCCCATGGTGAAGCCGTGAAGGAAGGTCACGACCGGCTTCGGGAAGTGGAAGAGCTTGGCATTCATGCGGTATTCGTCCGCCCAGAACCGCTGCCCGTATTCGTAGCGCCCCTCGGTGCCCGCGCGGTGCATCTCGAGGATGTCGCCGCCCGCGCAGAAGGCCCGCCCCGGCGCCGCGTCGATCACCACCAGCGCCACATCGTCCCGCGCCCGCCACTCGTCCAGCGCCGCCTCGATCGCGAGGCACATGTCCCAGGACAGCGCGTTGAGCACGTCGGGTCGGTCGAGCGTGATCCGACCGGCCCGGCCCTCAATGCGGATATGGATGTCGCTCATCGGGTTGCCTCCGCCCGTCTCGCAGTCACAGTGAACGACACCGGTCCTCCTCTGGCCTGAAATACCTCGGGGGTCTGGGGGCGGAGCCCCCAGCCGGTCGGATCGACGCAGGCGATTCGAACCCGGTCCGTCACGCCGCCAGCATGTCGCGCGCGACGATCATCCGCATGATCTCGTTGGTGCCTTCGAGGATCTGGTGCACCCGCAGGTCGCGCACGAGCTTCTCGATCCCGTAATCGGCGAGATATCCGTAGCCGCCGTGGAGTTGCAGGCACTGGTCGACGATCCGGCTGCCGGCTTCGGTGACCATCTTCTTGGCCATGGCGCAGTATTTCGTGGCATCGGGCGCGCCCGTATCCAACTTCCACGCCGCCTGCCGCAGGAAGATGCGCGCCGCCTGCAACTCGATCTCCATGTCGGCGAGACGGAACTGGAGGGCCTGGAACTCGGTCAGGCGCGCGCCGAAGGCCGTTCGCTCGCGCATGTATGCGACGGTCTGGTCCAGCGCCTGCTGCGCCGCCCCGAGCGAGCAGGCCGCGATGTTCAGCCGCCCGCCATCGAGCCCGGCCATGGCATAGCGAAAGCCGCGCCCTTCCTCGCCCAGAAGGTTGCCCAGCGGGGTCGTGCAATCATCGAACTGCACGGCCCGCGTCGGTTGCGAGCGCCAGCCCATCTTGTCCTCGAGCCCGCCAAAGGAGAGGCCCTCGGCCCCGTCCTCGACCACCAGCGCGCTGATGCCGCGCGGCCCGTCCTCGCCGGTGCGCGCCATGACGACATAGGCATCCGAATAGCCCCCGCCCGAGATGAACGCCTTCGTCCCCGTCAGGCGGTAATCCACGTTGGTCTTCACGGCCTTCGTCTTCAGAGCCGCCGCGTCCGACCCGCTGCCGGGTTCGGTCAGGCAGTAGCTGAAGACCGTCTCGCAGGTCAGCGCGCGGGGCAGGTAGCGCGCCTTCAGATCGTCGGACCCGAAGCCATCGATCATCTTGGCGCACATGTTGTGGATCGACAGGAACGCCGCGACGCTCGGGCAAGCCATCGACAGCGCCTCGAAGACCAGCGTCGCGTCGAGCCGGGACAGGCCGGAGCCGCCTGCATCCTCGGAGACGTAGAGCCCGCCGAAGCCCAGCTCAGCCAGCTTGGGCCAGAGCTCCTTGGGGATGTCGCCCGCCGCCTCCCAGTTGCGGGCATGGGGCGCGATCTCGGACTGGCCGACGTCGCGGGCGATGTCGAAGATGGCGGTGCTTTCCTCGGAGAGTGCGAAATCCATGGCCGTTCCCCTTTAATCGAACGCTCGTTCAATTACCCCGCCCGGTGGCCGGGTGTCAAAGGCCCTCGTCGAAGGCGGCGATCAGATGCGCGGTCACCGCGCGGAGCGCGTCTTCAGGCGCCGCCCCCGCGTCCAGCGCCTCGGCATGGACCGCGCGCTGGCGGTCGGCGGCATTGCCATGGGCGGCGATGTCGCGGGCGCGTGCGATCTCGGGCTCGCAGCACAGCGCCGCGGCATCGGGTGCGAGCAGGTCGAGCCATTCCTCCACCAGGTCGGGCACCGGCACGATGGCTCGCCGCCCGTAGTCGATCAGCCCCTCGCGCACGCCGTAGCGCTGGGCGCGCCAGCGATTCTCGTCGACGAGGAAGCGGTCGTAGATGCGCCAGCGCTGGTTCGACTGCCCCAGCCGCCAGAGCATCCGGTGCGTCGCCTGCACCAGCGCCGCCAGCGTCAGCGTGTCCTCGAGGCGCGGGGCCACGTCGCAGATGCGCGTCTCCAGCGTCGGGAAGCGGTGCGAGGGCCGCAGGTCCCACCAGATCTTGGAGCCGTCCTCGATCACGCCGAGCTCGGTCAGGGCGCCGACCGCACCCGTCCAGTCCGACCAGCCCGTAAGGCGCGGCGGCAGGCCGGTGCGCGGCATGTTGTCGAAGACCGTAAGGCGGTAGCTGTCGAGGCCGGTATCCTCGCCCTGCCAGAAGGGCGACGAGGCCGAGAGCGCCAGGAGATGCGGCAGGAAATAGGTGAACTGCGCCATCAGGTCGATGCGCGTCGCCTCGTCGGGCAGGCCGACATGGACATGCATGCCGCAGATCAGCATCCGGCGTGCCACGCCGCGCAGATCGCGTTCGAGGTCGCGGTAGCGGGCGCGGTCGGTGAAGCTCTGGTCCTTCCAGTCCGAACTCGGATGACAGGAGGCCGCGATGGGGGCGAGCCCATGTTCGGCCGCCAGCCGCGACACGGTGCGGCGCAGATGGGCGAGGTCGTCGCGCGCCTCGGAGACGGTGGCGCAGATGCCGGTGCCGACCTCGATCTGGCATTGCAGGAATTCGGGGCTGACCTGTTCGCCCAACACGTCCGTCGCCGCCCGCATCAGGGCGTCCGGCGCCTCGGCGAGCGCGCCGGTCTCGCGGTTCACGAGAAGGTATTCCTCCTCGATCCCGATGGTGAACTCCGGCTCGGCCATATGCGCCACCCCCCGGCCCGCAGGGTCGGCGGAGCGGCGTCGCATCGCAAGCGGCAAATGGGGGGGGCGGGCGATCCGGGCGCGGGGCCCGGACCGGGGGGCGTCAGATGACGCGGACCTGCGCGCCGACCGGCGTGATCGCGAAGAGCTCGGCGATCTTCTCGTTGTAGAGACCGATGCAGCCCGACGACGACCGCCGCCCGATCTTGCGCGTGTCATGCGTGCCGTGGATCAGGTAGGCGGGCCAGGCGAGGTACATCGCGTGGGTGCCCAGCGGGTTGCCGGGGCCGGCCTCCATGAACTCGGGCAGGGACGGATCGCGGGCGCGCATATTCGCGGTCGGCGTCCAGGTCGGTCCGACCTTCTTGCGCACGATCTCCGTATAGCCGCGCCGCGTCAGTTCGTCGGTCATCGGCACGCTGGTGGGATAAAGCCGGTAGTCGCTCCCGGTGCTGTCCCAATAGTGCAGCGCGCGGCTGGTCGTGTCGCAGATGATCGTGGCGCGCCCGAGATCGGAGAAGTGATCGCGCCAATCGATCATCTGGAAGCTCGAGGTGTTGCGGCGGCTCTCGGTCGGGCCGGTCACGCCGCCGAAATCCTCGGCGGTGCGGGTCTGCGCAAGCGCCGGCGCGGCGAGTGTCGCGGCGGTGCCGGCAAGGAAAAGGCGGCGGGTCTGCTCGGTCATCAATCCTGCTCCGTCTGGCTTGCGCCTCAGTTATTACGGGCGATGCGCGGCGGAAAGGCCCGCGCGTTCACTTCTTCGCGGGTGCGCATTGGTCGGCGGCGGCTTGCCGATGGCTCCTACCGATGCCCGCACGGGGGGGGCGGCCCCGGATGCGGGGCCGCGCACGGGGTCATTCCATGACGGGGATGGAGAATTCGCCGCCTTCCTTGATGCCCGAGGGCCAGCGCGCCGTAACCGTCTTGGTGCGCGTGTAGAATCGGAAGGCATCCGGGCCGTGCTGGTTCAGGTCGCCGAACATCGACTTCTTCCAGCCGCCGAACGTGTGGTAGGCCAGCGGCACCGGGATCGGCACGTTGACGCCCACCATTCCGACATTCACCCGCTTGGCGAAATCGCGCGCGGCGTCGCCGTCGCGGGTGAAGATCGCGGTGCCGTTGCCGTATTCGTGGTCCATGGCGAGGCCCAGCGCCTCCTCGTAGGTCTGGGCCCGGACCGTGGAGAGGACCGGACCGAAGATCTCCTTGCGGTAGATATCCATGTCCGGCGTCACCCGGTCGAAAAGCACCGGGCCGACGAAGAACCCGTCCTCGTAGCCCTGCACGCTCATCTTCGAGCCGTCGACCACCGCTTCTGCGCCCGCATCCTTGCCCGACTGGATGAGGGCGAGGATGTTTTCCTTTGCCGCAGCCGTGACCACGGGGCCAAAATCGACATCCGTCCCGCTGGAATAGGGACCGACCTTCAGCGCCTCGACGCGGGGCGCCAGCTTCTCGATCAGGCGGTCGGCAGTGTCGTCGCCCACGGGCACCGCGACCGAGATCGCCATGCAACGCTCGCCCGCGGCGCCGTAGCCCGCGCCCACCAGCGCGTCGGCGGCCTGGTCCATGTCGGCATCGGGCATGATGATCATGTGGTTCTTGGCGCCGCCGAAGCATTGGGCGCGTTTGCCCGAGGCCGAGGCGCGCTCGTAGATATAGGCCGCGATCGGGGTCGAGCCGACAAAGCCCACGGACTGGATCACCTCGTGGTCGAGGATCGCGTCCACGACCTCCTTGTCGCCGTTGACGACCTGCAGGATGCCCTTCGGGAGCCCGGCTTCTTCCAGAAGCTCCACCAGCATCATCGGCACCGAGGGGTCGCGCTCGGAGGGCTTGAGGATGAAGGCGTTGCCACAGGCGATGGCGGGCGCGAACATCCACATCGGGATCATGGCGGGGAAATTGAAGGGCGTGATGCCCGCCGTCACCCCCAGCGGCTGGCGCATGGAATACATGTCGATACCGGGACCGGCGCTGTCGGTGAACTCGCCCTTCAAGTGGTGCGGTGCGCCGATGCAGAACTCGACCACCTCGAGGCCGCGCTGCACGTCGCCCGCGGCGTCGGGCAGGGTCTTGCCATGCTCGCGCGAGAGGGCCTCGGCCAGCTTGTCCATGTCGCGGTTCAGAAGGTCGACGAACTTCATCAGGACACGGGCGCGGCGCTGCGGATTGGTCGCGCCCCAGGCCGGCTGTGCCGCGGCGGCGACCTGCACCGCGCGGTCGAGTTCGGCGCCCGAGGCCAGCGCGACGCGGGCCTGCACCTCGCCCGTGGCGGGGTTGTAGACGTCCGCGCTCCGCCCCGAGCCCGCGACGGCCGCGCCGTCGATCCAATGTCCGATCTCTTGCATGTGATCCTCCCTGAGTTCGGCGGAGGATAGGGCGCGGGCCGATCCGGCGACAGGGCCGATCATGCTGGACGGTCTTGCAGATTTGTCGGTACGATGGCGGCCATGGACTGGGATGATCTGCGCATTTTCCTGAACGTTGCCCGCGCCGGGTCGCTGACCGAGGCGGCGCGCGTGCTGCGGCTGGACCCCGCCACGCTGAGCCGTCGCATCAAGCGGCTGGAGCGCGAGGCGGGGGCCGCCCTGTTCCTGAAATCACCCCAGGGCTACGCGCTGACCGGAGCGGGGCAGGGGCTTCTGCCCCATGCCGAGGGGATGGAGGCGCAGGCCCGCGCCGGGACGGCCGCGTTGACCGGGACCGAGCGGCTGGCGGGCCGGGTGCGCATCGGCGCGCCCGACGGGATCGGCACCCATGTCCTGCCACGGGTCTGCACCGCGCTCCGCGCCGCCCATCCCGAGTTGCGCTTCGACATCGTGGCGCTGCCGCGCCTTCTCGATCTGTCGCGCCGCGAGGCGGATCTCGCGATCACCATCTCGGCGCCGGTCTCGGGGCGGTTGGTGGTGCGCCGGATCTGCGACTACGGCCTCGGGCTCGCGGCCCATCGCGACTGGCTGGCGCGCCACGGCCCGGTCACCCGGGCGAGCCTGCGCGAGGCGGATCGCGTGGGCTACATCCCCGACATGATCTTCGACCCCGAACTCGACCACCTGGCCGAGCTGGGTCTGGGCGCGCCGGATATCGCTTCGAACTCGGCGAACCTGCAATGGGCGCTGATCCGCGCGGGTGCGGGCGTCGGGGTCGTCCACGACTTCATGCGCCCCGAGGCGCCCGAGCTGGTGCCCGTTCTGCCCGGCATTGCGCGCCTCAGCCGCAGCTTTCACCTCGTGCGCCATGCCGATGCCGACGGCGCGCCCTTCGGGGCGGTCGCCGACCTTCTGGCCGAGGGCATTCGCGCCGAGATCTCCCGTCTCGAGGCCATTGCCGCCGCCCGCGACCGCGACGCGCAGGCTTGACAGGTGGGCGGGGTCGGGCGTTCGCTGGACATCCAGAGCCGCAGGAGGGCCTCCCATGTTCGTGACCCAGATCCTCAAGTCCAAGGCGACGACCGGTGTGCTGACGATCGACCCCAACGCATCCGTGGCCGATGCCGTGGCCGAACTCGGCGCGCGCAAGATCGGCGCGCTCGTGGTCTCGACCGACGGGCGGCGCACGGCGGGCATCCTGTCCGAGCGCGACGTCGTGCGCGAGCTGGGCCGCGCAGGGCAGACCGTGCTGGACCGGACCGTCGGGGACCTGATGACCACCGATGTGCAGGTCTGCTCGCCGGGCGACGACGCGCAGGCGATCCTCGCGCGGATGACCGAAGGCCGCTTCCGCCACATGCCCGTCGAGGAGGACGGCCTGCTGGTCGGGATGATCTCGCTGGGCGACGTGGTGAAAGCCCGGCTGAGCGAGGTCTCGATGGAAAAGGACGCGCTTCAGGCGATGATCGCGGGCCACGGCTGACGCGACGCCCTCGCCGGACGGGGCCCGTGCCCTAGCTCGGGCGTCATGGACCGTGATGCGCTCGAACGCCGCTGGAAGGATTTGACGCGCAGGGACCTGCCGCGCGCGGCGGGGCCCGGCTGGCCCGTCCATCTGGACCACTGCTTCCAGCGCATCCTGCTGGACCACGCGACGGGCGGCGTCTGGTACGACGCCATCCCCAAGCGTCCGGCCTATGCCCATGCGTCCGACGCGGTCCTGACCCGCGCGGTGGCGCTGGGCGAGGACGTGCTCGCCGGTCGGGCCGACCTCCATGCCCTCAACCGCCAGAGCCTCGCCTGGCGCGGCAAGAGCGGACGCGCGCGCGCCCGCGCTTGATCCGCAGGGGCGGCCATGCCACCCATGGCGCAACAATCTTGCGGGGCACCCCCATGCGCACGGCTCTCTATCCCGGCACCTTCGACCCGATCACCAAGGGCCATAGCGATATCATCCGGCGGGCCTGCACGTTGGTCGACAAGCTGGTCATCGGGATCGCGATCAACCGCGACAAGGGGCCGCTCTTCTCGCTGGAGGAACGGGTCGCCATGGTCGAGGAGGAGGCCGAGCACTGGTCGCGCCAGACCGGCTGCGAGATCGTGGCCCACCCGTTCGAGAACCTGCTGATCGACTGCGCCCGCGAGGTCGGGGCCCAGATGATCGTGCGCGGCCTGCGCGCGGTCGCGGATTTCGAATACGAGTACCAGATGGTCGGGATGAACCGCATCCTCGACGACCAGATCGAGACAGTGTTCCTGATGGCTGAGGCCGAGCATCAGGCCATCGCATCGAAGCTGGTCAAGGAGATCGCGCGGTTGGGTGGCGATGTGTCGGCCTTCGTGACGCCGAAGGTGCGCGCGGGGCTCATGGAGAAGTTCGGCAAAGGGGCGGCGGGCGACCTCTAACCCCTTATGTTAGATCGGCTTTCAAAGGCGGTCCATCGCCCGTAGCCGGTCGGCCAAGGCGCCTTCCGCCGGGTGCGCGGCTTCGAGTGCATGGACCCAGGCCTGCGTCAGAAAGAACGGTGCCGCGTCGGGTGGCACGCGCGCTGCTGCCGCTCCGTAGAGATCGACCAGCGCCGCGCCGTCCCCCGCCGCATGGGCCGCGAGGATCGCGTCGTGGAGGGCCGCATCACGCACCGAGATGTCGCGCCACCCAGGCGTGGAACCGGTGCGTCGGCCCGTCCATCGCGGGGCTGAACCGCCCGCCGTCGAAGCCCGGCGCACCGCGCCCCCGCTGCATCCCCTCGACGACGAAGACGTCCTCCTCGAACACGCCGCGCCAGAGTGCGGTGTTGCGATCGGCGAGGTCCGCGTCGAATTCGGGCGTGCCGTAGTAGATATGGACATGCTCGGCGGTGCGGTCATGGGCCACGGGCTGCAGGATGATCGCGTAGGCATGGTCGCGATGTGTCCCCATCAGGACATTCGGGAAGACCGACAGGTATTCCGCCGCCTCGTCCCATTTGGGCGACAGGCCCGCGAAATCCGGGAAATGCGTCGCGCCATCTCTCAGCTGGCGATACACCAGCGTGCCCTGGCCCGAATGGCTCGCCTCGGGGCCGTCATCTTCGATGTGGTAATGATCCTCGAGACGCGAATAGGCGTTCAGGCCGGGATGGATCCACGGCAGGTGGTAGCTTTCGCAGTAGTTCTCGACCGCGAGCTTCCAGTTGCACGCGACGTCGAGGGTGAAGGACCGTCCGTCATGATGCAGCGGCTGGTCGAACTCGGCCCAGCGGGCGATGGCGGCGGCATTGGCTGTCTCGAAAGGCGGGGCGTTGCCGTCGAGATTGACGAAAACAACATCGCGCCAGACATGGCTCGGCACCTCCACGAGACCCAGCGTGTCGCGGTCGAGCCGGGCGTCGGAATTGCGCCCCGGCCCACCGATATGGGGCGTCGCCACCAGCTTGCCGGTCGTCGAATAGCACCACGAATGGTAGGGGCAGCGGATCGCGCCCTCGATCCGCTTCGGCTCGGCCACGAGGATCATGCCGCGGTGGCGACAGACGTTCTGGAACACGCGCACGGCGCCCTCGCGGTCGCGTAGCAGAAGGAGCGGCGCGCCCGCGAAATCCAACGGGATGGCGTCGCCCGGCTCGGGCACTTGGGACGCGACGGCAAGGCCCGCCCACTGCCCGTGCAGGATGGCCGCCGTTTCCGCCGCGACGGTCGCGGGGTCGGTGTAATGCGCGTTGGGCAGGCCGTGGGCCCGCCCGATGGGCTGGCGGACGGCGGCAAGCGCGTCGAGATCCTTCATGATGCGTCCTCCCTGCGGCTGATGCCGTCAGGGTGGAGGCCGGTCCGGGGCCGCGTCTGTTCCCGCAGCGACCGGATGGCCGCCGCAATCGAACCTCAGCTGCCGCGCGACAGGGCCGCGACGCCTGTCCGCGCCATCTCCAGAAGGCCGATGGGGCGCATCAGCTCGGCGAAGGCGTCGATCTTGCCCACATCGCCCGTGATCTCGAAGACGAAGCTGTCGAGCGTGCTGTCGACCACGTTGGCGCGGAAGATCTCGGCCAGCCTGAGCGCCTCGATCCGATGGTCGCCCGAGCCCTGCACCTTGAAGAGCGCCAGCTCGCGCTCGACGGGCTTGCCCTCGACGGTGAGGTCATGGACCTCGTGGACGGGCACGATGCGCCCGAGCTGCGCCTTGATCTGTTCGATGACCTGCGGCGTGCCGGTCGTGACGACCGTGATGCGCGAAGTATGACCCTCGTGATCGACCTCGGCGACGGTGAGGCTCTCGATATTGTAGCCGCGCCCAGAAAAAAGGCCGATCACCCGCGCCAGGACGCCCGCTTCGTTGTCCACGAGCACGGCCAGCGTGTGCCGTTCCTGCACGTCCGAGAAGTTCGGACGCAGGTTGTAGGCGGAATGGCTGGTCGAGCCCTTCTTGAGCTTGAGCGGTGACATGCGCGGTCTCCTTGGCGGCGGTCCCGACTGCTTGTGCAGGTTTTCGCCGGTGGTGTGAAGGGACCGTATTTTCCGCGGAACCGGATCCGGGGGGATGCGCATTATTGCCCCGACCGGGTGGTGATCCCGTCCGGATGTGTAAAGCAATACAAGGAGATACCTCCATGAAGACTCTCACCACGCTCGCGGCTTCGGTCCTCGCCCTGACGCTCGCCGTTCCGGCCTCGGCCCAGATGGTGCTGCGCGGCTACGACGCGGATCAGAACGGCATTCTGACGAATGACGAGCTGAACCTCGCCATGGCCGAAGTGAACACCTTCGCCACCTACGACACCGATGGCGACGGCTACCTGAGCGATGCCGAGTACACCGCCGCCTTCGGCGATGCCGAAGTGCACTGGGGCAAGCTGGGCTATGCCGAGCGCACGTTCCAGGACTGGGATCTGACCGCCGACGGCCTCGTGGCCGAGGACGAGTTCACCCAGAGCTTCCTCGTGATCTACGACATCGACGAATCCGGCGCGCTGGAAGGTGCGGAGCTGGATCAGATCGAAGCCGATTTCGGCATCGACGGCCCGTTCTCGGGCTGATCCCCGTCAACGGAATGACGACAGGGCGGCGCCTCGGGGTCGCCCTTTTTCGATGCCCCGCTGGGAACACGGCCCCCGGGGGTGCGGGTTGAACGGGCAGACCCGACCCATCGAACCGGAGACCTGCCATGACCCGCCCCATCCTGACCGCCGCCGTGCTGATCGTCGCCTTGGCCGCGCCAGCCGCCGCCCAATCCATCGCCGGAGACTGGGACGGCGATGGCGATACGTTCCTGAGCGACGCCGAATTCCTTGCCGGCTGGTCCGCCACCGACAGCTTCAGCCGCTATGACAGCAATGCCGACGGCGCCATCGACGAGGCCGAGTTCGGCGCCTTCGACCGCGACGACGCCTACTGGAACCGGCGCGGGGCCGCGATGGCCACGTTCCGCGACTACGACACCAATCTCGACGGGGTCGTGGACGATGCCGAATACGGGGCCGGCTGGTTCACCGACTACGACCGCGACCGTTCGGGCTTTCTCGACGATGCGGAACGCGCCGGGATCGACCTCGACCGCGCCGAGGGCGGGCTCTTCTGGGCTGAATAGGGCGGCGGATCATCGCGCGAACCGGGCTGCGCGCGGGCGGAAATCTGCAAGCAGACTCGGGCCAGGCCCAGACCGGCGAAACGTTGCAGGCCCAAGCGGCCGAAAGCGGCGGGGGAGGGCCGGGAGGACGGCCCGCGATCGCCACCCGTCGCCAGCGGCGACGATCCTCGGGCACTGTCACACCGACATTCGGGCCATGCCGCCCACACCGGAGAACGAGCCCAACCCATGATCCTTCGCCTGTCGACCTTGATTGCAGCCACCGCCACGACGGGTGCCGTCGCCATGGGGCATCTCGACTGGGACACCGATGGCAGCGGCGGCCTCAACCCCGACGAATTCGCCGCGGGCTTCGCACCGATGCAGACCCATGCCATCTTCGACCGCGACGGCTCGGGACGGCTGGACGAGGAAGAATGGCAGCCGCTGTCCGAGGTCGGCGAATACGTCAACATGGATCTCAACGGCGATGGTGGCGTCGATGCCTACGAATACCGCGCCCTTCTGTTCAACCGATACGACCGGGACGGATCGGGCGTGTTGGCAGGTCCCGAGATGGACATGATCGAGGGCGACCTCGCACCCGGCGGGATGCTGGATCCCTGACGCACGGGGGAACCCACGGGGCGGGTTGCGGCGTTTCATGTCCGACCTGACCTGCACGGGAGACCACGAGATGTTCCGCTTCGCCCTGATCGCCGCCTTCGCCGCGGCGCCCGCCTTCGCCCACGACCATTGGTCCGACCTTGACGGGGACGGCTTCCTCGAGGCCGATGAATACGACATCGGCGAAGTCACCTTCGCGGATGCCGACCAGGATGGCGATGGCCTCGTCAGCGCCGCCGAGTACGAGGCGATCGCGCTGATCATCGCCGCCGACAACAACGCCGCAGTGCTCGAAGACGCGGTGGTCGGGGCAAATCCGACCCTCGCGGCCAGCAATCCCGGCCCCAAGATTATCGCGGTGGACTGAGCCCATGATCCGCACCGCACTCGTCCTGACCGTCGCGCTGGCGACCCCCGCCCTCGCGCAGGACGCGCCCGCACCGCTCCGGGACAACGCCACCCTCGTCTGGGCCATGCTGCCCGCCCTGGAAGGGGTCGACCGTGACGATGACGGCCGCTTCACCCAGGCCGAGATCGGCGGCACCGTGATGCCGCTCGGGGTTGATGCGGATGGCGACGGGACGTTCGACCTGCCCGAGATCACCCAGGCGCTGTTTGCGATCTGGGATCGCGACGACAACGGCTATCTCGACACGGCCGAGCTGGACGCGATGACGGGCCTCGCCGCCGCAGGGGTCTATCCGCTTCCAGAGTGATCCGACGCTGACGAAGAACTGACGGGCCCCGCAAACGCGGGGCCTTCGCCGTTTGGGTCAGACGAGAACGGCACCGGTCGCGGTGATCTGGCCCTGCGTCTGCGCATTGGCCATCAGCATCTCGTTATGGGCCTTGCCCGACGGGATCATCGGGAAGCAGTTCTCGTGCTTTTCCACCAGGCAATCGAAGATCACCGGACCGTCATGGTTGATCATCTCCATGATCGCGTCATCCAGATCGGCGGGATCGCTGCACTGGATGCCCTTGGCCCCGAAGGCCTCGGCCAGCTTCACGAAATCGGGGAGGGCCTCGGACCAGGATTGGCTGTAGCGCTCGCCATGCAGCAGCTCCTGCCACTGGCGCACCATGCCCAGCCGCTCGTTGTTGAGGATGAACTGCTTCACGGGCAGGCGGTACTGCACCATCGTGCCCATCTCCTGCATATTCATCAGCCACGACGCCTCGCCCGCGACGTTGATGACGAGGCTTTCGGGATGCGCGACCTGCACGCCCATGGCGGCCGGCTGGCCGTAGCCCATCGTGCCCAGCCCGCCCGAAGTCATCCAGCGGTTCGGCTGCTCGAAGCCCATGTATTGCGCGGCCCACATCTGGTGCTGGCCAACCTCGGTGCAGATGTAGCGGTCGTGATCCTTGGTCAGCGCCTCGAGCCGCGCGACGGCATGCTGGGGCCGGATGATGGGGCCGTCCTGCGTGAAGGCGAGGCAGTCGACCGCGCGCCACTGCTCGATCTGCGACCACCACTTCTGGAGACCCTCGCGGTTCACCTTGCGGCCCCGCGCCTTCCAGACGCGCAGCACGTCCTCCAGCACGTGACCGACATCGCCGAGGACGGGGACGTCGGCCTTGATGACCTTGTTGATGCTGCTGGGGTCGATATCAACATGGACCTTCTGGGATTTGGGGCTGAACGCGTCGAGCCGCCCCGTGATCCGGTCGTCGAACCGCGCCCCGATGTTCAGCATCAGGTCGCAGCCATGCATCGCCATGTTCGCCTCGTAGAGGCCGTGCATCCCGAGCATCCCGAGCCACTTGTCGCCCGAGGCGGGGTAGGCGCCCAGCCCCATCAGCGTGGAGGTGATCGGGAACCCCGTCGCCTCGACCAGCTCGCACAGAAGCTGGCTCGCGGCAGGCCCCGAATTGATGACGCCGCCGCCGGTATAGAAGACGGGCCGCTCGGCCGTCTCGATCAGCTCGACCATCTGCTCGATCGCATCTGCGTCGCCTTTGAGGCGCGGCTGGTAATGCGAGGTCTTCACCTCCTTCGGGCCGGTATAGGCCGAGGATGCGAACTGGATGTCCTTCGGGATGTCGACCAGCACCGGGCCGGGCCGGCCCGAGGTCGCGACGTGGAACGCCTCGTGCAGGACCGGGGCCAGCTTCTCGGTCTCCTTCACCAGCCAGTTGTGCTTGGTGCAGGGCCGCGTGATGCCGACGGTATCAGCCTCCTGGAAGGCGTCCGAGCCGATCATGAAGGTCGGGACCTGACCTGTCAGAACCACGATCGGGATCGAATCCATCAGCGCGTCGGTCAGGCCCGTGACCGCGTTGGTCGCACCGGGGCCCGAGGTCACGAGTGCCACGCCGACCTTGCCGGTCGAGCGGGCATAGCCCTCGGCCGCGTGGACGGCGGCCTGTTCGTGGCGGACGAGGAAGTGGCGGATGTCGTTCTGCTGGAAGATCTCGTCATAGATCGGCAGGACGGCGCCTCCGGGATAGCCGAAGACGGTGTCCACGCCCTGATCGCGAAGCACCTTCACGAGCTGCTGGGCTCCGGTGAATTGCTTCGCATTCGTCTGCTTGGTCATCGTCGTCTTCCTCCGTCCACGAAAAACCCCCGGAGGGGCCAGCTCCGGGGGCACATGGTTACCGTTATGGTCCGTCGCGTCAGCGACCCATGCACCCTTGATCCACAATTACGAGAAGCGTGTTCATCGCCCGTCTCCGTTGATGGCGCTATCCATACCGATGCCGGGCGAGGGGTCAACAGGGCGCAGGAGAAAATTGCACCCGTCCGGCGCATTCTTTGCGTTTGTTGCGCAGGTCGTCATGCGAACGCCCGGCCCCACGAGGGGACCGGGCGCCGTCGGCCGCGTCGTCAGGAGGGGAGGAGGCCTGCTTCAACCGCGGCTTCGACTTCGGCGGCGCTCAGCACGCTGTCGCCATCGGAATCCATGCTCGCGAAGGTGTCCGCATCGCTGTCGGGATAGGCCGCGATGTACTCCTCGTAGGTGACGTTCCCGTCCGCGTCGGTATCCATGGCAACCTGCGCGAAGGCCGGGGCCGTCAGGGCCAGCACCGCGGCAGTCGTGGTCAGAATACGTGTCATATCTTCTCTCACTCTCTTGGGTTGAGGGCGGCTTGGGTCCGCCCGCTGCCGAGAGACCAGATCGCGGCGCCGGGTCCGAGAGGGGCGGTGGGTCGGGCGGATTTCGCGCGGCGGAATGCCCGTTTCACCTCTCTGCGTCCGCGACGATCCGCAGGGCGAAACGGACCCGTGTCCGATGGGCGGAAAGCGCCGATCCGGAGGGTGCCAAACCGGCCCGTCTCCGCCGGTCAGGCCCCTCGGTCGGTCGCGGCTGACGGGCAGCAAACCCTTACGGATCAGGGGGTTCGCGGGTCGTGTGTGCCCCCGGTTCCGATCCTCACCCGATCAGTCCCGGAAGCCAGAGCACGATGCCCGGAAACGCGATGAGAACTGCGACCGTCGCCACGTCGGCGACGAAGAACGGCGACGCGCCACGGAAGACGTCCTGCACCGAGATATCCATCTTGGCGTCCTGCGCGACGCCCGCGACCACGAAGCAGTTCAGACCGATGGGCGGTGTGATGAGACAGAGCTCCGCCATCTTGACCACGATGATGCCGAACCAGATCGCCGCCTCTTCGTTCGTCATCCCCAGCGCGCCCGGCGCGTCGCCGACGCCGCCGTTCAGCGCCATGACCGCCGGGAAGGTGATCGGCAGCGTCAGGATCAGCATCCCGATCGCGTCCATGAACATGCCGAGCACGACATAAGCCAGGAGGATCAGGAGCAGGATCTGGTACGGTCCCATATCGAGCCCGGTGATGAAGTCGGCGAAGGCCTCGGGCAGTTTGGCGAAGCCGAGGAAGCGGACGTAGATCAGCACGCCCCAGATCATCGCGAAGATCATCACCGTCAGCTTCGCGGCCTCCATCAGCGCACCCTGAAGCTGGCGCCAGCGCATCCCCTGCCAGAGCGCCATCGCGAGGACGACGCCCGCGCCCAGCGCGCCCGCCTCGGTCGGCGTCGCCCAGCCGAAATAGATCGAATAGACGATGATGAAGACCACCAGCAGGATCGGGAGCGCGCCCGGCAGGCTCGAGAACCGCTGCCCCCAGGTATAGCCGCCCACGGCCGGCCCGAGGCTGGGCCGGAGGCGCGCCAGCCCGATCACCAGCCCCGCGTAGATCAGCGCCGAGACCAGTCCCGGCAGGAACCCGGCGAGCAGCAGCTTTCCGACGCTCTGCTCGACGATGATCGCGTAGATCACGAGGATCGCCGAGGGCGGGATCAGCGAGGCCAGCGTGCCACCTGCCGCAACGACACCGGCTGCGAAAGCCTTGTCGTAGCCGTTCTTGAGCATCTCGGGGATGGCGATCCGCGCAAAGACCGCCGAGGTCGCGACCGACGCGCCCGACACGGCGGCGAAGCCCGCGGTCGCGAAGACCGTGGCCACCCCGAGGCCGCCCGGCGTCCAGCCGATCCAGCGCTTGGCCGCCTCGAAGAGGTATCCGGTCAGCCCGGCGTAATACGCAAGATATCCGATCAGGATGAAGGTCGGGATCAGCGACAGCGCATAGGTCGTCGACTTCGAATGCGGGATCTGGCCCGTCAGCTTGGCCGCCGTGATCAGGCCCCGGTCGAAGCCCTGCTTCTGCATGAAGAAGAGGCAGAGGCCGAAGAACCCGATGAAGGCCGCCGCGAAGGCGACCCGCACGCCAATCAGCACGAGGACGAGCAGAAGCCCCGACAGCCAGAGCGAGACCTCGAAGATCGAGACGCCCTCGAGCAGCGCCTTCATGTCGATGAATTCATCCATGGCGCGGGCCTCCGTCCGGGGCGTCGTCGGCGCCGACGGCACCCACGGTCGCGGCCTCCTTGGTGGCCTGGGTCGCGGGATCCTCGGGCAGGGGGACGGCCACGATGTCGTCGGCGCCGGTGCGCAGGCCGCGGCCGTAGGCCCAGAGCTGGATCGCCAGCCGCACCCAGAGCAGCGCCAGCGCCACCGGCACGGCCAGCTTGGCGGGCCAGAGCGGCAGCGAGATGTCGATCGAGCTGTCGGTCGACCAGTTGGGCGACTCGAAGCTGAAGGACCGCAGGAAGTGGAACCACGTCCCGTAGATCAGCGCCGTCGTCACGAGCAGCATGAAGATCACCGAGAGGAACTCGAAGAGCCACAGGATCCGGCCCCGCAAGCTGCCGACGAGCAGGTCCATGCGGATATGCCCACCCTCGCGCTGGACGTAGGCCAGCCCGAGGAATGCGAATACGGCCATGAATTGTTCGGTCCAGTCGATATAGCCGGGCACCGGCGCGTTCAGCAGCTTGCGCATCAGGACATTGGCGATGGCCAGCACCACGAGTGCGAAGATCACGATGCCCGAGCCGAGGTTGAGCGCGGCCTCGACGCGGAGGACGGCGCGGTCGATGCGGCTGAGAAGGGTGTCGTCGGTCAGGACGGAGGATGTGGTGGACATGGGGCCTCGCGGTGCATCGGCGCCGCGCGCCGGGGCGGCGCGGCCCGGTCGCGGGCCGCGCCTGATGCGGATATGTGCCGGGCCGGGGCGATGGCGCCCCGGCCGGGCGCCTTACTCGGGTGCGTTCGCCGCGACCGCCTCGACCGTCAGGTCATAGAGCTCCTGACCCGGCAGGCCGTTCGCCGTCGCCTCCTCGATCCACGCTTGGTGGATGGGGGCTGCGTTCTCGCGCAGCTTGGCGATCTCCTCGTCGGAGACGGAGACCTTCTCGACGCCCTTCTCGGCCAGCGTCGCCTCCCAGCCTTCGAGAAGTTCGGCGTAGTTGGTCAGGTAATGGGCGATCGATTCCTCGACCGCGGCGTCGAGGATATCGCGATGCTCGTCGGACAGGGCCTCGTAGGCGTCGATATTCACCACGACCGGGCAGTTCACGGTGCCGGGGTTGAGGTTCTCGGTCCACCAGTCGGCGATGTCGATCGTGCCGAACGAGAGGTGTGCGTGCTGGGCGAAGGCGACCGAGTCGACGACACCGGATTCCATCGCGTTATACGCCTCCGACGACGTCACCGAGGTCGGCACGGCGCCGACGCTCTCGAAGACGGACCCGATGCCACCCGTGGCCCGGACGCGCATGCCGTCGAAGCTTTCGACGGTGACGCGCGGCTCGCCGGTGCCGACGATGTTGTACTGCGGCATGGGCGAGGTCATCAGGAGGCGCGCGTTCCACTGCGCCATCTCCTCGGCGACGGCGGGGTGGGCATAGATCTCACGCGCGACCGCGACTTCCTGGTCGAGGTTCTGGACCCCGAGGAACGGCAGTTCCAGCACGGTGATCGCGCGGTTCTTGTCGCGGTGATAGCCCGCGCAGAACTGCGCCATCTCGAAGGCGCCGATCGAGATGCCGTCGAGGTTCTCGCGGTTGTTCGACAGGCCGCCATAGCTGACATTCATGGTGAACTCGCCGCCCGATTTCTCGGAGACCAGTTCGGCCATCTTCTCGATATGCTCGGTGAAGGCGCGGCGGGTGCCCCAGACGGAGACGTTCCACTCGGTCGCGGCGGCCTCGCCCACGAGGGTGAAGCCGAGAATGGCGGCACAGGTGCCGGTAAGATAGTTCATGCGATAACTCCCTGATGGGCGCGGCTCCCTCCGCACCTCTATGCGCCGAACGCTAGGGCAGGGGCGGCGAGGGAGCAAGCGGGCTTGCTCGATCCCGGCCTCCATGCGACGCCGGGGCATGACCGATCTGAAGACACGCCTCGCCTCGGGCGCCACGTTGCGCGGCCTCTGGCAGAACCTCCCCGGACCCGAGGCCGCCGAAATCGCCGCACATGCGGGCTTCGACTGGCTGGTGATCGACGGCGAGCACGGGCCTTGGGATCCGGGCGACATCCGCCGCCGCCTGATGGTCGCGCCCGATGCCGTCCTGCGCGTGCCCGCCAACGAACCGTGGCTCATCAAGCAGGCGCTGGACCTCGGGGCGCGGACGATCCTCGTGCCGATGGTGGACGATGCCGATGCCGCCCGCCGTGCGGTGGCGGCCTGCCGCTATCCGCCCGAGGGGATCCGGGGCAACGGCGCCTATGTCGCGCGCGCCGCGATGTACGGCTCGGACGCGGATTACGTCTCGCGGGCCAATGCGGAGGTCGGCGTCTGGGTCCAGGCCGAAAGCCGGGCCGCGCTGGCCGATCTCGACGCGATCTGCGGCGTCGATGGCGTCGACTGCGTCTTCCTCGGCCCCGCCGATCTGGCCGGTGACATGGGGACGACCGCGGCCGACCCGGACGTCCACGCGGCGATGGAGGACGCGATCGCCCGCATTCGGGGCCACGGGGTCGCCGCGGGCATCTTCGCCGCCGATCCCGAGCGTTGGGTCGCAGTTGGGGCCAATGTCGTCTCGATGGGATCGGACGGCACGGTTCTGATGGCGGCGCTGCGGGCACTCGCGTGATCCAGCTCGCCGCCCGCGGCATCCGCGCCGCGTGGGAGCCGTCATGCGGCCATCTCCCCCGGCTCGAGATCGGCGGCGCGCCGGTCCTCTGGGCCGCGCCGTGGCGCGACGATCCGGACGTTCAGTCCGACGCCGCCATCCCGCGCGTGGACCGTCGCCTCGGCGGCACCTTCGTCTGCGCGCCCTTCGGCCGGGACGATGTCGATCACGGCCCGCCCCACGGCGCCAGCGCCAACGCGCCCTGGCACCTGCACCGCGCCGCGCCCGCGTCCCTGACGGCGGGCCGGGCCCTCGCGCGCGGCCACATCACCGCGACGCTGGCGCTGCGCGACGAACACCCGGTGCTCTACCAGACCCATGTCCTCGAGCTCGACGCGCCCACGACCTTCGCGCATCACCCAATCGTGCCGCTGGCCGGGGGCGGGCGGCTCTCGGGCAACCCGCGCGCGAGCCTAACCTTCGCCGCCGAAGCCCCGGTCCTCGAACAGGGTGCGCGGGTCGAGGGCTGGCTCGACGGGCTGCGGGACTATCCGGCCGGCGCCAGCGAGGACTTCGCGACGCTGGTCCACGCGCCCGGTCTCGCCTGGACCGCCGTCGCGCGCGCCGCCGAAGACGACACGATCATCATGCTCAAGCGCGCCGAACAGTTGCCCGCGACGAACCTGTGGCTGTCGAACGGGGCGCGCTCGGGCATGTGGCGGGCCGCGCGCGGCCTTCTGGGGATCGAGGACGCCATCTGCGCCGGGGACGAGGGTTTCGCCGCCGCACTGGGCGAAAGCCGCGTCGGTGCCGAGGGCGTGGCCACAGCGCTCCCGCCCGGACGCCACGTCATCGTCCACGCCATCGCCCGCCTTCCCGGTCGCCACGAGATCGCGGGCGTCACGCTCGAACCCGACCGCGCGAGTTTCGACACCGGCGGCGCGCCCGTCACGATCCCCTTCGATGGAGGCCATTTCGCATGATCCTCGTGGATGCCGACAGCTGCCCCGTGAAGTCCGAGATCACCGAGATCGCGCTCCGCCACGACGTGACCGCCATATTCGTGGCCGCGACCTTCCTGCGCCTGACCGATCATCCAAGGATCAAGCTCTTCGTCGCGGGCGACGCGTTCGACGCCGCCGATGATGCCATCGCCGAGGTCGCGCGCCCCGGCACGGTGACGGTAACGCAGGACATCCTCCTGGCCGAACGGGTGCTGAAGGCCGGAGGGGCCGCGCTGGACCCGCGCGGACGGGAATACACCACCGCCAGCATCGGCGACACCGTGGCCACGCGCGACCTGATGGCCGAGCTGCGTCCCGGCATGGAGGGCATGACCGGCGGCGCGGCGGGCGGGCCGCGCCCCTATGCCAAGACGGATCGCGCGGCGTTCAAGTCGGCTTTGGAGAACATGCTGCGACGGGTGCTCTGACGGAGAGGGCCGGGGGTTTCACACCCCTGGACCCCCGTGAGGTATTTCTCGCCAGAGGATCTGGGCAACGTCACAGGGACGGTGGGTGGGGCGCGGTCCGGGTGGCAGGCGCGCCGGGGTCAGGCGTTGCCGCGGCGCACGAAGCGTCCGGCTTCCTCGGCGGCCATTTTCAGGGCGCGGGACTTGTTCACCGTCTCCTGCCATTCGGCCTCGGGGTCGCTGTCGTAGACGACGCCGCCGCCGGCCTGCACGTAGAGCTTGCTGTCCTTTACCACGCCGGTCCGCAGCGCGATGCACATGTCCATATCGCCATTGGCCGAGAAATATCCGACCCCGCCGCCATAGACGCCGCGCTTCTCGGGCTCGAGCTCGTCGATGATCTCCATCGCGCGCACCTTGGGGGCGCCCGAGACCGTCCCCGCCGGCAGACCCGCCAGCAGGGCGGAGAGGGCGTCATGCTCCTCCGACAGCTTGCCCACCACGTTCGACACGATGTGCATGACGTGGCTGTAGCGCTCGACGATGAACTTCTCGGTCGGGCGGACGGTGCCGATCCTGGCGACCCGCCCGACATCGTTGCGCCCGAGATCGAGCAGCATCAGATGCTCGGCCAGCTCCTTCTCGTCGGCCATCAGGTCCGCTTCCAGCGCGCGATCGGCGTCGGGGGTCGCTCCGCGCGGACGGGTGCCCGCGATGGGCCGGATCGTGACCTCGTCGCCGAAGACGCGGACGAGGATCTCGGGGCTCGCGCCGATGATCTGGAAGCCGCCCATGTCGAAATGGAACATGAAGGGCGACGGGTTCGTGCGCCGCAGCGCGCGATAGAGCGCGAAGGGCGGCAGCGGGAAGTCGTAGGTCCAGCGCTGGGACGGCACGACCTGGAAGATGTCGCCGGCCGCGATGTAGTCGCGGGCCGTCTCGACGGCGGCGAGGTATCCGTCCTTGGTGAAGTTGGAGACCGGCTCGGGCAGATCGAACGGCTCGGCCATGTCGCGGGTCTCGGCCACCGCGCGGCCCAGTGCGCCCAGAGCGTCCTGCAACCGCTCGGCGGCCTGCGCGTAGGCCGCGCGCGGCGTCGCGTCGGACGCCCAGACGGGGGCCACGAGGATGACCTCGCCCTTGACCCCGTCGAGCACCGCGACGACCGACGGCCGCATCAGCATCGCGTCGGGCAGGCCCAGCGGGTCGGGGTTCACGTGTGGCAGGTGCTCGACCAGCCGGATCATGTCGTAGCCGAGATAGCCGAAGAGCCCTGCGCAGGCGGCGGGCAGGCCCTCGGGCAGGTCGATCCGGCTTTCGTCGAGAAGCGCGCGGATCGCATCGAGGGGCGCGCCCGCATCGGTCCAGGCATCGGGGTCCCAACGGGCGGCACGGTTCACGCGGCTCGTCTCGCCCCGGCACTCCCAGATCAGGTCCGGCTTCATGCCGACGATCGAATAGCGCCCGCGCACCTCGCCGCCGGTAACGGATTCGAGCACGAAGGAGAAGGGCTGCGCCTCGGCCAGCTTCAGCATCAGCGAGACCGGCGTGTCGAGATCGGCGGGCAGGCGCGTCCAGAGCACTTGGTTCTCGCCCCGCGCGTGGATCGGCTCGAAGTCCTTGAAGTCGGGCTGGATCACGACGCGGTCCCCGGCGTCACTGGCCCAGAAGGCTCGATTGGACGGCCTGCACGGCCTGGGCGTCGACGCTGAAGCCCGCCTCGGCCTGCACGGCGCGGCCATACATCTCGAAGAGGTCGGAGGCGACCTCCTGGCGCTGCTGGCGGTCGACAACCTCGCGCAGGGCTGCGGGCTCGCCGGTGCTGAGGTCGGCGGCGTTCACCGCGTCGAGCCGGACCACATAGGCCTGCCGGTCGCTGCCCTCGACGGCGAAGACATCCCCGGCCTCTGCGGCAAAGAGACGGTCGAGCAGCGTCGGCGGCACACCTTCGAGCGGCGCATCGCGGGCGAGGTCGGTCAGGGTCTCGGGCGCGCCGGGCAGGGTCTCGGGTGCCTCGGCCGCGATGGCCTCGGCCCGCTCGAACAGGCGACGGCGCAGCGTATCGGCCTGCCACGCAGCCTCGACCTCGGCGCGAATCTCGTCCAGCGGCGGCGTGGCGGCGGCGGTGATCCCGTCGAGGCGCAGCGCGAAGAGGCCGCCATCCGACAGCGGTTCGAGATCGGGGAAGTCGCCCTCGGAGACGTCGGCGGCGGTCGCGCGGAAGGCATCGTAGCCCGCGATCCCCTCGCTCACGCCTTCGTCCCAGGACAGCGAGCCAAGTTGCAGATCCGTCTCGGCGACCAACTCCTCGAGCGTGGCGCCTCCGGCCAGAAGGTCGTCGATATCGTCGCGCGCGGCATCGATGCGGCGGCGGGCCGCGTCCTCGGCGAAGCCCGCCGCCAGGTCGTCGCGCACGTCGTCATAGGGCGTCTCGGTCGCGTCGAGCAGGGCGTTCACCCGGAAGAGCGCGGGGCCCAGATCGGTGGTCAGCGGCCCGACGACCCCCGGCTCGTCCAGCGCGAAGAGCGCGGCGGCAATCTCGGCATCGAGATCGGCCTCGGACAGCTCGCCCTGATCGACATCGTCGAGGCTCAGGCCCCGCTCTTCGACCAGCGTCTCGAAATCGGTCTCCCCGGCCTCGATCGCGGCGCGGGCGGCCTCGGCGGCGGCCGTGTCGGCGAAGGCCAGCCGTTCGGCGAGGACACGGGCGGGCTGGCTGAATTCGGCGATGCGTTCGTCATAAAGCGCGCGGATCGCGGCCTCGTCGACATCCACTTCGTCCACGAGGAGATCGGGTGTGATCCAGGCGTACGTGATCTCGCGGCGCTCGGGCGTTTCGAAGGCCGTGAGGTTGCCGTCATAGAAGACCTGCAATTCCTCGGCGCTCGGGGCCGAGGGCCCGGCGGGCAGGTCGGCCACGGTGACCGTCGCCAGCGTCGCGTCCCGCGTCTCGGCCAGCCATTCGGTCAGGCGGTCGGCCCGCGTCGCGGGTGCCGCGACCCCGCCGACGACGGCGGTCTGGAGCAGTTCGACGGCCGCCTCGTCGCGGACCTGCGCTTCGTATTGCCGCTCGTTCAGGCCCGCCGATTGCAGCGCGAAGGCATAGCCCTCGCGGTCGAACCCGCCGGCGATGCCCCCGAAGGCCGGGGTGGCGCGGATGCGGCGCGCCACTTCGGCGTCGTCGACCGAGACGCCCATGCGCGCGGCCTCGTAGGCCAGCGCCTCGCGGGCGAGAAGCTGCTCCATGATCTGCTGATCCAGCCCGAAGGCCTGCATCTGCGCGAGCGTGAGGGGCTGGCCGGTCTGCTGGCTGAGCCGGGCCTGTTCGGATTGCAGGGCGCGGGCGTATTCCTCGACGGTGACATCGCGGTCCCCGACCTCGGCCACCGACGAAAGCGAGCCGCCGAAGCTGCCGATTCCGAAGCCGCCGAGCGACAGCATCAGGAGGCCCAAGACGACCCAGACGACCGGGCTGGTCTTCTTCTTCGGACGGTCTTCGGCCATGTCGCGTCTCCCCGTGGCATGTCTGTCGCCGGGCTTCCTACGCGGGCCATGGGGGCGGGGCAAGCGGGGCCGGGCGCAGGCCCCGCGCGCGCGTCAATCCAGCCTGCGCAGCCGGTCGAACATCTCCGACAGTCCGGCGCGGTCGGCATTGGCGAAGGCGATCCGCAGCGTCGCCTCGGCGCGGCCCGATCCGCCCGCGTCGCGGCGCGGGCCGAACATCGTGCCAGACAGGGTCAGAAGGGCCGCGCGCTCGACCAGCATCCGGCAGACCACGTCGGACGGGTCGTCGAACGGATGCGCGGCATAGCCGAAATAGGCGCCGCAGCCCATCAACTCCCAGCCGGGCAGGTCGGCGAACCCCTCGGTCATCGCCGCGCGCCGGTCGAGGATCTCGGCGCGCTCGCCCGCGAGCCAGTCGCCCAGGTTCTCCATCCCCCAGAGCGCGGCGCGCTGGCCGATGCCGTTGGGACAGATCGTCACCGTGTCGAGCCACTTCTCGACCTGCGCCAGCCGGGCCTCGGAGGCGATGATGGTGCCGACCCGGTGCCCGGTCAGGCGATAGGCCTTCGAGAAAGAATAGAGCTGGATCAGGACATCGTCCCAGTCGGGATCGGCGAACAGGTCGTGGGGCGCGCCGTCGCGGGCGTCGAAATCGCGATAGGTCTCGTCCACGATCAGCGCGAGGTCGCGGGCGCGGGCGAGATCGCGGAAGGCGGCGAGCGTGGCGGCGGGGTATTCGACGCCGCCGGGATTGTTGGGCGAGACGAGCACGATGGCGCGGGTGCGCGGTCCGATCAGCGCCGCGGCGGCCCCGGCATCGGGGATGAGGTCGGGGCCGGTCTCGAGAAGGGTCGCGCCGATCCCCTCCATGTCGAGCCACATCTTGTGGTTGAAGTAGAAGGGGGTGGGCAGGATCACGTCATCGCCCCGCGCGGCCAGCGTCGCGATGGCGGCCGCGAAGGCCTGGTTGCAGCCCGAGGTGATGGCGACCTGCGCGGCCTTCACCGTGCCGCCATATCCCGCCGACCAGTCCGATGCGACGCGGGCCCGCAGGCCGGGCAGCCCGAGGACCGGGCCGTAAAGATGCGCGTCCGGGTCGTCCGTCACGATCCGCGCCATCGCCGCCAGCATCTCGGGCGGGGGCGGGTCGGCGGGGGCGGCCTGGCTGAGGTTGAGAAGCGGGCGCTCGGGCGAGAAGGTCGCGCCCTCGATCCAGCGGCGCGCCTCCATCACGGGGGGCGGGTCGGTGGCGAGGAGCGCGGGATTGTAGGGACTGGTCATGGCCAGAGGGGTAGGGCGCGTCGCGGGCCGGGGCAAGCGCGTCGGCCGAAACGCGACGCGCCCGGCACGGGGCCGGGCGCGGATCGCATCAGGTCGCGGATCTCAGAACGGGATCTCGTCGTCCATGTCCGCGGGGCCGCCCTGGTTGCCGCCGCCCCCCGACGGGCCGCCGCCGCCCCCGTAGGAGCCGCCGCGATCGTCGCCGCCATAGCCGCCGCCGCCACCTCCACCGCCGTCATTGCGCCCGTCGAGCATGGTCAGCTCGGAGCGGTAGGGCCGCAGCACGACCTCGGTGGAATAGCGGTCCTGGCCGGACTGGTCCTGCCATTTGCGCGTCTCCAGCTGGCCCTCGATATATACCTTTGAGCCCTTCTTGAGATACTGCTCGGCCACGCGCACCAAAGGCTCCGAGAAGATCGCGACGGAGTGCCACTCGGTCCGCTCCTTGCGCTCGCCGGAATTCTTGTCGCGCCAGCTCTCGGAGGTGGCGATCCGCAGGTTACAGACCTTGCCCCCGTTCGCGAAGCTGCGCACCTCGGGGTCGCGGCCGAGATTGCCGATGATGATCACCTTGTTCACGCTGCCGGCCATGTCGCCCCCACTAATCGTCGAATCCGTCGCGGCACCTGAACACCGCGAAGGTTTCGTAGTGGTTAACCGCGCGGAGCGAAAGGGTTCCAAACGCGCGGGGCTTGCGTTAACTTCCCGGCGGCGGAGGCCCGCGTCAGACTGGGCCGCGTCGTGTTTTGGGACGGATGGGAACGATTGCATGGGCAAGTTGCGCTGGGCCGCCTCGCTGACGGGCGCCACGTTGATCCTGGCCACCATGGCCGAGGCTCAGACCTATTCGTCGCGGTCCCGGACCGATCTCTTCAGCTCGCAGACGGCGCTGATGGACCGGCGGCTGTCGTCGCAATACGCCCATTCCAAGCGCCTGATTCCGACCTCGCCCGCCGCCGTGGCCGTCCCCGGCCGCGAGGATATTCCACGCTATAACGGCTCGCAGCGTTCGGCCTATATCGGCGATGCCCGCGCGGCCGCCCGCCGCCACGGCGTGCCCGAGGACCTGTTCCTGCGCCTCGTGCGCCAGGAAAGCGGGTGGAACCCGAACGCGCGCTCGGTCAAGGGCGCGATGGGGCTGGCGCAGCTGATGCCGGGCACCGCCCGCGTCCTCGGCGTGAACCCCAACGATCCCAAGCAGAACCTCGAAGGCGGCGCGCGCTACCTGGCGATGCAGTACCGCAAGTTCGGGACGTGGCGTCTGGCGCTCGCGGCCTACAATGCGGGCCCCGGCGCGGTCGAGAAGCATGGCGGCATCCCGCCCTACCGCGAGACGCGCAACTATGTCCGCGTCATCATGGGGCGCGGCTAGCCCCGCACGAACCCCGTGCCCTGAAGCACGCCGTGCTCCATCGCGTAGCGGGTCAGCCCGGCGGTCGAACTGATCCCCAGCTTGCGCTTGATGTTCTTGCGATGCGTCTCGACCGTTCGGATCGAGATATCGAGGTCGTGGGCCACCGCTTTGTTCGACTTGCCCTGCGCCAGTTGCAGAAGGATGGTTTGTTCGCGCGAGGTCAGGGGCTCGGACCCGTCGGCCGCGGGCTCCAGCGCGCTCTCGGCACCGGGGCAGAGATAGCGCTCGCCGGCCAGCACCGTGTCGATGGCACGGCGGATCTCGTCGGTCGACTGGTCCTTGAGACAATAGCCGGCCGCCCCGTGGCGCAGCGCGGTCGCGACGTATTCGGGCGCATCGTGCATCGACAGGATCAGGACCGCGATGCCGGGATGCCGCTCGCGCAGGATCTCGGTCGCCGACAGGCCGTCCATGCGCGGCATGTTGAGATCGAGCAGGATGACGTCGGGGGCCAGCGCGCCGACCCGGTCCACCGCCTCGCGCCCGTCATGGAGCGTGCCGACGACCTCGAGGTCGTCATAGGTCTCGAGCAGCGCACGCATGCCCTCGGCCACCATCGGGTGGTCGTCGACGATCAGGACGCGGACGGGTTCGGTCATGGGGCGCTTGGGTAAGGTCCGGGTGACCCGCTGTCCAGCGTTTGCGTCATTCGGCGGCCGCGGCGACCTCGGTCCCGTCGCCCGGGGCCAGAAGATGGGTCAGGGGCACCGTCGCCTCGATCACGGTGCCGCCGCCGGGCGCGGGCTCGATGCTCAGGTGCCCGTCGAGCTGTTCGACCCGTTCGGCCATGTTGCGCAGCCCGAGGCCGGGCCCGCTGCCTCGCCGGGACGGCCCGCGACCGTCATCCGTGATCCGCAGCGTCGCTCCCTTGCGGTGCCCGAAGATCTGGACGTCGACGCGGCTGGCATCGGCATGGCGCTCCACGTTGGTCAGCGCCTCCTGCGCGATGCGGAAGAGGGCGGTCTTCGCCTCGATGTCGAGCCGGTTGCGGAAGACCACGGTGCGGAAGGTGACGGGGATGCCGGTGCGCGTCTCGAAGGTCTCGCAGAGCGTGCGGAGTGCCGGCCCGAGGCCCAGGTCGTCGAGGACGCCGGGCCGCAGGTCGTGGCTGATGCGGCGCACTTCGCCCAGCGCCTCCTGCAGGCCGCCGATGGCGCCGTCGACCGCGCCTTCGGCCTTGGGGTCGCCCTTGGCCGTCAGGCGCCGCGCCAGCTCCAGCTTGTAGCGGATGCCGACCAGAAGCTGGCTGATCCCGTCATGCAGCTCGCGTGCGACGCGGCGGCGCTCCTCCTCCTGGGTGTCGAGGACGCGCTGGGTCAGCGCCTTGAGCTTGGCATCGGCCAGCCGACGTTCGCGCACGGTGATCGTCAGACCGCTGGCGAAGACCACCATGAGCGCGGCCAGCGTGATGCCCCCGATCCAGAGGAACTGCTCGCGCACCCGGTCCTGCAGCTCGGCGCGGGCGACGGCGGCCTGCGCCAGGATGTCGTCGAGGAACACGCCCGTCCCGATGGCCCATTGCCAGTCCTGCAACCCGATCACGTAGGTCAGGATCGTCGCCTCCTGCCCGGTCGACGGCCGCCGCCATTCGTAGCTGTGATAGCCCGAGCCCTGCCGCGCGAGGTCGATCAGCCGGTCGGTCACGGGCACGCCGTCGGCATCCTCGGCCCCCGACCAGTCGCGCCCGATGAGCCAGGTCTGGCGCGGGGCCACGAGGTTCCGGCCGTCGTAGTCGTAGACGAAGAAGAACCCGTCCTGTCCGTAGACCATCGCCGAGAGGATCTGCGTCACCCGCAGCTTCGCCGCGTCATCGTCGGGTGCCGCGTTGCCGTAGATCGTGATAAAAGAGGTCCGCGCCAGTTGCAGGTAGTTGCGAAGCTCGCGCCGCTTGGCGTCGATCATCGCCGTCTCGAGTGCCGCGATCTCGCGGGTGGCGGTCCGCTCGGCCTGGATCGCGACCAGCACCGCGATCGCCGAGACCGCGACCATCAGCGGCAGAGCGGCGAGGACCAGCAGGCGCTGGCCATAGGAGAGGCGGGGCAGTCGCATGGCGCCCATTTCAACGGCATATCGGTGCGAAGTGCCAGCCGGGTGACCATACGTCATTCTTTCGGATGCGCGCGGGCGGCGTGGCGCTGGAATGTGCCGGGCCCCGCGCGACCTGTCGAAGGGTCGCGGTCCGTCCCGGGCCGGTGACCAACCCGCAATTGAACAGTTCGACAGGAGAGTTGTGATGGATCGCCGATCGTTTCTGAAGGCCTCGACCCTGGGCGCGGGGGCCACGGCGCTGGCCGCCCCGGCCTATGCGCAGGGCAACCGAACGCTGACGCTGGTGACGACATGGGGGCGCGGCAACGCGGGCGTCCACGACGTCGCCCAGCGCTGCGCCGACCGCATCACGGCAATGTCCGACGGCACGCTGAGCATCGACCTCAAGGCCGCGGGCGAGCTGGTCGGCGCGTTCGAGGTATTCGACGCGGTGACGGCGGGGCAGGCCGACATGTATCACGGCGCGGATTACTATTTCGTCGGCCAGCATCCGGGCTACGCCTACTTTTCCTCGACGCCCTTCGGGATGACCGCGCAGGAACAGGCGAACTGGTACTACCATGCGGGCGGGGCCGAGCTGCATGACGAGCTGGGACAGATCTTCGGGCTGAAATCCTTCCTCGCAGGCAATTCCGGCGTCCAGGCCGGCGGCTGGTTCGCCCGCGAGATCGAGACGCCCGAGGACTTCCAGGGCCTCAAGTTCCGCATGCCCGGTCTCGGGGGGCAGGCGCTGGGCAAGATGGGCGCGTCGGTCCAGAACCTGCCGGGGCCGGAAGTCTATCAGGCGCTGTCTTCGGGCGCGATCGAGGGGACCGAGTGGATCGGGCCCTGGGCGGACGAGAAGATGGGCTTTCAGGAGATCACCAAGATCTACTACACCGCCGGCTTCCACGAGCCGGGGACGGGCAACTCGCTGGCCGTCAACCGCGAGGTCTTCGAAAGCCTGAGCCCCGCGCAGCAGACGATCATCGAGACCGCCGCGGGCGATGCCCATGCGTGGAACCTCGCCCAGTTCCTGACCGAGAACGGCAAGGCCCTGACCCGGCTCCAGGGCGAGGGCGTGGAGCTGCGCACCTTCCCCGACCCGGTCTGGGACGCGATGGGCGCGGCGGCGGCCGAGGTGACGGCCGACAACATGTCCGACGACCTCTTCGCGCGCATCCACGAATCCGCGATGGAGAGCATGGTCGCATCCTCGGCGTGGCTGTCGCGATCCGAGGGGGTCTACCGCGCGCAACGCGACCGCGTGATCGGCTGACCGCCGGGACCGGACGGGGCCCCGGACGCGGCGGCGTTCGGGGCGTCTTCTACGGGTTATCCGGTATTTGACTCCGCCCCCCCAATCCCTAGGGTCGCCGCACGCCCCGCTCACGAGGGCCGTTATCCGTGCCGGGAGGGCCCGGACGACACCAACATTCCAAGGGAGGGAATTATGGACCGCCGTTCATTCCTCAAGAATTCCACCATCGGTGCCGGTGCCGCCGCCGGTGCCGCCGCACTCGCCGCGCCCGCCTACGCCCAGGGCAACCGCACGCTGACCATGGTCACAACCTGGGGCCGTGGCCTCGCCGGTGTGCATGACAGCGCCCAGCGCGTCGCCGACAGCATCACCGCAATGTCCGACGGTACGCTGACCGTCGATCTCAAGGCCGCGGGCGAGCTTGTGGGCGCGTTCGAGGTGTTCGACGCCGTGACCTCCGGTCAGGCCGACATGTATCACGGCGCCGACTACTACTTCGTGGGTCAGCATCCCGGCTACGCCTTCTTCACCGCGGTGCCCTTCGGCATGACCGCGCAGGAGCTGGCCAACTGGTACTACCACATGGGCGGCATGGAGCTGCATGACGAGCTGGGCCAGATCTTCGGTCTGAAGTCCTTCCTCGGCGGCAACACCGGCGCGCAGGCCGGTGGCTGGTTCCGCAACGAGATCACCGGTCCCGAGGACTTCCAGGGCCTCAAGTTCCGCATGCCCGGCCTCGGTGGCCAGGCGCTGGGCAAGATGGGCGCCTCGGTCCAGAACCTGCCCGGCTCGGAAGTGTACCAGGCGCTGGCCTCGGGCGCGATCGACGGCACCGAGTGGATCGGTCCCTGGGCCGACGAGAAGGCCGGCTTCCAGGAGATCACCAAGACCTACTACACCGCCGGCTTCCACGAGCCGGGTGCGGGTCTGTCGGTCGCGACCAACCGCGACGTCTACGAGAGCCTGAGCCCCGCGCATCAGAAGATCATCGAGATCGCGGCCGCCGAGTGCCACCAGTGGAACCTCGCGCAGTTCCTGTCCGAGAACGGCTCGGCGCTCGAGCGTCTGCAGTCGGGCGGCGTCACCATGCGCACCTTCCCCGACAGCGTTTGGGACGCGATGGGCACCGCCTCGCAGGCCGTTCTCGACGAGAACATGGGCGACGACCTCTTCAAGCGCATCAACGACAGCGTGTTCGATTCGATGCGCAAGTCGTCGGAGTGGATCAACGCGTCCGAGGGCACCTACCGCCAGCAGCGCGACCGCTTCCTCGGCTGAGCCGGGACCGGCCCGTCCCCCACAGGGGGGGCGGGCCTTTCGATGACTGGCGCGATCCCGCGGGGCGGGGCCGGGCCGACCTAACGGACGAGGCGTGGGACCGCTTCGTCGCGACATTCGGGGGGACGCCATGCTCGACGCGATCAGCTGGTTCATCACGAACCTCTTCATGGCTGTCTACAATCTCGGCTACGCGCTGACGCATCCGTCGAGCTGGCTGAATTTCAGCGACAGCGAAGCGGTCATGCGCTTCGTCTATTACGGCGCATCGGTCGAACTGTTCTTCGTCCTCCTCGTCATTCTCCTCGCGGTGACGGTTGCCATCGGCCTGTCGCGCGACTTCGGCTGGGCCGTCGTGCGCGGCTCGGAATTCGTGCTGAACTGGATCGGGCGCATCGCCGCCTGGGCGGGCCTCCTGATGGTCCTGCAGCAGATCATGATCGTCTTCCTGCAACGCATCTTCCGCGTCTCCGAAATCTCCATCGGCCCGTTTGGCAGCGCGTTCACCCGAGACCTGTCGTGGTATTCCGAGGAGCTGAAGCTCTACAACGCGATGATCGTCTGCCTCTGCGTCGCCTGGACCTTCATCCAGGGCGGCCATGTGCGCGTCGACCTCGTCTATTCCGCCGTCGGCCACCGCACCAAGCGCATCATCGACATGTTCGGCGCGGTGGTTTTCATGATGCCCGCGCTTCTGCTGATGTGGCTCTATTCGTGGTTCTTCTTCTGGCGCAGCATGATCACGCCCGCGACCTCGGCCTCGGACCCGCTGGACCGGATGCTGATGAAGGCCCGCGCGATGCGCTGGAACGTCGAGACGATCGGTTTCTCACCCAACGGGTTCGACGCCTACTTCCTGTTCAAGGTACTGATCCTGCTCTTCGTGGCGACCGCCTTCGCGCAGGCTTGCGTGTTCTTCTGGCGCTCCTGGCTGGAGCTTCGGGGCGGCGAGATCGACGCGGGCCGCTATCTCGACCGCGACATCCTCGGCGACGAGGACGCACAGAAGGCGGCCGAGATCCATTGATGCGGATCGCCGCCATATCCATCCGGGTCCGCCCGGAGTGACGACCAATTCCGGTCCACGCGCCATCAGAATGCGCGGGACCGATACGAGGGGAACGCTATGATTTTCGGTTTGGACGGCGTCGAGGTCGGCTTGATCATCGTGTTCCTCTGCCTCTTCGGCGGGATCATGTCGGGCTTCCCGGTGGCCTTCGCCATCGCGGGTGCCGGTACGATCAGCTTCGCGATCATCGCCGCGCTGGATAGCGCCGGCATCCTGATCCACCAAGCCATCGACACGGGCAGCGCGGAATACGCGGCGCTGATCGCCGAAGGCGTGGCGCGCGACACGATATCCATATTCCGATATCCCGAATTGCCACGCGCCGAGGAAGCCCTCTTCCCGCAAGGCTGGGAGACGGCGCTCGACCGCAATATCGGCTTCATCGTCAACCGCATGAACGAGCGTGTCATCGCGGGCGCGTCGATCGAGACGCTGCTCGCCGTCCTGATGTTCGTGATGATGGGCATCACGCTCGAGCGCTCGAAGATCGCCAACGACCTTCTGACGACGATGGCGCGCGTGTTCGGCCCGCTGCCGGGCGGCCTCGCCGTATCGATCGTCATCGTGGGCGCGTTCCTCGCCGCCTCGACCGGGATCGTCGGCGCGACGGTCGTGACGATGGGCCTGCTGGCCCTGCCGACGATGCTGCGCAACAACTACTCGCCCGAACTCGCGACCGGTGTGATCGCCGCGTCTGGCACGCTGGGCCAGATCATCCCGCCGTCGATCGTGATCGTCCTTCTGGGCACGCTGGCGGGCGATATCTACTCGACCGCGCAGGAGGCCCGTGCCTCCTCGGTCGGCTGTTCGGATGCGCTGACCTATCTGGGTGAACCGGCGGTGGTTTCGGTCGGCACGCTCTTCCAGGCGGCGCTCCTGCCGGGCATCTTCCTCGCCTTCCTCTACGGCGCCTACGCCTTCGGCTACGCGCTCCTGAACCCGTCGAAGGCGCCCGCGGTGCAACTCGACGGCGGCGCGGGCTCGGTCATCACGCGCAACGACGCACTGACCTGGTTCCTCGCCGCACCGGTCCTTCTGATCTTCGGCGCGATCGCGCTGGGGCAGGCGGGCCTGATCGGCACGCAGAACGCCACCGTCTCCAGCTATTCCGAGGCCGGGGCCACCGCATCGCTGCGCACCAATGTCTCGCCGCAATGCGCCGAGGCCATGATCGAGCTGCACGGGCAGGGCGCGTGGAACATGGCGCTGGCCGAGCAGGCCGTCATCGACGAAGGCGGCGGCGTGCAGCTGGCACGTCAGCTCTCGGAGGAGGAGCTGGTCGAGGCGCGCGCCGCCGCGATCACCAACGCGGCCCCCATCGGGACCGGCATCGCCGTTCTCTTCATCGGCCTCGCCCTCGTGCTGACGACCGCGCGCGGGGTGAACCCGCTGGCCGACTCGCGCCCGCTTCTGATCGGGGCGGCGGGGATCGTGCTGGCCTTTGTGATCGACGTGCTCGTGATCCGACCGAACACATCTGCCGGGGCGACGTTCGCGCTGATGGCGATCCCGCTGGCCATCACGCTCTGGGGCGTCATGCCCGCATTGAAACGTCTCTCCCAGAACGAGCTTCTGCGCGTCGTATTCCCGCCCCTGATCCTGATCGTGGCCGTGCTCGGCTCGATCCTGGGCGGCATCACCAACCCGACGCCCGCCGCGGCGCTGGGCGCGGGCGGCGCGATCATGCTCGCCGCCTACCGCAAGCTGCAGGAAGAAGGCGGCCGCTCGTCGATCATCCTGCTCGCGACGCTGATGCTCGTCGTGATGATGCTCTTCGGGATCAACTTCGACCTCCGCCTCGGGCTCGAGACGACGACCACCGGCGACGTGATCGCGACGGTCATCGCCCAGATCGCCTATCACGCGGCGTTCCTCGGGCTGCTCTATGCTTGCTGGGTCTTGCTCCGGACGGGGGTCCTCGGACCCGTGGTGCGCGAGACGGCCAAGGTCACCTCGATGGTCTTCACCATCCTGATCGGCTCGCAGCTCCTGAACCTCGTGCTCATCTCCTTCGGGGGCGAGCACTACATCCAGGATTTCCTCCGCAGCTTCGACAACGAGTTCAAGGTCTTCCTAATCGTCATGCTCGTGCTCTTCATCCTGGGCTTCGTGCTCGACTTCCTCGAGATCATCTACATCGTCATCCCGATCGTCGGCCCGGTCATCTATGGCGGCACGTTCGATCCGAAATGGGTGACGATCATGATCGCGGTGAACCTCCAGACCTCGTTCCTGACGCCCCCATTCGGCTTCGCGCTCTTCTACCTGCGCGGCGTGGCCCCGAAGGCCGTAACGACCGGACATATCTACCGCGGCGTCATTCCCTTCGTCCTGATCCAGGTGGTCGGGCTGGCGATCCTGTGGATGTTCCCCGCCATCGTGACCATCGTGCCGAACCTTCTGCCGTCGAATTGACGCATTGCCTCGGCCATGGGCATCGTCCATGTTCGGTGATCCCGGGGGGACGGCATGGACGACCACAACAAGATCGAGAGCATCTACGTCGCGGCCGGGCAGTCCATGCTCGCCAATCTGCCGTTGTCGATGGTGCTGACCGACCCGAACCGGCCGGACAATCCGATCATCTACGTCAACCGCGCCTTCGAGCAGCTGACCGGCTATGCCGCAAGCGCCGTCGTCGGGCGGAACTGCCGCTTTCTGCAGGGCGACGACCGCGACCAGCCCGAGGTCGAGGTGCTGCGACGCGCCATCGAAGCGCGGGAAAGCGTGACGGTCACGCTCGACAACGTCCGGCTTGACGGATCGTCCTTCCGCAACCGCCTGATTATCGCGCCCGCTTTCGACGAGGACGGCTCGATCTACGCCTTTATCGGCATCCAGGCCGAGGTCGAGGATGTGGACGCGGCGACGAAACCCGATGGCTCTGACATCGTCAGCTTCGACGACCGCCTGCAGGAGATGCAGCACCGGGTGAAGAACCACCTGCAGATGGTGGCGTCGATGATCCGGCTGCAGTCGAGGGACACCGATCCGCGCGCGGCCTTTCCCATCCTTGCGCGGCGCGTCGACGCGCTTGCTGCGCTCTACGACGAATTTCATATCGCGCCGCGCCGGGGCGAGATGCGCTACGACGTCGTCTCGGCGGGCGGCTATGTCAGCCGGGTCGTCTCGATCGTGGGGGCTTTGGACGGTCGCCGCAACGTGCGCGTCACGGTCGATACCGACTCCGTCTACATGCGCACCGAACGGGCCGCGCAATTGGGCCTTCTGACCTCCGAGCTTCTGTCGAACGCCTTCAACCACGCCTTCGAGGGCCGCAGCGAGGGCGTTGTCTCGGTCCAGCTCAAGGAACTCGGCGGCGACCGCCTGCGGCTGACCGTCAGCGATGACGGCATCGGCATGGACGAGGGCACCTGGCCGGAAAACGGCAATCTCGGCGCGCGTATCGCCCGCGGTCTGGTCGGTGATCTCGGGGCCGAGATGACGGTCATGTCGACCGGTTCGGGCACGATCGTCACGGTCCAGCTCGACAACCCCATCGACACGAGCCTCGAGGCGGATGGCCGCCGCATTCTCAGCGATGCAGACGGCCAGAGGACGGGTGAGATCGAGCGGCTGGGCGACTGACCGACGGTTGCGCGGGCACGGTGCCGCGCTATCTTCCCTTGCGTCACGGACAACGTCGCAAAGGAGGCCCCCGATGTCCCTCAAGAGAATGGCCATGAAAATGGCGCTGGCTTTCGCGGCCGCCAAAGGCGTCGAGGCATTCCGCAATCGCGGCGGCATGCAGGGCGTGAAGTCGATGCTGGCGGGGGCGGGCGGCGGACGTGCCGGCGGCGCGGGCGGCGGCGGATTGTCGAGCCTGTTGGGTGGCCTGACTGGCGGCACCGGTGGTGCGGGCGGCACGGGCATGGGCGGTGCGGGCCTCGGCGGACTTCTGGGCGGGCTGGCGGCGATGGCCGGCGGGTCGGCGGCGCTGGGCCAGCCCCAGGCCGCGCAGAGCCGGATGATCGACGACGGCCCCGACGACGAGGAGACGGCCCACGCCATGGTCCGCGCCATCGGACAGGCGGTGCGCGCCGACGGCCAGATCGATGCCGAAGAGCGCGCGGTCCTGCAGGACATCCTGGGCGAGGCCGATACCGAGGAGGACCGCGCCGCGTTGGACTTCGCGTTGTCCGAGCCGGTCGACCCCGAGGCGCTGGCCCGCGACGTGCCACATGGCTCGGAAGGGCAGGTCTATGCCGCAGCCCTGACCGCGATCGATCCCGATCACCCGGCTGAGCGCGACTACCTCGGACGCTTCGCGAAGGCGCTGCGCCTGCGCGATGCCGAACTGCGGCAACTGCACGAGGCGGCGGGCAAGGCGATGTAACGGCCTCCCGCATTCGCGAAAAAATCGAAGATAAATGACGATTGTGCCGGTTCCGGCGCAATCGTGCCCTGCTTTGACCACGTTTGCGTCGCCAATTCGGAGATAGAACGCATCCTGTTGGATCGGAGAGTCCCGATGACGAAACAGTTCGCACCCTTCGGCCTCGCGCTGTCGGCTCTCGTCCTTCCGGGCGCAGCCAATGCGGCGACGAGCCTGCCGTCCTTCACATTGCCCGCGCTCTTCGACGACGTTCAGGCACCGGGTCTTGTCCTCGTTCTTGTGGTGATCTGGATGGCCAATGCGACGCTCGCCGTCCTCTCGGGCAAGCGAGAGCAGCAGATGCTGCTTCTGGGGATGAGCCTCGCGGTTCTCGCCTCGACCATGGGCACGCCCGTGGGCTGGGGAATGCTGGCGATCGGACTTGCGGCGGCGCTGGCTCTCCTTCCGATGAAGCTCCGCCGCGATGCCGCGGACGAGCCCAGGCAGGACTGACGCCACGGCACCCGGCCATCCGGCGGGCGAGGTCGCGCCGCCCGGGCCCCGTGTGCTTTCCCTCGGACGACAACGGCACTAGGTATCCCGCGAAGCGTCAGGGAGACCCAGAATGGCCGACATCAAAGACCCCGAGAATACCATCATCATCGAGCTGAAGGACGGCCGCGTCGTCGTCGAGCTTCTGCCCGACGTCGCACCGGGTCATGCCGACCGCATGAAGGAGCTGGCCCGCGAAGGCGCCTATGACGGCGTGGTCTTTCACCGCGTCATCGACGGTTTCATGGCGCAGACCGGCGATGTCGAACATGGCAAGGCCGGCGGCAACACGTCGCGCGCGGGCACCGGCGGGTCATCCAAGCCCGACCTGAAGGCCGAATTCTCCGGCCTGCCGCATGATCGCGGCACGCTGGGCGCCGCCCGCTCGCAGAGCCCCGACAGCGCCAACAGCCAGTTCTTCATCAACTTCGCCGACAACCATTTTCTCAACCGTCAGTACACGGTCTATGGCCGCGTTATCGAGGGGATGGAGCATGTCGACAAGATCACCCGCGGCGAGCCGCCCGCGGATCCCGACCAGATGATCTCGGTGAAGGTGGCGGCCGATGCGTAACGCTCTCTCCCTCATCGCGGCGCTGGGCCTGGCAGGCCCAGCGCTCGCCACCGGCCTCGAGATCGACGTCATGGGCGAGGCGAACGGCACCGTCGTGATCGATCTCTACGAGGACATCGCGCCGAAGCATGTCGAGCAGATCACCGCGCTGGCCGAGGCGGGCGCCTATGACGGCGTCGTCTTCCACCGCGTGATCGACGGCTTCATGGCACAGACCGGCGACGTCCAGCACGGGCGCATTGGCGGCAACATGGATCTTGCGGGGACCGGCGGCAGCGACATGGGCGATATCGACGCCGAATTCTCGGATCGAGCGTTCGAGCGCGGGATCGTCGGCATGGCGCGGTCGCAGAACGTCAATTCGGCCAACAGCCAGTTCTTCATCACCTTCGCGCCCGCGCGCTTCCTCGATGGCCAATACACCATCGTGGGCGAGGTCACGTCCGGCATGGAGGTGGTCGACGGCATCAAGCGCGGCGACGCCAATAGCGGCCGGGTCGACGGCACGCCTGACGTCATGGAGGACGTGCGCGTCACCGAATAAGGCGCGGACCCATCCCGAAACGAGAACGGGCCGCCCAATGGGGCGGCCCGTTGCGTGTTCGGGGGAGGGGATCAGTCGGTCACAGTCTCGACATCGGGGCTGGCCACGACATCGGCCTCGCCCTCTCCGGGCGCGTCACCCATGAAGAAGATGAACGCGATCAGCAGGACGAGCGCCAGAACGACGCCCGCGCCGATCCCGATCAGCGGCCCGGCATGGCGTTTTTCCTGCTTTTCGAGATTCGTGTTGGGGGCGCTCATGGCGATCCTCCTGCGGTGGGTGTGGTTGTGTGGTCATGCGACCAACCCGCGGGCCGAGGCGAAGGTTCCGCGCCGCGCCAGCCGCCGCCCCGCTTATTCCAGCTTGACCAGCGCGTGCCGTTTCTTGCCCGCCGAGAGCTTCAGGGGCACGGCCAGTGCGCCCGCGTCGAGCACAAGCCCCGGATCGGTCAGCGCCTCGTCGTTCATCCGCGCGCCGCCCTCGGCGATGAGGCGCTTGGCGGCCTTGCCCGAGCCCGCAAGGCCCGCCCGCACGATCAACTGCACCACCGAGATGCCGGCGGCGACCTCCATGTCGGTCAGAAGGACCGTGGGCAGGTCGTCGCCCGCGCCGCCCCGCTCGAACACCTCGCGGGCGGTGGCCTCGGCGGCATCGGCGGCGGCACGGCCATGCAGGAGCGCGGTAACCTCACCCGCCAGGATGATCTTGGCGTCGTTGATCTCGGACCCTTCCAGCGCACCCAGCCGGTCGCATTCCTCGACCGGCAGCTCGGTGTAGAGCTTGAGGAACCGGCCGACATCCGCGTCGGTCGTGTTGCGCCAGAACTGCCAGAATTCGTAGGGGCTCAAGAGGTCGGCATTCAACCAGATGGCGCCGGACTGTGACTTCCCCATCTTCTTGCCGTCGCTCGTCGTCAGAAGCGGCGTGGTCAGGCCGAACACCTGATCGTCGAGGATACGGCGCGTCAGGTCGATGCCGTTGACGATGTTGCCCCACTGATCCGACCCGCCCATCTGCAAAAGGCAGCCATGGCGGCGATGCAGCTCGAGGAAGTCGTAGGCCTGCAGGATCATGTAGTTGAATTCGAGGAAGCTCAGGCTCTGCTCGCGGTCCAGACGGGACTTCACGCTCTCGAAGCTGAGCATCCGGTTGACGCTGAAATGCCGCCCGACATCGCGCAGGAACCCAAGGTAGTTCAACCCGGCCAGCCAGTCGTCATTGTTGGCCATGATCGCATCCGACGCGCCGTCGCCGAAGCTCACGTAATGGGTGAACACCTCGCGGATGCCCGCGATATTGGCGTCGATCTGCTCGGGCGTCAGCAGCGGACGCTCCTCGGCGCGGAAGCTCGGGTCGCCGACCTTGGTCGTGCCGCCGCCCATCAGGACGATCGGCTTGTGCCCCGTCTTCTGCAGCCAGCGCAGCATCATGATCTGGATGAGGCTGCCCACATGCAACGAGGACGCCGTCGCGTCGAAGCCGATATAGCCCGGCACGACCCCCGCCATCAAAGCCTCGTCCAGCCTCTGATAATCGGTGCAGTCGGCGAGGAAGCCGCGCTCGATCATCACGCGCATGAAGTCTGATTTGGGGTGGTAGGTCATGGCACTTCCGGTATCTCTGACGCCAGGTCCGCTTAGCGCGGGCACCACGCGAGGGGAAGGGATATGGCGGTCGTTCGCGCGCTGGGTGCGATGTCGGGCACCTCCATGGACGGGGTCGATGCCGCCATCGTGGTGACCGACGGCGAGACGATTACGGGGTTCGGGCCGTCGGATTACCTTGCCTATTCCGATGCCGACCGCGCGGTGATCCGGGCGGCGCTGGGATGCTGGCGGGACGATGTGCCCGTGGCCGCCGCCGCCGAGGCGGTCGAGACGGCCCATGCCCGCCTCCTGTCGCGCTTCGCGGATGCGGAGTTGGTGGGGTTCCACGGCCAGACGCTCGCCCATGACCCCGAGAACCGGCGCACCCATCAATGCGGCGACGGGGCCGTCCTGGCCGAGGTTCTGGGCCGCACGGTCGTCTGGGATTTCCGGACCTCGGACGTGACGCTGGGCGGCGAGGGCGCGCCGCTGGCGCCGGTGTTCCACCATGCCTGCGCGCGGCATATCGGTGCCGAGGTGCCGATGGCCTTCCTCAACCTCGGCGGGGTAGGGAACCTGACATGGCTCGATCCGACCCGCCCGCCCGAGGCCGAGGGTGCGCTTCTGGCCTTCGACACGGGGCCCGCCAACGCGCCCATCGACGATCTCTGCATGGACTGGCTGGGCCAGCCCTTCGACCGGGACGGGGCGCTGGCGCGGGAGGGGGAGGTTCACGCCGCTCTGGTCGACGATATCATGCGGCACCCGTTCTTCTTCCGGATGCCGCCGAAGTCGCTCGACCGCGACGCGTTCCACCGGGCAGGCGCCGCCATCGACGCGCTGCCGCCCAGCCACGCTGCTGCGACCTGGGTCGCCGTCATCGCCGCCTCGGTCGCGCATGGGTTGGAGCAATGCCCGACGCGGCCCGCGCGCCTTCTGGTGACCGGGGGCGGGCGGCGCAATCCGGCGATCATGGATGCGCTGGCCGAGGCGGTGCCCTGCACGGTCGATCCGGTCGAGGCGGTCGGCCTCGACGGCGATATGCTCGAGGCACAGGCCTTCGCCTACATGGCCGTCCGCGTCCGGCGCGGCTTGCCGACCAGCTTTCCCGGCACGACGGGGGTCAAGGCGGCGGTCGGCGGCGGACAGGTCAGCCACCCGCCCGGCATGGTGGACACGGTATCCGCAAACGCTAGACAGAAGGCCACGCGCCGGGTAGCCAAGGCCCGTTAGCGTTAACAGGCGGCCGCCAGGCCCAATCGCAGGAGCTTCCCATGGTGTCACGCACAATCCCCGTGGAGACCTTCGATCTCGTGCTGTTCGGCGCGACCGGCGACCTTGCGCGGCGAAAGATCCTGCCATCGCTCTATCGCCGCTTCCACGCGGGGCAGGTGCCCGAAGACGCGCGCATCATCGGCGCGGCCCGCTCGGACCTGACCGACGACGCGTTCCGCAAGGACATCCGCGCCGCGATCGACGAGTTCGTCTCGAAGGCCAAGCGTGACGGCCCGACCATCGACGCCTTCGTCGAGCGGTGCTCCTACATCGCGATCGACGCCAAGGGCGACGGCGGCTGGTCCGAGTTGAAATCGGTTGTCCGCGACGAGGCGATCAAGGCGTTCTACTTCTCGGTCGCCCCCAGCCTCTTCGGCCCGCTGGCCGCCAAGCTCCGCGAGAACGGCATCGCCTGCGAGAATTCCCGCCTCGTGGTCGAGAAGCCCTTCGGCACCGATCTCGAGACCGCAAAGACGCTCAACGCCGATCTCGCCGCCAGCTTTGACGAGCACCAGATCTACCGGATCGACCACTTCCTGGGGAAGGAGACGGTCCAGAACCTGATGGCGGTTCGGTTCGCGAACGTGCTGTTCGAACCCCTCTGGAACGAGCGCTATATCGACCACGTCCAGATCACCGTCGCCGAGACGGTCGGCGTCGGCGGCCGCGGCAGCTATTACGACACCTCGGGCGCCATGCGGGACATGGTGCAGAACCACCTCATGCAGCTCCTCTGCCTGACCGCGATGGAGCCGCCGACCCGCTTCGACCCGGACATGCTGCGCGACGAGAAGCTGAAGGTCATCAAGGCCCTCGATCCCGTCCCGGCTGAGGATGTCGTGCGCGGCCAATACAAGGCCGACGGGAAGGAGCCGTCCTACCGCGAGGATGCCGAGAACGAGGACAGCCTGACAGAGAGCTTCGTCGCCCTGAAGGTCGGCATCTCGAACTGGCGCTGGAAGCACACGCCCTTCTACCTCCGCACCGGCAAGCGCATGACGCGCCGCCTGAGTGAGATCGTCGTCCAGTTCAAGGAGACGCCGCATTCCATCTTCGAGCGCGACGGCGGCTCGAAGGCGAACGCCCTGACCATCCGGCTCCAGCCCGACGAAGGCATGGACCTGTCGGTCACAATCAAGGAGCCGGGGCCGGGGGGGATGCGGCTGGTCAACGTGCCGCTCGATATGACGTTCGCCGATGCGCTGGGCGCGGATGACGAGATCCCCGATGCCTACGAGCGGCTGATCATGGACGTGATCCGGGGCAACCAGACGCTCTTCATGCGCGGCGACGAGGTCGAGGCGGCCTGGGCCTGGACCGATCCGATCATCGACGCCTGGGAGGAGCGGCGCGACCGGCCGCACGCCTACGCGCAGGGCTCCGTCGGCCCCGAAGAGGCGCTGATGCTGCTGCATCGCGACGGGCGGCGCTGGCGCGATCTGGAGGGCGGGTCGTGAAGCTCGTCGAATATCCCGACCGCGAGATGCTCGCGATGGGACTGGCCGACACGCTGGCCTCGGCGCTGAAGAACTGCCTGCTGGTGCACGACCACGCGAGCTTCTGCGTGCCGGGGGGGACATCGCCGGGCGACACGTTCGACCTGCTGTCGGCGGCCGAGCTCGATTGGTCCCGCGTGCATGTCTTCCTCAACGACGAGCGCTGGGTGCCCGAGGGTCACGAACGGTCGAACACCTCGCTTCTGAAGCGAAGTCTTCTGACCGGGAAGGCCGCCGCCGCGGTGCACGTGCCTCTGGTGAATGACGCCGCCACGCCGGAGGAGGGAATCCCCGTGCTGGAGGCCGGGTTCGAGGGCGAGCTGCCGATTTCGCTTCTGCTTCTCGGAATGGGAACGGACGGACACACGGCGAGCCTCTTTCCCGGTGGCGACCGGCTGGCGGACGGGCTAGCACCCGATGCGCCGCTGCTTCTGGCGATGCGGGCCGACGGCGCGCCCGAGCCGCGCGTGACGCTGACCGCGCCGGTGCTGAAATCCGCGATGGAAACACATCTTCTCATCATGGGCGACGAAAAGCGCCGCGTGCTGGACGCGGCCCGCTCGGCCGACCAGATGGATATGCCCGTGGCCGCGTTCCTCGACGATGCCATCGTTCACTGGGCGCCCTGAAAAGGACAAGCGATGAAAGCCTGGACCGAGATCGAATCCCTGCGGCGGCATACCGGAGCCACCATCACGGAATTGTTGAAGGATGAGAATCGAAATGCGGGTCTGACGGCCGCGATCGGCCCTTTTATGTTCGATGCATCCAAGTCCTCGATCACGCCAGACGCGCTGTCCAGCCTGTTGTCCCTCGCCGAGGATGTGTCCGAACGACGGGACGCGATGTTCCGTGGAGACAAGATCAACGAGACCGAAGACCGCGCCGTTCTGCATACCGCATTGCGGGGGACGCGCCCCGTCACGGTCGACGGATCGGACGTGATGCAGGGCGTGCGCGACACGCTGGCCCGGATGCGTGACTTCGCCGAAGACGTGCGCAGCGGACGCTTCACGGGGGCGGGCGGCGCGATCACGGATGTCGTGAATATCGGCATCGGCGGCTCCGATCTCGGGCCGGCCATGGCGACGCTGGCGCTCGCCCCCTATCATGACGGGCCGCGCACGCATTTCGTGTCGAATGTCGACGGCGCGGACTGGGCCGAGACGGCCAGGCATCTCGACCCCGCGACCACGCTCGTCATCGTCGCGTCGAAGACCTTCACGACCATCGAGACCCTGACCAATGCCGAGACCGCAAAGGCCTGGATGGGCCGGACCGTGACGGACCCGGCAGCGCAGTTCGCCGCGCTTTCGACGGCCGAGGACAAGACAGGCGCCTTCGGCATCGATCCCGCGCGCGTCTTCGGCTTCGAGGATTGGGTCGGCGGACGTTACTCGGTGTGGGGGCCGATCGGCCTGTCGCTGATGATCGCCATCGGGTCCGATGCCTTCGACGCGTTCCTCGCCGGCGCGCGTGAGATGGACGACCATTTCCGCGAGGCCCCGCTTGCGCGCAACATGCCGGTTCTGCTGGCGCTCGTGGGGATCTGGAACCACCAGGTCTGCGGCTATCCGACCCGCGCCGTCCTGCCCTATGACAACCGGCTGGCGCGACTGCCCGCATATCTCCAACAGCTCGAGATGGAATCGAACGGCAAGGGCGTGACCATGGCCGGCGAGACACTGCACGGACCCGCGGGCCCCGTCGTCTGGGGCGAACCGGGCACCAATGGCCAGCACGCCTTCTACCAGTTGATCCACCAAGGCCGCGTGCCGGTGCCCTGCGAGTTCATGGTCGCCGCCGAAGGGCACGAGCCCGAGCTGGACCACCATCACCGCCTGCTGATCGCCAACTGCCTCGCGCAGTCCGAGGCGCTGCTGAAGGGGCGGTCGTTGGCGGAGGCGCGCGCCCTGCTCGGGGATCGGTTCGAGGGCGCCGAACTGGACCGGCAGGCGGCGCATCGCGTCTTCGAGGGCAACCGCCCTTCGACCACGCTGATCTATCCCAAGCTCACGCCAGCGGTGCTGGGCGGGATCCTCGCGCTCTACGAGCACCGCGTCTTCGTCGAGGGCGTGATCCTCGGGATCAACAGCTTCGACCAATGGGGCGTGGAGCTGGGCAAGGAACTCGCGACCTCGCTCGGCCCGCTGGTCGAGGGCGGCGATGCGTCGGACAAGGACGCGTCGACGCGCGCGCTTCTGGACCGGTTGCGCGACTGGCGCGGCTAAGTCAGCCTTCGAAAGCCGCGCCGTCGCGGTCGCGGAATGCGGCGGTGTAGGCGTCGGGCAGGGGGCGTTTGGTGGTGAAGTCGGCCTCCATCAGGCAGATCACCGCCCGCGACGTCGCGCAGCACCGACCCCCCGCATAGACGCCGTATTCCATCAACCAGGACGTGGTGCGATAGGCGCGGGTTCGGCCCGCGACGACGTAGACGTCCTCGAGATGCAGCGGCGCGTGGTAGTCGACCGCAACCGACTTCAGGACCAGCACGGGGCGATCCTCCCGTCCGGTATAGTCGGAAATGCCGTAGGCGCGCAGATAGGCGATGCGCAGCGTCTCGAACCAGCTCAGATAGCGGGCGTTGTTGACGTGATCGAGCACGTCGAGCTCGTGAAAGCGGACCTTGTCGGCATGGCCGAACCCGAAGGGCTCCGGCACGCCCGCGCGGCGCAGCGCATCGACGGGCAACGGTGTCAGGAACGGCAGGGTCATCGTTCATCCATTTTCTGAAGAACGTCCTCTAAGCCGTTGGTTTCGTGTGGAGCGGGTAGCGGGAATCGAACCCGCAACTTAAGCTTGGGAAGCTCGCGTGATACCTTTTCACCATACCCGCGCGGGGAGTGGTGCTAGACCCCGTCCGGTGTGGATGCAAGCGCAAAGATCGCAAGCGCGCCTGTGGATCGCGCGTGACGCATGAGGATCGCGATGTCGGGAAAGTTGGCTCCGGCGGTAGGAAGCATCAGGTCTCGCCGCGCCCTCGGTAATGCAATAGAAACAGATGCTTACTTATGTTTTGACTGGTGGTAGCGAAGGGCATGTGTGTCGTGATGGCCACGTTTTGTGTGTCGTAAAAATCGGAGAAGGCATGTTCAGCAAGAAGCATCAAAGCTACTAGACCTTCTTCTTGCCCTTGATCTCGGAGCGGATATTCTCGGCCAGTTCTTTCATCTTCGCGGCGTTGTTCTCGAACAGCTGCTGCACGACATGCGAGTAAATCTCAAGCGCCCCGAAGAAGTGCTTTTCCCTAACTGTTTCCCCATGCGAGCCAAGGTTTCCTACTTCTTTCAGCGCAATGCAGAGGTCCGCATATTCCTCATGGGTTTCGGACCAAAGCTGAATGCGCTCGTGAAGATATATTGGGACCACTTTGCCCGCTTTTGTTTTCTTGGAGGTAGGCACTTTCATCTCGTCCATAAGCGCTTCTAGACTAGCTCGCATCGCGTTCGCAGCTGCCGAAGTGTCCACCCAGTAAAGAACAAAGCACTTCTTCAGAAGCTTTTCGACTTCGTAAGGTGCCTTTTCGGGGATGGGGATTAGGTGAGGTGCTGGGAAGAAAGTTTCGATGCGATTGTAGTCGTAATACTCCATCTCTCCATGATACCCATAACCTTGCTCTACGCCGCCGTGGCCAGAAACGATTGCAATTTCGGCGCATTCCTCGTCGTTGCATATGCTCCGAAAGGTGAACCTTCTGGTGATCCAGTCGGGGTCCCATGCCTCGTGGCCATGTGCCCGTTTGGAGAATGCTGGTTCGATCTCGAAGAAAGTGGAAGCATCAGGCACCAAGAGACCCTGGCCGCACGTAGGGCAAACGAACTTTTGCTTTGGTGCACCAACGAAGGACTTTGCGAATTTTTCGGCTAGTGAAGGCATAGTGTTCCACTCAAAAAAGATAGACTACGCAGCGGCGTAGATGCTTTGACCGCCACCGTGATAGGCCTCGAAAACATGTCGGTAGAGGGCATCGCACTTGGTTTTGAAGATGTCCTCGTCGTATACATCCGGCAGCCCCCCATCCAAAACGATCTCAATCGACTGCCTAACGGCTCCTTTGGTTTGCGGCTTGTTTCGCCAGTCCAAAACGAGATTGTCCTTCTTCAGCCTTTCCAAGAGGCTTCGTGCGACTGTCTTGACCTGGGCCTTTTCTTTCTCAGAAAGCTCGGGCTCCGGTTTTGTCAGAATGTCGAACACCGCCTTCTCTTCTTCTGAAAGGCCCTCTCTGGCCGTTTCTCTTTCTTCATCCGTCAGGTCTTCCGCCAGCTTGATCAGGGCTCGAAAGAATGCCTCGATATTTTGGCTGTCGTTGTTGTAGCCGTCGATCAGCTTCTGAAATCGCTCCAAGAAATCGGCCCGCGTCGGGTTCCTTGCAACCATGGCGTTGAGTTTCTGGCTCAAGAGCGCCCGAAGACTTTCCGCCTCGGTTCGCTTTTTTCCGGTGTCGAATTTTTCGCGTAGCTTGTCGAAGTCGATTTGGCTGATGTCGATCACTTCGGCGTCATCGGGCGTCTCATATGGGATTGGGGCGACCGAGCGGTCGAGAAGGTCTTCCACGTCCTGCATGACTGCACTGATGTCCGGTTTCGGCATTAGCGACCGGATGCGTTCCGCGAGAACCGAGATCAACACAGCGTCGGGAGTGAATTCTGTCGAGGCGCTGTCGGGCAGGATGGCCTTATATACCCGCGAGACGGCCCGCGCTTTACTCAGATACTCGCGTTTGGCCTCATCGGTCTCGATTAGGTTCTCAACGGCTTCTCCGATGAGAGCGGCCTTTTCCAGACCCTGAGCTGTTTTTATGCCTGTTGGGTCTACTCCGCGTTCGTTTATATAGCCCAAAGTCGCCGCGATGATGTGGCGGAGATACTCGACAAGATCGCTTTTGTCTCTGATCGGGGGTTCCGAAGAGCCGGTGTTGCCGCCGCCATAGATTGCCAACGCTTTTTGTAGGTTCCGGAAGACGCCGACGTAGTCAACGATGACGCCTGCTTCCTTGCCCGGAAAGTTCCGGTTGGCTCTTGCGATAGTCTGCATGAGCGTGTGGTTCTTCATCGGCTTGTCGAGGTAGATAGTGGAGCAGGACGGCACATCGAACCCGGTAATCCACATCGCGCAGACAAAGACGAGGCGGAGGTCGTCGTTGGCGTCTTTGAAGCGTTCATCGAGGTCTTCTTCGACGATACGCTTACGGTGCGGACGGATGTCCAAGCCCTTGTTTTCAAGCTCTTTGATCTCGTTCTGGCTTTGAGAGACGACGACGGCCATATCGGTCGTCTTCATCAAGTCAATCATGGCTTCGATTGCAGGGCGTTCTTCCTCTAGGGCTTTGTCCAGCTGGGCTTCAAGCTCTTTTCGGTAGATATCCCATTGCTCGCGAACCTTGTCGTGCATTCTGACGGCAGTGGCTTTGTCGATGCAAACCATCATTGCCTTGGCCTTCAGGCCCCGTCCAACGAAATGCCTGACGAGGTCAGATGCGATGGCATCGAGGCGGTCGTCTCGCGTGATCAGGTGATATTCGCGGGCAAATTCACGCTCGACCTTGAGAGCCTGCTCTTCGTCCAAGTCAGCGTCTTCCAGCAACTGCTCCAAGTCATCGCCCAGCGCCTCATTGGTCAGTTGCAACTCAGGTATGCGGTTCTCGTAGTAGAGCGGAACAGTAGCGCCATCGGCGATGGACTGGGCGAAGTTGTAGATCGAGATGTAGTCACCAAAGACCTCGCGCGTGCGCTCCTCTCCAGCCATCAGGGGCGTCCCGGTGAAGCCGAGGAAGGCAGCGTTAGGGAGCGCGTTCCGCATGTTGAGGGCCAGCGTGTCATACTGCGTGCGGTGCGCCTCGTCGGTGATGACGATGATGTCTTGCCGGTCCGAGAGCTTTGGGTAGGCCGCTCCGTCCTTGGTCCCGAACTTCTGGATCAAGGTGAAGACGTAGCGGTGGTCTGCCGACAGCAGCTGCTTCAGATGTGCTCCACTTTCAGCATGCACCTCAGTATTGGTCACGGCCCCAACCGCCAAGAACGTCTTGTAGAGCTGCTCGTCCAATTCATTCCGGTCAGTAACGATCACGAAGGTCCAATTGCCCGGAACGGTCCTCAGTATCTTCTGACAGAAGAAGACCATGGATAGAGACTTGCCGCTGCCCTGCGTGTGCCAGAAGACACCAAGCCGTCCAGCTTCTCCCTTGGGCCGCTCCTTCGAGGTGATGACTTCGACGATGGCACGGTTGACCCCCAGGAATTGGTGGTTCTTGGCCAGCTTCTTGACCAGACCCGACTTCTCCTCTTCGAAGACGATGAAGTTCTCGACGACATCGAGCAGCTTGTCTGGTGCACAGAGACCACGGATAACCGTCTCCAGCGAAACAACGCCTTCTTCACCTTCGTCGTTTATCCGCTTCCACTCATTGAAAAACTGCCAAGGGGCGAAGGTGCTGCCGACCTTTGTCTCGATGCCATTGGACAGGATGACAAAGGCGTTCGGCGTGAAGACATGCGGGATGGTGTCGCGATAGTCGGTCAGGTTGTCATCATAGGCCGACTTCACCGGGGCGCTCGGCTTTTTCAGCTCAACGAGCACCAAAGGGATGCCGTTCACAAACCCGATAAGGTCGGGCCGTCGGCGGTGCATTTCGCCCTTCACCCAGAACTGAGAGGCGAGGAGATAGCTGTTCGCCTCGGGGTTCCGCCAGTCGATCACCTTGGCGGTCTTGGTTTCCTGTCCACCGCGCGGGTTGGAGACCTTGACCTTCACCCCTTCGCGCATCAACCGCCACAGTTCTTGATTGGCGTTCACAGGCACCATGCGGGACCGTTCGCGGGTCACCTCTTCGATCACCTGAGCGATGGCCGCTGGGGGCAGGTCGGGGTTGAGCCGTTCAAGAGAACCACGAAGGCGGTCTTCAAGAATGACCTGAGCTTCGCTTTCGCGTCCCTCCGTCGAGCCACCGCTGTTCCACTCGTGGTAAAGGTTCACCGTTTCCCAACCCAAGTCCGCGAACAACTGGATGGCGGGCTGCTCGATCGCAGCTTCCTCTCCATAGTCGTGGGCTTGGTCGGTTGGGGTCATGCATCGCCTTCATTTGCTGTCAAAATATCGAGGCCGAAAAGTAAGCGGTCAACTTGCTGCGGTGTTTTCGCAAGATCAGGAATGGCCCGATGCAATTCCCGAACGGCTTTCATGTATTCGTTCCATTGTGGCACACCCAGTCCTATCCCGTCTTCGCGAGTATTGACGATCTCGGCGTTGTAAAGAACCCGCCAAGCCCTCTGGTCGATGACAGGCCATTTTTCAGGAAACATCCAGCTCAGTATTGCCGATGCTGTCGGAACATTTACGCCATCCAAAACGCACAGCAACTGCATAGACTTGGCGTCTTCATTCAGCGAAAATGCTAAAGCTGTAATCCTCTCTATCGCTTCATCTGAATTGTTAAATACTAGATCGGCCTTGCGTGGGCTTTTTTCTTTTGCGATTTTATGGAGCGTGGCTTTGTTCAGATAAGTTCTGTCTGGTATTCCTTGCAATTCAGCCGTGAATGCGTCCACCCCGTTTAAAAATGGCGAAAGATCAGATGATCTCTGGCGGATTTTTTGTGCTAGTTTTTTGACCCCGCCCGAAAAGTGATCACTTTCGCTCATTCTGCAGCCTCCATGGCGTTTTCCGCCCCACTCACGTCGATCTCGCCGGAGACCAGCCTCGGCAGAAGCAGCTCGCGTTGAGCGCGGAGGTTGGCGCTTTTCTGTTCGAGAAGCTCGATCTCTTCAATGATCGGCGCAGCCACAGACGCAAACCTTTGCTGATACTCCACTGGGGGAAGTGGCATGAGGTATTCGCTGATGCGGTCAGGATGGAGGTGCAGCACGTTCGCGCCGGTCGCATGGTTCTTTACGTTCTCGGCGAAGTCAGACCAACGCAAGGCCGCATAGAGGAATACATTGGTAGTTGGCGGCTTGGGAACTATCTTCACAAGGTCCATAGAGATCAGTCCATCAACATCCCCCAACTCCGGAACGAGTGCCGCACGCGCAACAATTCGACGCTCTTGGGTCATGTCAGTCACCCCCATAACAATGTCGCCACTGGACACCAATTGCTGTTCTTTGAAGCGGCCCTCATATCGCTTTAATCCGTCGCGCCGAAAGCCACCGTCTCGATTGACGCACTTTAAGTTCACGAATGGCCTGCCGCCTTCCGCGACCAACTCTGAACTCTTGTAGGAACGCCCACGAACTATCTCTGCCAAATCCGAGACCGGCCTTTTCTCAAACGCCGTTTCGTCGTGCCCCGGAAAGCGGAAGTGGACGAACCATTCTTCGTAGAGCCGCCGGGCCATCTCTTCGAGGATCGCGATGCGGCGCGTGTTGGTCTCGATCAGGTCGTCATAGGCCGAGAGGATCGCCGCGATGCGCTGTTGGGTGGGGAGGGATGGCACCTTTACTTTGAACGCCGAGAACGAGGATTTGTTTATGATCGGCGTCGCAGCACCGGATGCGAGAGCTTTGATGTCGTCGGCAACTGATACCAGCAGGTAGTAGACGAAACGCGGATCGTGCCGCTTATCGTCAGGGATGATGCTGTTGAGCTGTTGGTTGGTGAAGCTCGGATGAGATGTCAGACACGCCTTGCCGATGGTTGCGCCAATGCAGACAAAGCATGTCGATCCAGTCGGCAACCGGATGCGTCGGAATCGTCGGGCCCCATCGTTCGATATGAAACGATTAGTTGGCGGCGAACGGTCACCATAGCTCATGTCGGATGGAGTGAAGAACGGATAGTCAGACCCGAACAGCTCAGGTTCAGCTTTTGGAGGGGTCCTGCCGGTCACTATCGACCCGAGTTGCCCCAGTTCGATCTCGGCCCACTCATCCGCGCTTGGCCTCATCTAGCGGCCTCCAGCACCACTGCCGCGTTCTCTGCAATCTGTTCCTCCAGCGCCGCCGCCTCGGCGTTCAGCTGCACCAGTTCCTCGTTCAGTTCCTCGAAGCGCACCACGAAGTCCACATCCTCCTCCGCCCGAGCAGCGGCTCCGACATAGCGTCCGGGGTTCAGGCTCCAGCCCTGCGCCTCGATCTCGGCCCGCGTGGCGCGTTTGCACAGGCCAGGCACGTCCGCATAGCCCGCGTCCAGCCCATGCTCGGCCAGCAGCTCCGCGCTGCCCGCCTCAAGCTCCACCGCCTCGCCCCGGTGGAGCCGCACGATGTTCGACAGCAGCTCGATCTGCTCCGGCAGGAAGTCCCGGTGGGCGCGGTCGATCTGGCGGTAGAGGGACCGGGCGTCGAGGAACAGAACGGTGTCCTCGCGCTCCGTCCCGCGTTTGCCCTTATCGAAGAACCACAGCGTGCAGGGCAAGGTGACCGTGTAGAACATGTTCGGCCCAACTGAGACGATGACATCGGTGCTGCCATCCTCGATCAGCCTTTGCCGGATCAGTTGCTCGCTGCCCCGCGCATCGCCCGCCGAGTTCGCCATGACGAAGCCCGCGCGGCCCTGATCATTCAGCGCGGCGTGGAACACCTGTATCCAGAGGTAGTTCGCGTTGTCGGGCCTAGGGATGCCGAAGGGGAACCGCCAGTCGCCCTCCAGGTCATCCTTGCGGAGACCCGAGACGTTGAACGGGGGATTGGCCATGACGAAGTCGAATCCGCCGCGTTCGTCAAAGACCCTCGGGAAGAGCTGCTTGATGTCGGTGGCGTAGGTGTTGGCCTCGCGCACGTCGCCTGAAAGGCCATGGACGGCGAGGTTCATCTTGTTGAGGTTGACGGTGACGCGGTCCTTCTCGACCCCGTAGATGCTGATCTCACTGGACGGCGTCATTCCGTGACGCTCCACGAAGTTCGCTGACATGACGAACATGCCGCCAGAGCCACAGGCCGGGTCGAGGATGCGCCCGTGGTAAGGCTCCATGATCTCAACGATCAATTTTACGATGCTTTCAGGTGTATAAAAGACGCCGCCCTTCTGGCCTTCCTTCATGGCGAAGTTGCCGAGGAAGTATTCATAGACCTTGCCGAAAGCGTCACCGGTCAGGTCGATGGGCGCAAGGAGGCGTATCAGCTCGACCAACACGTTGTTGCCGAGGTCGGTGTAGGTCTTGGGCAGGGCACCGGCGAGGTCGGGGTTATCTTCCTCGATGCCCTGCATCGCCTCGTTGATGACTTTCCCGATGTCGTCGCTCTCGGTCAATGACTGAAGGTGGCTGAAGCGAGCCTCGGGGCGGAGAAAGATCACGCCCTCTGCGTCATAGTCTGCCTTGCTAACCTTGCGGCGATTGCCCGAGCCAACCGGACCAATTCGATCCTCAGCGATGGCGAACCGCTTTTCAGCATAGCGGAGGAAAATCAGGCCGAGGACAGGGGTCGAAAATTCGCTCGGCTTCAGGCCTGTGTTGGCCCATAGCTGGTCCGCTGCAGACCAAAGCCTTTTCTCCACATCTCCATCGACCATGCTCGTCCCTCATCTTAAATTAAACTGGGTGTTAGTCCCCAAAAACAACCGTAGCACGAGCCTCGCGGTTGAGCCAATAAGGTCTGGAGATGTTTGACGAACCGATCTTGACTGCTGTGATGGAGGCTGCTTTTGTTTCATCACAAAAATCTGAGAGGCCAAGATAAATAAAAAGGCCACAGTATTCCCCCCGTGGGGGCACACTACTAGAGCTTCAAGCCATAATCCGTCTCAAGATGCCTCAGCACTTCGTCCAGAGCATCGATGATGTGCAGCCTGTTTGCACCGAAGGCATAGTATCCGGTTGCGAGCATTTCAGGGGGCACATCCGAAGCGGGGGGATACTTTCTTCGGCGTTTATCGCCGTTCTCATCAATCATAGTTAAGGGATAGCGAAAGCCCCTTCCTTCGCCTTCGTAAACGCCACCGGGACCCCAGTTCTGGATGTTGCCGTTGTAGCAGTTCTTTCCAATGAGATGCTCAAGCTCTGCAAGCAGTTTGGCCCGCTTCTTTGTCGTTCTTTTCGCCATAAAACTTTCCTTTGTGTCGCGAATTTGAGCGAGAGTTGCCCGTTCATCGTAATAGTAGATGATTTCGATCTAGAGATGTGGGAAGGCTCACAACTTCTCATGTGCTCGTTAGGGTATACCTCAGCGGTCATCTCGAGGAGCGGTCGCAGGAGTGTCCGTTAGGGTTTACTTGGTGTTTCGGACAGCATACTCAACGGTCATCACCCAAACGAACACCCTCCGAGGAACACCATGACCATTATCTTTTATGCCCGCGTCTCTACTGCCGACCAGACGCTCGACCATCAGGTCGCACAGGCACGCAAAGCAGGCTTCACCATCGACGAAGTGATCGCAGACCACGGGCAGTCCGGTGTCTCCACCAACTTGTCAGAGAGACCTGAGGGACGCCGTCTGTTCGACAAGCTCCGCCGGGGGGACACCCTTGTGGTGCGCTGGGTGGACCGCCTCGGGCGGAACTATCAGGACGTGACGGATACCATTCGGCACTTCATGCGACAGGGCGTGACGATACGCACGGTGATCAACTCCATGACCTTCGACGGGGCGACCACCGACCCGACGCAGCAGGCTGTGAGGGACGCGCTCATCGCCTTCATGGCTGCCACCGCTCAGGCTCAGGCTGAGGCAACGAAGGAGGCCCAGCGCGCCGGTATCGAGCACGCCAAGACCAAGAAGCCCGAGGCCTATCGAGGCCGCAAGCCCAGCTATGATCGCGACCAGTTGAACCTCGTGCGGGACATGACGGGCACCGGAGCGGGCACCTCAGAGGTGGCCCGAGCGGCGGGATTGAGCCGCCAGACGGTCCTTCGCATCAGGGGCGATATGGCCGAAGCCGAGGCCGCTTTGGCCCGTTGGGGGATGTGAGCAAAATAAATGGGTTACAAATAACCCGCACCATAGAGGTAAATCACCCCCACTATGGCCCCTAGAGAACCGTGCCCCTGCGCTGCAGTGTCTCGACGCGCGCCCGCCCACATACTAGGGCGATTAACCCCCATACTTGCCCAGAAGGCCGTGACACTGACCCAGCAGCTTCGACACGGGCGGTTCGGGTATTCTGATACATACCAGGATTAACCCGCCCCCTAGCAGAGAAGACTAGCCCGAGCGTTTCCCTCGAACGCGGTCGCTGGGCTTCCGTGGTGGTTTTCTTTTTGGGCACACCTCTTCAAGGGGGTGCGATCAATACATCCCGCAGCCCCAACGCTTGTCCGACAATCCGCCTCCGCACACGTAGTGTATACTCCTTCAGGTGCACCGGTAGGTAATCCGCCTCCGTACATGTAATGTGTCCCTCTAGGTGCTCCGGCTTCGCCTCCGCGAACGAAGCCAAATCTTAATGGTGAACCCTCAGCTTGCTCCAGCTTCGCTGCATGGCCCTGAGCTTGCACTCTATCAAGTGAAGACCCATTGCCGCTGATCGCGGCGAAGACCAAAGCCCCTAAGCCAGCTTAGCGAGCATGTTCGAACTTCATCATCTCCTTGGGTCTCCAAGGACGAAGTCGCCATGTGAACGCTGCCCATGAAAGGCATGCTGAAGCGCCCCTGAGTTCCTCAGGTGATTATCAGGCGCATCTTCACATGCACCTCCAGCAAGGAGGTCCGTCTTCGACGGTCAAGACCTCCCACCTTCGCATCTCCCCATCACCACCGAAAGGAACCCTTTATGTTCGACGCTGTCGATCCCATTGGCATGCTCATCCCTTCTGCGGATGAAGCCCGCACCATCGAGTGCCCCGGATGCACCACCGCTTTCACGCCCCAGAGGCTCAACCAAAGCTATTGCTCACGGGCGTGCCAGAAGAACGCCTCACGGGGCAACCGTAGTTTCGAGAACAGAGAACGCTCGCGGCGGCACTATGAGCGCGCCCAGCGGTTAGCTGAGATGGTCTACTCAGCGCCCCCGCAGGAACGCCTTGGGGTAATGAAGCACATCCTGGAGTTTATCCCGTATGATGCTGGTCTTAGGAACATCCTGACAGACCCTGACATACACATGCAGCCGCCGCGTGCTGATGGTCGGATGAACATCGCTAAGGCCGCGAACGCATATACCAAGAAGTTCTACGGTCTCTCGATCAAGCGATACATGGCGGCGGTTCGGTCCGGAAATGAGCCCGAAGGCATCCCGCTGTCCTCATGACGCGCAGCTTTCTCTGCAATTCAACGCGCCCTTGTCGGTCCATCGGCGGAGGCTTTGTTATGCCCGAAAGGCGGTCAAAATGCTCACCAATCTTATCCGATTTGACCACGATGCAGTCCGTGTCATCCGGAGCAAGGGCGAATATCGGCCACCCAACGAGCAAAATAATCTCTCGAACAGAAGGCCTCTTCGTGGCTACTACAGGGCAGCCTTCACAGCCCACTTTTGGAACTCCTTGAGCCTCGCCTTCGGTGACCCGTAGGTCGTCTCAGCGACGGCCTGATTGGCATGCCCGAGGAAGCCGTAACGGACCTCTACAGGTGCCCCAGCATCACGCAGCTTGTCGCTCACTCGGTGACGGAGACCATGGACGGTGAACCGGGTGTCGGGGGTGACATCCCTCACCACCTTCATCAGGGCTGCAGAGGCTGCGTCAGCGCCACGAGGACGGCCATAGCGGGGGAAGATAGGGAAACCCAACGGGGCACCTTCGAGGGCCTCCCTGACGGCTCTCAGGGCCTCTCCGACGAGGGGCACAGAACGGACACTTGAAGCTGTCTTCACGGTGCGGATGGAGTTGGGGCGGATGAGGACATGAGGGGTCTCTCCGTCGAGGACGATGTCGTCTGTGACGAGACCCACGGCCTCTCCAAGGCGCATCCCGGTGCCTCTCAGCAGCACCCACAGGGGCCTCAGGTTCTCACTCAGGCGGGCCTCTATGCTCGACACAAGGTCATCCGGTAGGGGCAGCTTCTTGTCCACCGCCAGCTTCTGCTCCTTGGGCCATGGGAGGTCAGCGAACCGGTTCATCGCCGCGATGTCCATCTCCTTGAGGGCGTGGTTGACGACGGCCACCACGATGTTCGTCTCCCTCTTGGCAGACCCCAGAGCGATGGTGGTGCCATCAGCCTTCTTGGCGTTGAGCATGTGGTCGAGATAGCGGCGTCTGTGATCGACGGTCATGTCCTCTAGGGCCACCTTGTCGGGGTCACCCAGAGCAGCCTCTACACGGGCAGACACACGGCTCAGGTCCACGCCCTGCTTGCTGCCTTCCTCGATACGCTTGTCCTGCCGGTAGAGCTTGAAGGCGTCCATGAGGGTGACCTTGGGTGCAGGGGCCTCAGGGTCGAGGAGAGCCTTGGTCAGCATCGGGTCAGGCTTGGTTCTCATGGTCTCGAAGATCATCCGGCCCGTCTCAGGGTCATCCGGGTCCAGCCCAACGACGTTTGAGGTGAGGCCTGCACGAGTTATCAGGGCATCATGCCACTTCTGCTGGGTGGTCCGGTGGTCGTTGCCGTGGCGCTGTAGCTCCTCACGGGTCTGTCGGACCATCCGGTCGAACTCGGCCATGACCTCCTGATACTCCCGATGAAAGGCCAGCCCCTCCGTGTTGCGGATATGCACTTGCAGGAACCCTTCGCCCAGCGCCTCAGCGACATCCTTAGGGAAGCGGCGACGAAAACGAAGCACCCCATTCGGTCGCTTATCGATGTGCTTGATCTTCGTTTGCAGGGCCATCTGTGTGTCCTCTTGTGTGTTCTGCTGTGTGTCGTGAACAACAGCAAACCCCCTTGAACACAAGGAAAAAAGGGGTCTAAGAGGAATAATTGGCTCCGGCGGTAGGGATCGAACCTACGACCAATTGATTAACAGTCAACTGCTCTACCGCTGAGCTACGCCGGAATACCGAGGGCGGGATTAGCGAGGCCGGGCGCGGCGCGCAAGAGGGGCGTGGGAAAAATCACCGGCGGCGCCAACGTGCGTCCGGGCCGATGGGACCGTCCGGGGCGACGGCGCCGCGTTCGGCGAGGTGGATCAGGTGGGCGAGGACGTTGCGCGCGGCGGCGGCGTGCAGGGCCGGGGGCGTGTCATGGTAGACCGCGGCGACGATGCCTTCGACCGTGTTGCTTGTCTCGAGGATTGCGAGGATCGCGGCCTCGCGGTCGCGGCGATGTGCGCGCAGCGCGGCGCAGCGGGGGCCGGGGGCGTCGACGGCGTCGCCATGGCCGGGATGGAAGCGTGCGGCGCCGAGGGCCTCGAGCCGGTCGAGGCTTCGCATGAACTGGCCGAGATCGCCGTCCGGCGGCGAAATCATCGTGCTGGCCCAGCCCATCACGGTGTCGCCCGTGAAGGTCGCGGCGGCCTCCACCCAGTGGAAGGACAGGTGGTTGGCCATGTGGCCTGGTGTGTGGATCGCGCGCAGCGTCCAGCCGTCGCCTGCGATCGTGTCGCCGTCCGAGAGCCGCGCGTCGGGCGCGAAGTCGTGGTCGACCCCTTCGCCGCCGTCGAGATTCGGCAAGCGGCGCATCGTCTCGGACTGGCCGGCATCCGAGGGGCCGAAGGCGAGCACGGGCGCATCCACGCGGCCGGCCAGCGGGCGGGCCGCCGGGGAATGGTCGAGATGGGAATGGGTGACGAGGATCGCGGCGACCGGGCGGCCGCCGATGGCATCGTACAGGGCCTCGATATGGGCCGGGATCGCGGGGCCGGGGTCGATCACGGCCAGCCGGTCATGGCCGAGGATGTAACTGTTCGTCCCGGCTTGCGTCATCGGCGAGGGATTCGGCGCGACGATGCGGCGCAGGCGGCTTTCGCCCGAGGGCGTCGCGCGGTAGTCCTCGGTCATGGCTGCGCCTCCCGATCTTGCCCACCGCGCCGCGTCCCGGCGCTGGCTGCCGCGCAGCTTCTACTGGCGCGCGCTCCTGATCCTGATCGTGCCGATCATCGTGCTGCAGCTTGCCGTGGCGCTGATGTTCCTGCAACGCCATTACGAGGACGTCACGGTGCAGATGACGTCCAATATGTCGCGCGAGATCGCACTGGTTCGGGCCCGGCCGGAGCTAGGCGAGAGTCTCGGGATCGCGGCGGTGGACGGGCCGGAGGTGACGCAGATCCGGCCCTGGGACCTGTCGGGTCGGGCGATGCGCGAGCGGATGGCCGAGATGTTCCCGGACCTTGTGGCCATCGACACGGTATCGGACCGCCGCAGCGTGGCGCTGCGCTTCGCCGACGGGACGGGCCTCGAATTCGCGCGGAGCAGCGTGTCGGCCTCGAACCCGCACCAGCTTCTGGTGCTGATGTTCGGGGTGGCGATCATGATGACCGCGATCAGCCTTCTGTTCATGCGCGGCCAGATCCGGCCGATCCGGCGGCTGGCGCGCGCAGCCGAAGGGTTCGGGCGGGGGCAGGACATCGCCTATTGGCCTACGGGGTCGACCGAGGTGCGGGCGGCGGGCACGGCGTTCCTGGCGATGCGGGCGCGGATCGAGCGACATATCGAGCAGCGGACGCTGCTGCTGTCGGGGGTGAGCCACGACCTGCGGACGCCGTTGACGCGGATGAAGCTGGAGCTGTCGATGATGGAGGGCGACGAAGCCGACGCGCTGTCGCGCGACGTGGCCGCGATGGAGCGGATCATCGACACGTTCCTCGATTTCGCGCGCGAGGATGCGGGCGACATCCGGCAGGCGACCGAGGTGCTGGCGCTGGTCCGCGAGGCGACCGAGGCGGCCAGCCCAAGCGGCGGGGTCGTCGTCGCGGGCGATCCGGTGGAGGCCGATCTTTTCCCCGACGGCATGCGGCGGGCGGTCGCGAACCTGGTCGGGAACGCGATGTCCTACGGCACGCGGGCGCGCGTCGAGGTTGCGGCCACCGACGGCACGATCGTCGTCACGGTCGAGGATGATGGCCCCGGCATTCCTGAGGACCGCCGCGCCGATGCCGTGCGCCCGTTCGCGCGGCTGGACACGGCGCGCACGAACACGCGCGGGAATGTCGGGCTGGGCCTGAGCATCGTGCGCGACGTGGCGCGCGCCCATGGCGGATCGCTGCGGCTCGGCACGTCCGAGATGGGTGGGTTGAAGGCCGAGATCATCCTGCCGCGCTGAGGCAGGATCAGCCCGGCGCCAATCTGACGCGCCCACGCCGCGCGGCGGCGCAGGCGGGGCCGCCGAGCCCGTCGCCCAGATGCGCAACAGGCACGACGCCCGCGCGAAGGCGGACGTAGTACGGCGCGAACCCGGCCCAGTCGTCGGGTCCGATCGCCGCGTCGTATTCACCGCAGAGGATCGTGTCGCCCGCGCGGGTGCGAAACCCCCGGGGCGCGCGGAACTGGACCTGTTCGGGACGGCGCATCCGGGCCGTCACATGGGCCGTCGCGGCCCCGATGTCGCGCGACGAAAGCGTGACCGGCGTGACGGAAATGCCGTCCGGCCCGCCGCAGGCCGCTAGGGCGAGGGCGAGCGCGAGGATCGGGGGGCGGACGCGGCGGATCATCGGTCGAGGACACCACGAAAGGGTTGCCATCCGATGAACCGGCGGGGCGGTTGGTAGGCCCGGCAGGACTTGAACCCGCAACCAAGGCGTTATGAGCGCCCTGCTCTAACCAATTGAGCTACAGGCCCGCCGGAAACCGGGCTAGCAGATGCGGCCACGGGGTCAAGCGCGGCGCGCCTGCAGGTATTCCTTGTTGTACGGCCGCATCGAGCGTTAGCCTGCAGTCACGCAACTTCTCGGGGAATATCATGAAAAAGATCGTTTGCGCGGGGCTTCTCGCAGCCAGTCTCTCGGTGCCGCAGGCCAATGCCGGGGTGGTGGCAGCTCCGGCGCCGTCCGGCGGCGGCAGCGATGCGGGCATCATCGTCGCGGCCATCGTGCTGATTATCGCGGGCATCGCCGCAGCGACGGGCGCGGGGGCCGGCGCAGGGGCCGCAGGCCAGTGACGACCTAGCCGCGCGGAGCCATCAGGCGCCGCAACGGCAGGATCAGCGCGGTCCCGATTCCGTGGGCGGCGTAATCGCGGCCGTCCCGTCCCTCGAGGCCGAAGGCCACGTCCTCCTCGCCCCGCGTGAGGTAGAGCGTGCCGAAGGCCCAGTCCCAGATCGCGAGCGTTTCGCCGAAATTGCGATCGTGATGCTCCGGGCGGGTCGAATGGTGGATCTGGTGCATCGCGGGCGAGATCACGATCCGCTCGAGCACCGGGCCGAAGCCGATCCAGACATGGCTGTGGTGGAACGTCGCGAGGCCGGCATTGGCCAGCACGATGAAGGCGTTGATGCCCGCGACCTCGGTCATGGTGGCGTCGGGCGCCAGCGTGCCGACCACGAGGCCCAGCACCACGCCCAGAAGCGCGGTCAGGATCATGGTGCTGGCCATGATCCAGAGCGGGTGCTGCCGGTAGGTGGTGATCGGGGTCATCACCTCTGCGGAATGGTGCAGCGCATGGATCGGCCAGAGCCGCCGCGAGCCGTGCAAGACGCGGTGCAGCCAGTATTTCGCGAAATCCATCGCCACGAAGGCCAGCGCGGCCAGAACCCAGGGAGCGACATCCTCGCGCGCGCCCGTGCCCATGGCGTCGGCCAGTGCGAGTGCGACGACCGGCGTCACCGTGAGACGCGCGAGCAGGCCGGACATCATCAGAAGACGGCTCATCCCGAAGAGCGCGAGGTCGAGGCGGTGCGAACGGTGCGTCCAGATGCGGCGCGGGGTGAACCACGCCCAGAACCCGATGCCGGGCTTGCGCCGCCGCCAAAGCAGGAAGCCCACGACGAGGCAGATCAGGAGGTATTCCGGCGCGATCACCTCGCCCATCCCGAACACCGCCCCGTAGATCGACTGCCAATCCATTGCGCGCTCCGACCGTCTTGGGCGTCATGGGTGCGCATCGCCGCCATCGCCGTCAAGTGCGCCCGTTGCCGCGCCGCCGGGTGCCTGCTAGGTCGCGGGCGACCGGACAGGGGGCGTTCATGGGCGATGGCAAGGCGGGACTGACTTACGCGGATGCGGGGGTCGATATCGACGCGGGGAACGCGCTGGTGGACCGGATCAAACCCGCCGCGAAGGCCACCGAACGGCCCGGCACTATGGCGGGTCTGGGCGGGTTCGGCGCGCTGTTCGACCTGAAGGCGGCGGGCTATTCCGACCCGATCCTCGTGGCGGCGACCGACGGCGTCGGCACCAAGCTGCGGCTGGCCATCGACACGGGGGACCTGGACGGGGTGGGCGTCGACCTCGTGGCGATGTGCGTCAACGATCTGGTCTGCCAAGGCGCGGAGCCATTGTTCTTTCTGGATTATTTCGCGACCGGCAAGCTCGAGACCGAGGCCGCCGCGCGGATCATCGAGGGCATCGCGCGGGGCTGTGCGGCGTCCGGGGCCGCGCTGATCGGGGGCGAGACGGCCGAGATGCCGGGGATGTATGCGGGCGGCGATTTCGACCTCGCGGGCTTCGCGGTCGGCGCGATGGAGCGGGGCGCGGACCTGCCCGCGGGCGTGGTCGAGGGCGACGTTCTGCTGGGTCTCGCGTCCGACGGCGTCCATTCCAACGGCTTCAGCCTCGTGCGCCGCGTGGCCGAAGCGGCCGGCTTCGGATGGGACGATCCCGCGCCCTTCGCGGACGGGCCCTTGGGCGCGGCGCTGCTGGTGCCGACGCGGCTCTACGTGCGGCCGGTGCTGGACGCGATCCGGGCGGGCGGTGTCCACGCGCTGGCTCATATCACCGGCGGCGGGCTGACCGAGAACCTGCCCCGAGTGTTGGCGGACGGGCTGGGGGCCGCGATCGACCTCTCGGCATGGACCGCGCCGCCGGTCTTCGGCTGGCTCGCCCGCGCGGGCGGCATCGCCGAGGCCGAGATGCTCAAGACCTTCAACTGCGGCATCGGGATGGTCGTGGTCGTGGCCGCCGACCGCGCCGAGGCCGTGGCCGACCTCCTGGCCGGGGCGGGCGAGACGGTGTCGCCCATCGGCACGGTCACGGCGACGCCGGGGGTGACCTATTCGGGCCAGCCCGGCTGGTGAAACGCGTCGCGATCCTGATCTCGGGCGGCGGGTCGAACATGGTCCGCTTGGCCGAGGACATGCGGGGCGACCATCCCGCGCGCCCGGTCCTCGTGCTGGCCAACGATTCAGGCGCAGGCGGGCTCGCCAAGGCGGCGGCGCTGGGGATCGAGACGGCCGTCGTCGATCACCGCGACTTCGCTGACCGTGCGGGCTTCGAGATGCGCCTGACTGAGACGCTGGAGGCCGCCGCACCCGACATCATCTGCCTCGCCGGATTCATGCGCATCCTGACGCCCGCCTTCACGGCGCGCTGGGCGGGGCGGGTATTGAATATTCACCCCTCGCTCCTGCCGCTCTATCCGGGGCTCGACACCCATGCGCGCGCCATCGCTGCCGGCGATGCCGAGGCCGGGTGTTCGGTGCACGAGGTGACGGCCGAACTCGACGGCGGGCCGGTGCTGGGACAGGCGCGCGTGCCGGTCCGGCCCGGCGACACGCCCGAGACGCTGGCCGCGCGTGTCTTGGTGCAGGAACACCGGCTCTACCCGGCCGTCCTGCGTCGCGTTGCGGCGGGCGAGACGGGCCGCATCGATCTTCCCCCTCCGGAGGGAATGGATTAGACCGGGCGAACCCATTCGATAGGTGCTCCCATTTCCGACTCTTCCATTACGACGCTTTCCACCACGGACGCGCTTCGCACCTTCTGCGACCAGGCGGCCACCGCGCCCTACGTGACCGTCGACACCGAATTCCTCCGCGAACGGACCTATTATTCCAAGCTGTGCCTCGTGCAGCTCGCCTATCCCGGCGATGGCGAGACCGATGCCGTGCTGGTCGATCCGCTGGCCGAGGGCATCGACCTCACCCCGCTCTACGATCTCTTTCGCGATGCGGGCGTGGTGAAGGTGTTCCACGCCGCCCGTCAGGACCTCGAGATCTTCGCCATCGAAGGCGACACGATCCCGGCCCCGCTCTTTGACACCCAGGTCGCGGCAATGGTCTGCGGCTTCGGCGAACAGGTCGGCTACGAGACGCTGGCCCGCAAGGTCGCGAAGGCGCAAATCGACAAGTCCTCGCGCTTCACCGACTGGTCGCGCCGACCGCTTTCGGACGCGCAGAAGACCTACGCGCTGGCCGACGTGACGCATCTGCGTGTGATCTACGAATATCTCGCCGCCGAGCTGGAGAAGACCGGGCGCACCGGCTGGGTCGAGGAGGAGATGGACGTCCTGCGCGATCCCGCGACCTACCGGGTCGAGCCGCGCGAGGCGTGGAAGCGCCTGAAGATGCGCAACCCGAACGCGCGCTATGTCGCCGTCGCGCGCGAACTGGCCGCCTTCCGCGAGAGCCATGCCCAGAGCGCGAACATCCCGCGGACCCGGATCTACAAGGACGACGCGCTGCTGGAGCTGGCAGCGATGAAGCCGAAGGACATGGGCGAGCTTTCGAAGGCACGGCTTCTGTTGCGCGAGGCGCGGAAGGGCGCGATCGCCGACGGCATCCTCGCCGCCGTGGCGGCCGGGATGGCCGTTCCGAAGGAGGAGCTGCCACCGGTGCCGCGCCAGAAGGCGCGGGACCAGATCAACGGTGCGCTGGCCGATCTCCTGCGGGTGCTGGTGAAGGCCAAGGCCGAGCAGGCGGGCGTGGCCCAGAAGCTGATCGCCACGGCCTCCGATCTCGACGACATCGCCTCGGGCACGCGCGATGGCGACTGGGCGCGCGGCTGGCGCGGCGAGGTCTTCGGTGACGACGCGCTCCGGCTGTGCGAGGGCGAGATCGCGTTGGCCTGCAAGGGGCACGAGGTCCGGATCGTCCCGCTGGATTGAGCCGCGCGATCCGGCGTTTGGCCGTCACAGGCCAAAGCGCAAGATGCGGAGCGCGCGGGCGCCAAGATTATTCGTACGAATAATCCTGGCGCGTCGAAGCTTGCGATGTCGGGGGGCGCATTATTCGAGTGAAGCTGGCCGCGCTCTGCAGGTGCGACGGACCCGTCAGGGCGCCACGTAGGCGCCGTGGACCCAGCCGACCGCGCCCGTCGGGTGACGGACCTGAACCCAGCGATCCGCGCGGCTGATCACCTCCAGCCGGTCGCCGGGATAGATGCGGCGCAGGATCGGACGATCGGTGCCGGGTCCCGACCGGAAGTTGAGATATCCGTCATTCGTCTGTTTGACGAAGAGGATCTGCGCGCCCGCCGGGCGCTCGCGCTCGAGATAGGTGGCCGAGACCCAACCGAACGTGCCGTCCGGCAGCTCGACACGCGCCCAGCGGCCGACCGTCTCGCGGATCTCGACGCGGGCGCCGGGGCTGAGGCGGCGCAGGATCTCGTGGCGGGTTCCGGGACCGGAGCGGAGGTTCAGATAGCCGTCCTCGGTATTCTTGACGTAGAGCCCCTGCGCCCCCGCGATGGCGGGGAGGAGGGCGAGGGCGAGGACGGCGAGGAGGCGGCGCATGGGCATCCCTTCAGCGGAACAGGGTGACGGCGCCCGGCGACCACGCGAGGCGGGCCGGCGCGCCGATGTCGAGCACGGGCCGCCCGAAGACGTTGCGCATGGAAATGCGGACCGGGCGGTCCGCGCCGTCGAGATGGACATCGTAGTAGGTCATGTCGCCGTAATAGACGACTTCGGCGACGGTGCCATGGGCCTCGCGGTCGGGCGCGGTCTGCCCGTCGAAGAGCAGCGTCGCCGTCTCGGGCCGGAACCCCGCGACCGTGTCGCCGTCGGTGCGGGCGGTCGATTGCAGCTCGCTCAGTGACATGGCGCCCAGGCCCGCCACCTCGACCCGGTCGCCCGAGATCGCGGCGGGCAGGAAATTCATCACACCGATGAACTCGGCCACGCGGCGGTCGACGGGGCGGCGATAGAGCGCCTCGGCCTCGGCGATCTGGGCCACGTCGCCCTCGAACATGACGGCGATGCGGTCGGACATGACCAGCGCCTCTTCCTGGTCGTGGGTGACCAGGATGAAGGTGATGCCGACCTGGCGTTGCAGACGGATCAATTCGACCTGCATCTGCTCGCGCATCTTTTTGTCGAGCGCGCTCAGCGGCTCGTCCAGCAGGAGGACCTTCGGCCTGAGGACGAGGGCGCGGGCCAGTGCCACGCGCTGCCGCTGCCCGCCCGAGAGCGCGTGGGCGGCCCTGTCGCCATAACCGCCCAGCCCCACCATATCGAGCGCCTCGGCCACGCGCGCATCCTTCTCGGTGGCGCTGCCCTCGGCCCGGCGCAGCCCGAAGGCCACGTTCTGCCCGACGCTTAGATGGGGGAAGATCGCGTAGGATTGGAACACCATGTTGGTCGGCCGCTTGTTGGGCGAGACCTTGGTCATGTCCTGCCCGCCGATCATCACGGTCCCCTCGCTCACGCCCTCGAACCCCGCGATCACGCGCAGGAGGGTGGTCTTGCCGCAGCCCGACGGCCCCAGAAGCGAGAAGAATTCGCCTGGCGCGATATCGAGATCGACGCCGCGCAGCGCATGGTAGTCGCCGTAGTACTTCTGGATGCCGCGCAGGCGGATCAGCGGTTCCGTCACAGGAAGCCTCCGGTGTCTTTGACGCCCGCGCGCGCGAGGCCGCGGCGGCGGTTCCATTCGGCGAGGGTGAGGATGAGGATCGAGAGGATGACGAGGATCGTGCCCAGCGCCATGACCACCGGGATGAGACGGGGAAAGCGCAGGAGCGACCAGATATAGACCGGGAGCGTGGGATCCGAGCCGGTCAGGAAGAAGGCAATGATGAACTCGTCGAGCGAGATGGTGAAGGAGATCAGCAGGGCCGCGACGATCCCCGGCATCACGAGGGGCAGGGTAATGAGGCGGAACGTCTCGGGGCGGGTGCAGCCGAGATCGACCGCGGCCTCCTCGAGCGCGGGGTCGAGGGCCTGGAAGCTGGCGTTGAGGATCGCGATGGCGAAGGGCGTGCAGATCAGGACATGGGCCGCGACCACGGTCCAGAGCGAGAGGTCCCAGCCCAGAAGCCGCACCGCCACCACGAGGAGGGATGTCGCGACAATGATCTCCGGCAGGACCAGCGGCAGCATGATGAGGCCCATCGCCGCCGCCTTGCCGGGAAAGCGGTAGCGGACGTTCGCGCGCGCCGCCGCGAGGCCTAGCAGGACCGAGAGGACGGCTGCGATGGCCGCGACCCAGAGCGAATTGAAGAGCGCGCGGTGCAGCTCGGAATTGACCCAGAGCTCCGAAAACCAGCGGGTGGTGAACCCGTCGAGCGGGAAGGCGATGACCGTGCCGTCGTTGAAGGCAAAGAGCGGCAGCAGCAGGATCGGTGCGTAGAGGAACACGAGGAAGGCGAGCACATAGAGACGCAGCATCAGGAGCGGCCCCCCGCCAGCCTGCGCGCGAGCCACACGGTCGCCAGCGCGATGACCGTCACGAGCGCCATCGCGATCACAGCGAGCGTCGCGCCCATCGGGGCGTTGTTGAGCCCGAGGAACTGCGTCTGGATCATGTTGGCGATCATCAGCCCGCCGGGGCCGCCGACCTGTGCGGGGGTGACGTAGTCGCCGACGGTCGGGATGAACACGATCAGGAGTGCCGCGACCACGCCCGGCGCGGCGAGCGGCAGGGTGACGCGAAAGAAGGTGGTGATCGCCGTCTCGCCCAGGTCGCGCGACGCTTCGAGAAGCGAGCGGTCGATCTTTTCCAGTGCCACGAAGATCGGCAGGATCGCGAAGGGCGCGAAGGCGTGGCTGAGCGTGATGATGACGGCGTTGGCGTTGTAGAGGATGAAGGTCAGCGGCTCGTCGATGATGCCGAGCCCCGTCAGCGACGAGTTGAGCACGCCGTTATATCCGAGGATCACCTTCCAGAGGAAAATGCGCAGCAGGTAGCTGGTCCAGAACGGGATCGTGATGAGGAAGAGCCAGAGCGACTTGCGGTCGGGCCGGACGCGGAAGCTGACGTAATAGGCGACCGGGAAGGCGAGGATGACCGTGATCACCGTGACCGCCCCGCTGATCCAGAGCGAGCGGGCCATGATCGTGCGGTAGATCGGGTCGGTCAGCGCCTCGCGGTAGTTGGCCAGCGTCAGCGTCCGGTCGATCGTAAGGTAGTCCTGCGTCCAGAAGCTGAAGACGACGATGGCGGCGAGCGGCCCGGCCAGCAAAGCCAGCGCATAGACGAGCGGCGGCGCGATGAGCGTCAGTCCGCGTTTGGTGTCCTGTTGCAACGGCGCCCCCGGTTCGTCCGTGCCACGATGGCGCGGCGGCGGGGCAGGGGGCAAGCGTTATCGCGCGTCCTCGGCCATGCCGGAGGCCTCCATCATCGCGCGCATCGCCGCCGTGTCCCGCGCCGTCGAAAGCTGCGCCCAGGCGCCCACGCTCATCGCGACAACCAGCAGCCCGCCGAGTGCCAGACCCCCGCCCGTGCCCATCAGGACCGGATCATTTGAATAGAGGACCACGCCCCGCCAGGCGATCCAGCCGCCGAACCCGGCGATGGCCCAGCCGCCGGTGGCGACGATGAAGAGAAGAAGGCGCGAGAAAGGGGCGTGCATGGGGGCAGTGGGCGCGAATGAACCGTGCCGGGCAAGGGCCGGGGTTCCCGGAGTTGGGATTGGGCGGAAATGGGCGCCCGTGGGGTCGGGGGCTGTTGTGCGCCACGGGTATGCCAACGGCTCAGATACATCGGATGATGACGGTTTGGGGTCTGCGGCCTGCGTCCGGGCTGACCCCGCGCTCGACCGTTCATATGGAGCGGCCGCCCGCGGCGGCACTGGCATCGCCGCGAACGCGTCTTGCATATCTTCTGGGCGTTCAGACCCGAAAATCCGCGCAGGACGAGCGCCATTCCTCCTGTTCCGATCCCGCGCTCCCGTCAGCCTTGTTGCCGTAGCGGGGCACGTGCGACGACTTCTCGCAAGCGGGATCGTCCCCGCGGTGGAGACGACACCGGGCCACGACCCGCAACCGATCATACGCCCCCTGACGAGTTTCGAACCATGCCCTCAGGAACCGACCATGCGAATGCGGCGCGGCAGAATGGCGAATGGAGACCCGTGACGTTGGTCGAACCTTTCCTCAGATCCGCAGAATATATGACCGGCTGATGAAGTATCGTAGCGAGATTGATGGGCTCCGCGCGATTGCCGTTGTGCCGGTCATACTGTTCCACGCGGGCTTCGAGCTCTTCAGCGGCGGATTTGTCGGTGTCGACGTCTTCTTCGTCATCAGCGGTTTCCTGATTACCACCATCATCATCGCAGAGATGGAGGACGGCCGGTTCAGTCTGCTCAAGTTCTACGAGCGTCGCGCCCGTCGCATTCTGCCCGCGCTCTTTTTCGTAGTTTTGTGGTGCATTCCGGCGGCTTGGTACCTGCTGCTGATTAGCGACATGGAGGATTTCGCAAAGAGCCTGATCGCGGTCGCGACATTCTCGTCCAATATCCTGTTCTGGAGGGAGAGCGGATATTTCGATACGGCGGCCGAGCTCAAGCCGCTCCTCCACACGTGGAGCCTGGCGGTCGAAGAGCAGTTCTACATCCTCTTCCCGCTGTTCCTTATGGCGTCCTGGCGCTTCGGGAAACGAATGATCATCTGGGCGCTTGTCGCAGCGTTCGTGATTAGCTTGAGCGTCTCGCATTGGGGCGCCTATAACAAGCCGGCCGCGACGTTTTATCTTTTGCCGACGCGGGCGTGGGAGCTTTTGATCGGATCCTTCGCGGCCTTCTATCTGCGGAAGACCGCCGTTCCGACGCCGCTTTGGCTCAGCAATCTGCTGTCGGCATCGGGATTGATCGCAATCGGACTGGCTGTGTTCATCTATGACGAGGGTACGCCATTTCCCAGCCTGTACGCGCTGGCGCCGACGGTCGGGACCGTGTTGATCATCCTGTTCGCGTCGCGTGGAACGTTCGTCAACGCGCTGCTATCGCTGAAAGGGTTCGTCTGGATCGGGCTGATTTCGTACAGCCTCTACCTCTGGCATCAACCGCTCTTGGCATTCGCACGGCTTGCGGCAATCCCGGAGGGCATCGCCTATTACGCCTTGGTTTTCATTCTCACCCCGATCGCTGCCGTCGGCACGTGGCGGTTTGTCGAGTTCCCCTTCCGGCGAGGGCACAGCGTCTCGGGACAGCAGGTGATCTACGCGGCGTCGTTCGCATCGACATGCATTGCTGCAATAGGTCTTTCCATTGTTGTCCTTGATGAGGACCTGAATGCCCTCCGGTTTTCCCCGGCCGAACGCGCCCTGATCGAGTCGGCATCGTCGAGCCCCATGCGGAGCGATTGCCATTTCGAAGACGGCGACGTCTTCGACGCACAATCGTCATGTACTTATTTCCAGGAGAATCCCACCTGGGCAGTGTATGGAAACAGCCACGGTGTCGAGCTGTCCTACGCCCTTGCCGAGGTGCTTCGTCCGCGCGGCGAGGGATTGTACCATATGACCGTGAGCGGGTGTTCGGCATCCTACCTGATGGAAACCGAACCCCATTGCCACGATTTCTACGCCTCCCGCCTCGATTTCATATTGAACACGTCAAGCATCCAGCGCGTCGTTCTGGCGTATCGGACGGATCGGTCCGGCCCGGAATCCGTGAGGTCGCTCGTGACGCTGTCGAACATGCTCGCGGATGAAGGAAAGGACGTTTACCTGATCCTTCAGGCCCCAAAACTCCCCGGCGATATTCGATCCTTCATAGCGAAAAGCAGGTTCGTGTCGGGTGACGAGGTCGTCTCCATATCGCGCGAGACGTGGGAGGCAGTGAACAGCGATATGTACGATGCGGTCAGCGGCCTGCATCCGGACGTGACGGTCGTGGATCTCGCGGATGCCTTTTGCGATCCTGACGAGTGCTTTGCCATTCGCGATGCGGTCGCACTCTATTTCGATGACGACCACATGTCGGTCGAGGGCGCACGGCTGGCAACGGCGCATCTGGCCCGCTTCATCGAGTGACAGGTGGCTGACCACGATCCGTCGCCGCTGACCGGACCATCGCACGCGGGCGAACGCCGCCTGCCAGAAGAAAGACGGCCGCAAGATCTTGCGGCCGTCCAATGTCCTAGGTCGTTCGAGACGTCTCGCGTCAGCGCTTGGAGAACTGGAAGCTCTTCCGGGCCTTGGCGCGGCCGTACTTCTTGCGCTCGACGACGCGACTGTCGCGGGTCAGGAAGCCAGCAGCCTTGAGCGCGCCGCGCAAGCCGGGCTCGTAGAGCTGCAGGGCCTTCGAGACGCCGTGCTTCACGGCACCGGCCTGGCCGGTCAGACCGCCGCCCTTGACGGTGGCCATGACGTCGAACTGGCCTTCGCGATCGGTGATCTCGAACGGCTGCTTGAGGATCATCTGCAGCACGGGACGCGCGAAATAGGTGTTCACGTCCTTGCCGTTGACGATGACCTTGCCCGAGCCGGGCTTGATCCAGACGCGGGCGACCGCGTCCTTGCGCTTGCCGGTGGCGTAGGAGCGGCCCAGCTCGTCGCGGGTCGGCTCGACCGGGGCGGAGGTGTCCAGCAGGACCTCGCCACCCGAGGCCTCGGCCCCGGAGGTGTCGACGGCGCCCTTGAGGTCTTCGAGGGAGTTCAGTTGCTCGGCCATGCTCACGCGCTCCGGGTGTTCTTGGGGTTCATCGCCTTGACGTCCAGCACTTCGGGCGACTGCGCCTCGTGCGGGTGCTCGGCGGAGGCATAGACGCGCAGGTTGGTCATCACCTGACGCGACAGCTTGTTGCCGGGCAGCATGCGCTTGACGGCCTGCATGACGACCCGCTCGGGGTGCTTGCCGTCGAGGATCTGCTGCGTCGTGCGCGACTTGATGCCGCCGGGATGGCCGGTGTGCCAGTAGTTCGGCTTGTCGCGCTTGTTGCCGGTGATCTGCACCTTGTCGGCGTTGATCACGATGACGTTGTCGCCCATGTCCATGCTGGGCGTGAACGTGGCCTTGTGCTTGCCGCGCAGGCGGGTCGCGACGATCGAGGCGAGGCGGCCCAGAACGATGCCTTCGGCGTCGATCAGGATCCACTTCTTGTCGATCTGGTCGGGGGTCATGGTGAAGGTTTTCATCGCTGCCCTATCGAGTGTGAATGACGGTGGGGCAGGGACGCCCCGGATCGGGCGGTGTATAGACGGCGCGCAGGCGGTGTCAATGCGTACGATCCTCGGGAAATCGTTTGCAATCAGTGTTTTGTGAATGGGGTTATATTTTACCCCACAAATTTACACCCCGAGGCCTTCGGGCGGATGGTCGAGCAGGCCACGCATGCGGCCCATGGCCTCCTCGAAGCTGGCCAGCGAGACGCCTGCATTGACCGCGAAGCGCACCGCGTGGGGCGCGTTGGCGTCGCGTGCGGCGTATTCCTCGGCGGCGCGGAGCTTCACGCCCTCGGCTTCGGCGGCACGGCAGAAGGCCGAGGCGCGCCAACCCACCGGCAGCTTGAGCCAGAGGAAGGACACGTCGGGCCGCCAGGTCAGGTCATGCCCATCGAGCATGCGGGCTGCCGTCTCGACATAGCGGCGCACCATCTCGCGGGTCTCGTCCATCAGGGCGGGCAATTCGGGGTGGACCAGCAGGAGCGACGCGAGATCGGCAATCGGGGTCGAGAGACCGAAGGAATTGTACTCCGCTGCGCGTTGCAGGGCGAGCTGCCGGCCCGTGGGTGCCAGCGCGAAGCCCAGTCGCAGGGCGGGGGTGATGGTCTTGGCGATGGACGCGATGTGCCACGTCCGCTCGGGCGCCAGCAGGCGGAAGGTGGGCAGTTCGGTCTTGCCCATCATGTAGCAGTCATCCTCGAGGATCTGGATGTCGGCGGCGCGCGCGACTTCGACGATGGCGCGGCGCCGCGCCTCGGGCATGCGCCCGCAGGTCGGGTTCTGGACATCCGGAGAGAGGCACAGGACCTGGGCGTCGGGCTTCTTCGCGATCTCGGCCAGCGCCTCGGGGATGACGCCGTGATCGTCGATCGGCACCGTCAGGACGTCCGCCCGCAGCATCTCGGCCACGCGGCGAAAGCCTGGATAGGACAGCTCCTCCAGCAGGACGGTCGGGCGCCGCCCGCGCAGGACCGATTGCAGCACCAGCGAGATCGCATGCTGGCCGCCATTGGCCAGCGCGATGTCGTCCGGGGCGAGGGGGCCGAGCATCGGGTTGTCGAGGAACGCGCAGGCGGCCTCGCGGGCGCGGCGCTCGCTGGCATGGACAGGGTAGTGCATCAGCCCCGAGGGCGGATCGGCAGCCACATCGGTCAGCAGGCGACGGATCAGGTCGGCCTGGCCCGCCGAGGGCAGGTGCGGCGACAGCAGGTTCACGGCGTAGCTGTCGCCACCGGTCATATGCGGCGTCGAGTCGACGGCCAGCGCCTGGAACTCGCCGTAGATCGGGGGCGATACCGCCGGGGGCGCGACGAAGGTGCCGCGCCCGACCGCCGCTTCGAGTACACCCTCGTCGGTCAGCGCGCGGTATACGCGGGCGACGGTGCCGGGCGTGACACCGACGCGCCACGCAAGATCGCGCACCGGGGGCAGGCGGGTGCCCGCGGGCAGGTCGCCCCGCGCGATGGCGGCGCGCACGGCGGAATCGAGGACGAGATATTTCGGGCGGTCATCCGCGCCGAAATCGACCTCGATGATATTGCCATCCAAAATTGTACCCATGACAATGTATCTCTGGAAAGGGGTCGGGCGCGATTGTATCTATATGAGGCACCTTAGCGGTGCGATTGTATCAATACAACCGTAGAAGGTCTCGTCCCCGAAAGGAACATTCCATGGCCGCCCTCGTCCTCGATCATACCATTCTCGACACGCGCACGCCTGCGCCGCTCTCGACGCTTCTCTTCGGCGCCGCGACCGTGGTCGCGACCTGGGAGATCCGCGCCCGGAGCCGGGCCGTGCTCAAGGACCTGACGGGCGCGCAACTGGCCGATATCGGGGTGACCGCCGCGGATGCCCGTCACGAGGCCGCGAAGCCGTTCTGGCGCGCCTGACCTCCACGACCTCTTCCCCCCTGGGCCGGGTCGCCGCGAGGCACCCGGCCCTTTTTTTGCTCCGCGCGCCGAACCGGATCGGGTCGGGCGAGGTTTCGAGGGTGCCACAACCCCGGAGCTGTCCCATGACCCGCATTCTTCCCGTTCTCTTCGCGCTCCTGCCGAGCCTTGCGTTCGCCGACGCCCATTCCGGCGACGTCGCGCCCTTGTCCTGCGAGGAGACGGCCGCGGGCGTGGCCTGCACGGTCGAGACCGTGGATGCGGCGACGTTCTGCATGGCCATCGATGCCGAGGGCACGCCGATCGCCAACGCGACGGGCGTGCTGGATGACGGCATCGTCCTCTTCCAGCAGATCGACCCGAACGCGGTCGCGGCCCTGCGCTGCCGGACGAGCTAGACCGCGCCCGGCGGGATCGAATAGGTCAGCGACGCGCGGGCGACCGGGGCGTCGCTCCCGTCCGACCGGATCAGGCAGTCGCCCACGGCCAGCACGCGCCCCAGCTTCAGAAGGCGCACGTCGCAGAGAAGGTCCACGCCCGCAGCGGGCTTGCGCATGAAGTCGATGGAACAATTCGTCGTCACCGAGAGGCCGACCGGCCCGATCCGCGACAGGATCGCGAGATACACCGCGACATCGGCCAGCCCGAACATCGACGGCCCCGAGACCGTGCCGCCGGGCCGCAGGTGCCGATCGGCCACGCGCAGGCGCACGGTCAGGCCGTCCTCGTCGACCCGTTCGATCCCGAACTCGTCGCAGACCTGCGGGAAATCCGAGCGCAGAAAGGCCTCGAGCGCCGCGGCATCCATCTTCAACATTGCATTCCTCTCCGCGTCTCCGCACCCTTGCTAGCGCCCGGAGGGGGGATCGCAAATGACCGACATCCTGTTACGCGACGTGAGGGACGGCGTGGCCACGCTGACGCTGAACGATCCCGGGACGCTCAACGCGTTGTCGGATGCGATGCTGGCGGCGTTGCGGGCGGCCTTGGCCGAGATCGCCGAGACCGACGCGCGGGTCGTCATCCTCGCGGCCGAGGGGCGAGCGTTTTGTGCGGGGCATCACCTGCGCGAGATCCAGGCGATGCGGCAGGCGCCCGATGGCGGGGCGGCGGCCTTCGCGGATCTCTTCGATCGCTGCGCCGCCGTGATGGCCGCGATCCGCACCCTGCCGCAGCCGGTGATCGCCCGGGTCCACGGTCTGGCCACCGCCGCCGGGTGCCAGCTGGTCGCGACCTGCGACATGGCGGTCGCCTCGGACGATGCGCGCTTCGGGGTGAACGGCGTCGATATCGGCCTCTTCTGCTCGACGCCGATGGTGGCGCTGTCGCGCAACGTGGGCGCCAAGCGGGCGATGGAGATGCTGACGACGGGCGGCTTCCTCTCGGCCGCCGAGGCTGTGGATGCGGGGCTCGTGAACCGCGCCGTCCCTGCCGACCGGCTGGAGGTCGAGACGCAAGCGCTGGCCGAGACGGTGGCCTCGAAGCTCGGGCGGGCGGTGCGGATCGGCAAGGGGGCCTTCTACGCGCAGCTGGAACGCCCGGTCGACGCGGCCTACGCGCTGACGCGGGATGCGATGGTCGCCAATCTCGCCGAGCCGGACACGGCGGAAGGGATACAGGCGTTCCTCGAAAAGCGCGCGCCCCGCTGGACGCAGTGAGTCGCGTCCCCTAAGCGGGTCGGACACGCTGAAGGGGCTGAAGATGCGGATACTTATCACCAATGACGACGGGATCGGCGCGCCGGGGCTCGTGGTGCTGCAGGCCATCGCCGAGGCGGTCGCGGGCGAGGATGGCGAGGTCTGGACCGTCGCACCCGCCTTCGAGCAGTCGGGTGTCGGGCATTGCATCAATTACGTGAAGCCCTCGATGATGCAGAAGATCGCCGAGCGCCGCTTCGCGCTGGAGGGCAGCCCCGCCGATTGCGTCCTCGCCGGTCTGGGCGAGATCGTCGACGGCCCTGTCGACTTGGTGCTGTCGGGTGTGAACCGGGGCAACAACGCGGGCGAGAACACGGTCTATTCCGGCACCATCGGCGCCGCGATGGAGGCCGCGCTGCAGGGCGTGCCCGGCATCGCCCTGTCGCAATTCTACGGCCCCGACAACGTCGATCTGGACGACCCGTTCGAGGCGGCGGCCGCCCATGGCGCCGACGTCGTGCGGCGCCTGGTCGAGGAGGCGCCCTGGGGCGGCGAGACCTACAAGCTCTTCTACAACGTCAACTTTCCGCCCGTCCCCGGCGACCGCGTCGAGGGGATAGCCGCCGTGGCCCAGGGCTACCGCGGCGACGGGCGTATGGGCGTCTCGCCGCAGACCGCGCCCTCGGGCCGGCGTTACCTGTGGATCTCCGGCAGCGCGCAGGGCGAGGCGACGGCGGACGGCACCGACGTGAAGGCCAATATGGACGGCTGGGTCTCGGTCACGCCGATGCGCTGCGACCTGACGGACCAGGGCGCGCTGGGCGACCTGCGCGCCGTCTTCCCCGACTACGAGGGCTGAGCGGCGATGACGCCCGAGGACACCATGAAGCTTCTGGTGACCCTGCGTTCGCGCGGGGTGACCGATGCCCGGGTCCTCGAGGCGATGGAGACGACCGACCGGGCGGCCTTCGTGTCCGAGACCTTCCGGGTCCGCGCCTATGAGGACGTGCCGCTGCCGATCGCGTCGGGCCAGACGGTCAGCCAGCCCTCGATCGTGGGCCGCATGACGCAGGCGCTGGGCGTCCAGCCGCGCGACAAGGTGCTCGAGGTCGGGACGGGCACGGGCTACCAGGCGGCGATCCTCTCGAAGCTGGCGCGGCGGGTCTATACCGTCGAGCGTCACCGTGCGCTGACCCGGCTGGCGCGCGAGGTGCATGCGAAGCTCGGGCTAACCAATGTCACCCAGATCACCGGCGACGGCAGCCACGGCTTGCCCGAACAGGCGCCCTTCGACCGAATCCTCGTGACCGCCGCCGCCGAGGACCCGCCGGGCCCCCTGTTGGCACAATTGCGGATCGGGGGTAGCATGGTGGTGCCCGTGGGCGTATCGGACGCGATGCAGATGCTGATCAAGGTGACGCGATCGGACCACGGATACGATTACGACGAACTCGGGCCGGTGCGCTTCGTGCCGCTGGTCGAAGGGGTGGAACACGACTGAAGCGCGTGACGCCCAAGGGCAGGACGGAGGGACTGGGATGTCCGGGACAGGCAGGCGGACCCGCGTGGCGGGCCTTTTCATCGGTGCGGCGCTCCTGGCGGGCTGCTCGGAATTCGAATCCGGCGGGCTCGATTTCGACCTGCGCGGCGGCGACGGCAATCTCAACACCTCCGAGGCGATCCGGCAGGCGCCCGCCGACCGGCCCCGCGCGGATGCCAACGGCCTCATCACCTATCCGAATTACCAGGTCGCGGTCGCCCGGCGCGGCGACACCGTGTCGAGCGTGGCCCAGCGGATCGGCTTTCCCGCCGCCGAGCTGGCGCAGTTCAACGGGCTCGCCCCCGGCACCAGCCTGAACGCCGATGCCATCCTCGCGCTGCCGCGCCGCGTCGTGCCCGGCGCGGGCGGCGGCGGCCGGACCGACATCACCGCCATCGCCGGTGCGGCGATCGACCGGGCCGATGGCGGCGGCGCGCAGCCGATGGTGGTTCAGGGCGGCGAGGAGCCGGTGCGGCACCGCGTCGCACGCGGCGAGACGGCGTTCTCGATCGCGCGGCTTTACGGTGTGTCACCCAATGCGCTGGCCGAATGGAACGGCCTTGGCGGTGATCTGGCGGTGCGCGAGGGGCAGTTCCTGCTGATCCCGCTGGTGATCGGCGCCGACGGGTCGTCCGAGGTCGCGACCGCGCCGGGGCAGGGCACCGCGACGCCCGTGCCCCCGTCGGCCGCCTCGGCCCTGCCCGAGACGGTCGAGGCCGAAGTCCTGCCCGAGAGCCCCAATCTCGACCAGTTCCGCACCGAGGCCAGCGCCGATCCCGAGCCTGCGCCCGCGGCCCAGCCGGCCCGCACCGCCGAGGCCGAGCTGGCCCCGTCGAGCCTGCGCCGCCCGGTCGGCGGCGAGGTGCTACGCCCGTTCTCGGCGCGCAACGAGGGCATCGATTTCCGCGCCGCCGAAGGCAGTGCCGTGGGCGCCGCCGCCTCGGGGACGGTCGCCGCGATCACGCGCGACACCGACCAGGTGCCGATCCTCGTGCTGCGCCATGCCGACGGCTTGCTGACGGTCTATGCCAATATCAAGGACATCCGCGTCCAGAAGGGTTCCGAGGTCCGCGCCGGCCAGCGCATCGCCAGCGTCGGCGGCGGCGATCCATCCTTCCTGCATTTCGAGGTCCGGCGTGGCTTCGACGCGGTCGACCCGGCCCCGCTCCTGCGGTGACGCGCACGTCAGAGGGGCGGACGGCGTGCAAAATGCCGCGAGGGTGCTTTCAACTCACTGTCGTGATGCGTAAGTAGAGATCAGGGAATTTGGACGGGCGGCCCATGCGCCGCCCCTCACGGGAGACAGACAATGCTCAACAATATCGGCCTTCCGGGCCTTCTGCTCATCGCGGTCGTGGTGCTGGTGCTGTTCGGCCGCGGCAAGATCTCCAGCCTGATGGGCGAGGTCGGCAAGGGCATCACCGCCTTCAAGAAGGGTGTCGGCGACGGCTCCAAGGAGGACGAGACCGAGGATGGCGCGCTGGCCGACGGCACCGCCGCCCGCGACGTCACCCCTGAGGCCGAGACCGAGCGCGAAAAGGTCTGACGACCCGCCCGCGCCCCCGGGGGGCCTGATCCATGTTCGACATCGGCTGGAGCGAGCTTCTCGTCATCGGCATCGTGGCGCTGATCGTGGTCGGTCCCAAGGACCTGCCCAAGATGTTCCGCACGCTGGGAGAGTTCACGGGCAAGGCCCGGCGCATGGCGCGCGAGTTCCAGAGCGCGATGAACGAGGCCGCCGACGAGAGCGGCGTCAACGACATCGCGGGCGACCTGCGCAAGATCGCCAATCCCAAGAAATACGGGATCGACAAGATCAAGGAGGCGACCTCGGACCTGACGGCCTGGGCGCCGGACGAGGAGACGGGGCCGAATACCCGCGACCTCGCCGAGAAGCGCGCCGACGCGAAGGCCCGGATCGCCGAGAACGCGTCCCGCATGGCCGAGCAGCGCAAGGCCCGCGAAGCGGCCGAGGCGCAGGCGGATCTCGACGCGCTGAAGCCCGACCCCGCCGCTGCGCCCCCCGCCAAGCCCGCGCGCGCCAAGGCGGCGCCGAAGCCGAAGGCCGCCGCAAGAGCCAAGGCCGCACCGAAGCCAAAGGCCGCCGCGACGCCCGCCGCGGCCAAGGCTGCCGCGACGCCCGCCGCCAAGCCGAAAGCCGCGCCGAAGCCCCGCGTGGCCGCCAAACCGAAAACGGCCGCGAAGCCGAAGGCCGCGCCGAAGTCGCGCGCCAAGCCCAAGCCAGCCGCGGGGACGGACGCATGACCGACGCGACCGACACCCCCGACGAGATCGAGGACAGCTCCGCCCCCCTGATCGAGCATCTGGCCGAGCTGCGCACCCGCCTGATACGGTCGGTGATCGCCTTCCTCGTCGCGATGATTGCCTGCTTCATCGTGGCCGAGCCGATCCTCAACTTCCTTGCCCAGCCCATCGCGGACGTGCTGCGCGCCCGGGGCGAGAACCCGCAGCTGATCTTCACCGCCCCGCAGGAGAAGTTCTTCGTCCTGATCCGAATCTCGGTGATCTTCGGTATCGGCCTCGCGTTCCCGGTGATCGCGCACCAGCTTTGGCGGTTCGTCGCACCCGGTCTCTACAAGACCGAGAAGAATGCCTTCCTGCCGTTTATCTTCGCCTCGCCGCTCCTCTTCACGCTGGGCGCGGCCTTCGCGCATTACGTGGTCACGCCGCTGGCGATGAACTTCTTCATCGGCTTTTCGGACGCGATCCCGGCGCTGGTGAACATCATCTCGGGCGAGGGCGGGGCGGTCGTCGAGAACGAGGAGTTGCGGACCGTCTTCCTCGGCTCGGTGCGCGAATCCCTCGACCTGTCGCTCAAGTTCATCTTCGCCTTCGGCCTCTGCTTCCAGCTTCCCGTCCTGCTGACGCTGATGGGGATGGCGGGGCTCGTCTCGGCCGAGGGGCTGGGCAACATGCGCAAATACGCGGTCGTGGGCATCCTCGTGCTCGCCGCGCTCGTGACCCCGCCCGACGTCATCACGCAGGTGATCCTCTTTGTGGTTGTCTACGGCCTCTACGAGATCTCGATCCAGCTTGTGCGGATGGTCGAGGCGCGGCGCGACAAGCGGCTCCGCGCCGAAGGCATCCTGGACGAGGACGAGACCTCTTGAGCGACGATCTCGCGCGGATCGCCGACGCGCTCGACCGGCTGGCCCCGGCGCCCGCGCCCGCGCCCGATTTCGCGGCCGCGGCCTATGTCTGGGACACGGCACCGGACCGCCTCGTCCCGATCGCGCGCGTGAACCGCATCCCCCTCGACCTCCTCCTCGGGATCGACCGGGCGCGGGACACGCTTCTCGACAACACGCGGCGCTTCGCGGACGGCCTCCCGGCCAACAATGCGCTGCTCTGGGGCGCGCGGGGCATGGGAAAGTCCAGCCTTGTCAAGGCGGTGCATGGTGAACTCGAGGCGACCGGCCTCAAGCTTGTGGAGCTCCAGCGCGAAGATATTCACACTGTCGGGCGCCTGCTCGACCTGCTCCGGGATGCGCCGCACCGCTTCGTCCTCTATTGCGACGACCTCAGCTTCGGGCATGACGACGCGGCCTACAAATCCCTGAAGGCCGTGCTCGACGGGGGCGTGGCGGGGCGGCCCGAGAACGTGATCTTCTACGCCACCTCGAACCGGCGCCACCTCATGCCGCGCGACATGATCGAGAACGAGCGCGGCTCGGCCATCAACCCCTCCGAGGCGGTCGAGGAGAAGGTCTCGCTCAGCGACCGGTTCGGCCTCTGGCTGGGATTCCACGCCTGCGACCAAGACAACTACCTCGCCATCATCCGGGGCTATTGCGATGCCTACGGACTCGACGTGGCTGACGCGACGCTCCGTGCCGAGGCGATCGAGTGGCAGGCCACCCGCGGCAGCCGGTCGGGGCGCGTCGCATGGCAGTTCTTCACCGATCTGGCCGGTCGCCACGGTGTTCGCGTCTGACGCAATCGGACGCGCGCGCATCGAATCCACTTTTCACGGAAATGCGCGCGGCATAGGCTGCGCGGCGGAAAAGCCCCGAAAAAGGGGCCACCAACAGGGAGACTACCATGAAGAAACTGCTTCTCGCGTCCGTCGCGGCGATGGCCACCACGGCCGCGTTCGCCGACGCCCATTCGCCGGTCAAGATCGGCGTCGTTCTCGGCTTCACGGGACCGCTGGAATCGCTGGCGCCGACGATGGCCGCCGGGGCCGAAATGGCGATGTCCGAGGTCAGCGAAAGCGGTGCGCTGCTCGACGGCGTCACCGTCGAGCCCGTCCGCGCCGACTCGACCTGCATCGATGCCGCCGCCGCGACCTCCGCGACCGAGCGCCTGATCACCGGCGACGGCGTCGCGGGCATCATGGGCGCCGACTGCTCGGGCGTCACGGGCGCCATGCTGGCCAATGTCGCGGTGCCGAACGGCGTCGTGATGATCTCGCCCTCGGCCACCTCGCCGGGCCTCACCGATGCCGAGGACAACGGCCTCTTCTTCCGCACCGCGCCGTCGGACGCCCGCCAGGGTGAGATCGTAACCGCGATCCTGCAGGAGAACGGCGTCAACGAGATCGCGCTGACCTACACGAACAACGATTACGGCAAGGGTCTCGCCGACGCGATCCAGGCCAATTTCGAGGCCGCGGGCGGCACCGTGACCATTTCGGCCGCGCATGAGGACGGCAAGGCCGACTACTCAGCCGAAGTCGGCGCGCTCTCGGCTGCCGGTGGCGAGCTCCTGGTCGTCGCGGGTTATGTCGACCAGGGCGGCTCGGGCATCGTGCGCGCCGCGCTCGATTCCGGCGCCTTCGACCAGTTCTACTTCCCCGACGGCATGGTCAGCCAGGCGCTCGAGGACAATTTCGGCTCCGAGATCGACGGCTCCTACGGCGCGAACCCCGGCACCGACTCGCCGGGCGCGCAGCTCTATCAGGACATGGCCTCGGCCGCTGATTACGACGGCACGCAGCCCTTCTCGGCCGAAAGCTACGACGCGGCAGCCCTGATCATGCTGGCCATGCAGGCGGCGGGCTCGACCGATCCGGCGGCCTACAAGGATCACGTCATGGACGTGGCCAACGCCCCCGGCGAGCAGATCCTGCCCGGCGAGCTGGCCAAGGCGCTCCAGATCATCGCCGATGGCGGTGACGTCGACTATGTCGGTGCGAGCGCCGTCGAGCTGATCGGCCCCGGTGAATCGGCGGGCAACTACCGTCAGATCACCTTCACCGACGGCACGCTGGAAGTGGTCGGCTACCGCTGATCGCGACCTGACGGACAATGGACGGCCCCGGTTTTCCGGGGCCGTTCCGCTAGGGGGCGGGGCCGTTCCGTCGAGAGGGTATTCATGATCGAAGTCCACGATCTCCATCGGCATTTTGGCGGCTTCCGGGCCGTGGACGGCGCGTCGCTGTCCATCGAGCCGACTTCCATTACCGGGCTGATCGGGCCGAACGGTGCGGGGAAGACCACGCTCTTCAACGTGATCGCGGGTGTCCTGCCGCCGACCAGCGGGCGCGTCACGATGGCGGGCGAGGATATCACCGGGCTGCCGCCGCATGAGCTGTTCCACAAGGGGCTTCTGCGGACGTTCCAAATCGCCCACGAGTTCCATTCCATGACCTGCCGCGAGAACCTGATGATGGTGCCCGGCGGGCAGTCGGGCGAGACGCTCTGGAACACCTGGTTCGGCCGCCGTCGCATCGCCGACGAGGAGCGGGCGCTGGCCGCGAAGGCCGACGAGGTGCTGGAATTCCTGACGATCGAGCATCTGGCAGAGCAGCGCGCGGGCCAGGTCTCGGGCGGGCAGAAGAAGCTGCTGGAGCTTGGCCGGACCATGATGGTTGGCGCCAAGATCGTGTTCCTCGACGAGGTCGGGGCGGGTGTGAACCGGACGCTTCTGAACACCATCGGCGACGCGATCCTGCGGCTCAACACCGAACGGGGCTATACCTTCGTCGTCATCGAGCACGACATGGATTTCATCGGCAAGATCAGCGACCACGTCATCTGCATGGCCGAGGGTCACGTGCTGGCCGAAGGCTCGCTGGCCGAGATCAAGGCCAACGAGCAGGTGATCGAGGCCTATCTGGGCACCGGCCTGAAGAATAAGGACCAGCTGGCGGAGGCGCCGGCATGACCGACAATCCCTATGCCGACGCGCGGGGCAACAAGGACCGCTCGATCACACGGCCCCCCGGCGGCACGCTCAGCGCCGGCACCGCCGAGGGCGCGCGACCCGAGACGACCAACGCCTTTCTCGTCGGCGACAGCATGACCGGCGGCTACGGGCAGGGGCCCGACATCCTGCATGATTGCACCATCGCGGTCGATCCGGGCGAGATCGCGGTCATCGTCGGCCCCAACGGCGCGGGCAAGTCGACGGGCATGAAGGCGGTCTTCGGAATGCTGAACCTGCGACAGGGCAGCGTGCGGCTGGACGGCGAGGACATCACCGAGCTCAGCCCGCAGGACCGGGTCGCCAAGGGCATGGGCTTCGTGCCGCAGACGTCGAACATCTTCACCTCGCTCACCGTCGAGGAGAACCTCGAGATGGGCGCGTTCATCCGGCGCGACGATTTCCGGGACACGATGGCGCAGGTCTACGACCTGTTCCCGATCCTCAAGGACAAGCGCCTCCAGCCCGCGGGCGAGCTGTCGGGTGGCCAACGCCAACAGGTCGCCGTCGGCCGTGCGCTGATGACGAAGCCGAAGGTCCTGATGCTGGACGAGCCGACAGCCGGCGTGTCGCCCATCGTGATGGACGAACTCTTCGACCGCATCATCGAGGTCTCGCGCACCGGCATCCCGATCCTGATGGTCGAACAGAACGCCCGGCAGGCGCTGGAGATCGCGGATCGCGGATATGTGCTGGTTCAAGGGCGCAACGCGCATACCGGCACCGGCAAGGAGCTTCTGGCGGATGACGAAGTCCGCCGAAGCTTCCTGGGGGGTTGAGGATGAGCCCTGTCGCCCTAGCCCTGACCGCCGCGCTGGCCCCCATGACGGCGGCCGCCGACGGGCTTCAGCGCATCGCCTGCACCTTCACGGTCGAATGCCTCGACACCGACGCCTGCACCGAGACGGAATACGAGATGGCGATGACCTACATGCCCGACCCATCGGGCAAGACCTTCGTAGAGGCGAACCCGACCATGACGCCGCCCGACCCCTTCACGGTCGAGGTCTCGGACGTGAGCGGAGATTTCCTCGCCGCGCCGATCACCGGCGGCGTCTTCGGTGCCCCGATGCAGGGTTTCGTCGCCTTCAACACCGAGGACACGCAGCGGCTCCTGACGATCGCCGACGGATTGGGGCGCTATTCCGTCCACATGCGCGAGGAGGGCCTCGCGCTTTACTACGAAGGCCCCTGCGAGGAGATCGGCTGATGGAACCTCTCAACGCCCTCGTGACCTTCGCCAACTTCGTCCTCGTGCCCGCGACCGCCTATGGCGCGCAGCTGGCGCTGGGGGCGCTTGGCGTGACGCTGATCTACGGGATCCTGCGGTTCTCGAACTTCGCCCATGGCGACACGATGGCCTTCGGGACGACCATCGTGATCCTGACGACCTGGGGCTTCCAGACGCTGGGGATCTCGTTCGGGCCGCTGCCCACGGCACTCCTCGCCTTGCCGGTGGGGATCGCGGCCACGGCGCTTCTGCTGCTCGGGACGGACAAGGCGGTCTACAAGTTCTACCGATCCAAGAAGGCGGTGCCGGTGACATTCGTGATCGCCTCGCTGGGCGTGATGTTCATCATGAACGGGCTGGTGCGCTTCATCATCGGCGCCGACGACCAGCGCTTCGCCGATGGCGAGCGGTTCCTCGTGACCGCGCGCGGCTTCCGCGAGGCGACGGGCCTCGACGAGGGGCTGGCCATCCGCTCGACGCAGGCGATCACGGTCGTCGTCGCGGTGATCGTCGTGCTCGTGCTCTTCTGGTTTCTTAACAAGACCCGCACCGGCAAGTCGATGCGCGCCTATTCCGACAACGAGGACCTGGCGCTTCTGTCCGGCATCAACCCCGAGCGGGTGGTGATGTACACATGGCTGATGGTGGCCGCACTGGCGACAATCGCGGGCACGCTCTACGGGCTCGACAAGTCGTTCAAGCCGTTCACCTACTTCCAGCTTCTGCTGCCGATCTTCGCGGCGGCCATCGTCGGGGGCCTCGGCTCGCCCCTCGGGGCCATCGCGGGCGGGTTCGTGATCGCCTTCGCCGAGGTCACGATCACCTATCCCCTCAAGAAGGTGCTGGGCTACGCGCTCCCCGAGAGCCTCGAGCCGGACGGCCTCGTCCAGCTCCTCTCGACCGACTACAAGTTCGCGGTCAGCTTCGTGATCCTGATCGTCGTCCTCCTGTTCCGCCCGACGGGCCTCTTCGCGGGGAAAGCGGTATGACCGGCTCGATGAACACGCGCAGGCTCCTGCTCTTCGCGCTGGTGCTCCTGCTCTTCGTGGGCACGGGGTTCGTGCAGTCGTGGAACGTGGCCCTGACGATCTTCAACATGGGGCTGGTCAGCGCGATCATGGCGCTCGGGGTCAACATGCAATGGGGCTATGCGGGCCTCTTCAACGTCGGCGTCATGGGCTTCGTGGCGCTGGGCGGCCTTGGCGCCGTGCTGGTGTCGATGCCGCCCAATGCCGAAGCGTTCGGCGCAGGCGGCTTTCGCGTCATTGGGGCGCTTTTGCTGGGGGCGGCGACGGTCGTTGCGGCGATCCTCGCGTGGCAGCGGGTGGGGCGGTATCGCGGGCTGGTCGTCGCGGCGATCCTGCTGGTGGGCTTCTTCGTCTACCGCGCGGTGCTCGACCCCGGCGTGGCCGCGGTCGAGGCGGTGAACCCGGCCAATGCGGGCAATATCGGGGGGCTCGGCCTGCCGGTGATCCTGGCCTGGCCGGTCGGCGGACTGCTTGCGGCGGGGGCCGCATGGCTGGTGGGCAAGACGGCGCTGGGGCTGCGGTCGGATTACCTCGCGATCGCGACGCTCGGCATCGCCGAGATCATCATCGCGATCATGAAGAACGAGGACTGGATGGCGCGGGGCGTGAAGAACGTCATCGGCCTGCCGCGCCCCGTCCCCTACGAGATCGACCTCCAGAACGACCCGTCCTTCGTCGAGCGCGTCACCGATCTGGGCCTCGACCCGGTGACCGGTTCCACCATCGCCGTGAAGCTGGCCTATGCGGGGCTTTTCATCGTTGTACTGGGCATCCTGATCTGGCTCGCGCAGGCGGCGCTCGCCTCGCCCTGGGGCCGGATGATGCGGGCGATTCGCGACAACGAGACGGCGGCCGAGGCGATGGGCAAGGACGTGACCGCGCGGCATCTGCAGATCTTCATCCTCGGCTCGGCGGTCTGCGGGCTGGCGGGGGCGATGATGACGACGCTCGACGGCCAGCTCACGCCCGGCACCTACCAGCCGCTGCGCTATACGTTCCTGATCTGGGTAATGGTGATCGTCGGCGGGTCGGGCAACAACTGGGGCGCGGTCCTGGGCGGGTTCCTGATCTGGTGGCTCTGGGTTCAAGTCGAGCCGCTGGGCGCCCTCCTGATGCAGGGGATCACGGCCGGTATGGCGGACGGCACATGGCTGAAAGGTCACCTGCTCGACGCGGTGGCGCATATGCGTCTGCTGACGATGGGGCTGATCCTGCTGCTCGTCCTGCGCTTCTCGCCGCGCGGCCTTCTGCCGGAGCGCTAGGCCCGGACCCGCTCGAAACCCGGATCGTAAGGCGACGGCGCGATCACGCGGGCGGCCACGGGCGCGCCGATCACGTCCACGGTCAGCGCCGTGCCGATCTCGGCCCGGTCCGGGTCGACGAACGCATAGGCGAGATTCAGGCCCGTCCGGTGGCCCCAATCGCCCGAGGTGACGGTGCCGATGATGCGCCCGGCGGCGCGCACCGACGCGCCGGGATGGGCCGGGGCGTGGTCGCAATCTACTGCGAGCGTCACGAGGCGCTTGCGCGGCCCCTCCGCCATCCGCGCCCGCAGGGCGTCGCGTCCGACGAACGCCCCCTTGTCCATGCGTACGAACCGGTCGAGGCCTGTCTCGAACGGATCGAACTCCGTCAGGATGTCCGCCTTCCAGTGCAGGAAGCCCTTCTCCATCCGCATCGAGTCAACGGCGCGCGCGCCGAAGAGCTTCAGGTCATGCGCGTGCCCGGCCACTCGGAGGGCGGCATAGGCGGCGGCGAGGCTCTCGTTCGGAACGTGGATCTCGTAGGCGAGCTCGCCCGAGAAGCTGACGGCGAGCACCGTAGCGGGCGCGATGCCGATATGCGCCTCGCGCGCCGAGAGCCACGGAAAGGCCGCCGCCGACCAGTCGCCGCGCGCCGCCGCCGACAGCACCGCGCGCGCCTTCGGGCCCGCCAGCACGAGGATCGTCTGCGCGTTGGTCAATGACCGGATCGCGACGTCCTCGCCGGGGCGCAGATGGCCGCGGAGCCAATCCATGTCGTGATATTCCGAAGCCGCCGCCGAGCCGTACCAAACGCGCGCCGGTCCGCGGTCCGAGGCGGGCAGGTTGGCCAGCGTCGCCTCGGCCTTCAGCATCCCGTGGTCATTCAGAAGGTAACCCAGCCCCACGCGGCCCGGCCGCGTCGGCACGCGCCCGCAGACCATCCGGTCGAGGAACGGGCCAACACCCGCGCCCGTCAGTTCGAACCGGTTGAAGCCCGACACTTCGGTCAGACCCACACCCGCGGCCACGGCCCGCACTTCGGTTGCGACCACGTCGCGGACCTCGTTGAACGCATAGCCCAGCGTCTCGGTAAAACCGGGATCGGGCTTGATGTAATCGACCCGCTCCCAGCCGTTCACGGTCGCAAAGGCCGCGCCCTCGGCGGCCAGCGTGGCGGTCAGGGGCGTCGTCTTCATCGGGCGCCCGGCGGGGCGATGCTCGTGGGGAAAGTGGAATCGGAACTCGTTCTGGTAATCCTCGACCGCCTTCAGGGCGGTCAGCTCGACCGTCGCGTGGCCCGTGAAGCGGCGGGGGTCGATGACCCATGTGTCGTATTCGGCTTCGCCATGAACGATCATCTGGGCCAGCATCCGGCCGTGCCCGCCGCCTTCGCCCAAGCCCGCGCGCAGGCCGATGATGCAGAAGGCGTTGGGCGTGCCGGGGATCGGACCGACCAGAGGCGCCCCGTCGATCGTGTAGGTGATGGGGCCATTCACGACCTCGCGGATGCCCGTCTCCATCAGCGCCGGCATCCGGGCGAATGCGCCCTCCAGCACGTCCGTCACGCGGTCCAGATCGTCCGGGCAGAGCGCATTGGTGAAGTTCGGGTCGATCCCGTCCATCCCCCAGGTCCGGCAGTCCTGCTCGTAGAAGCCGATCAGCAACCCACCCTTCTCCTGCCGGGAATAGAAGTCGCTGATAGGACAGCGCAGGAGGGGGATGCGGCGGTCGGAGGCGAGGATCTCGGGGATGTCCTCGGTCAGGAAATACTGATGCTCCATCGAGGCGACAGGGTGGGTTACGCCCATCATCGCGCCGATCTCGTTGCAGCGGTAGCCGCCCGCGTTCACGACGATCTCGCAGCGCACGTCGCCCCTTTCGGTGTGCACCGTCCAGCCGTCATCGCCATGCTGTGTGAGCCCGGTCACGGGCGTGTGGCGGTTGACCTCGGCCCCGGCCAGCCGCGCCCGCCGGGCCAGCGCCTGGCAGAGCTGCGCGGGGTCGATATGCCCATCCGTGGGGTCCCAGAGCCCGCCCAGCAGGTTCTCTGTCGAGATCAGGGGATGGCGCCGTGCGCATTCCTCGGCGTCCAGCACCTCGAATTCGACACCCATCCCGGCGGCCATCGAGGCGAAATGCCGATAGCCGTCCATCTGCGCCTGCGTGTTCGCCAGCCGGATGCCGCCATCCCCGTGATTGTAGCCCACCGGATAGTCGGGATCGTCCCGCAACTCCTTGTAGAGCGCGATGGAATGAGACTTCAGCCCGACCATCGTCTGGGTCATCCCGAAATTGGTGACCTGCGCGGCGGAATGCCAAGTCGTGCCCGAGGTCAGCTCGTCCCGCTCGATCAGCATGACGTCGCCCCAGCCCTCGCGCGTCAGGTGGTAGAGCGTGGCGCATCCCGCGATGCCGCCCCCGATGACAACGACCCGTGCCTGATCCCGCATGTCCCGATCCCTCGACCTGTGCCGGGGTTCAGAGGGCGCCGGTTCGACTGATCGGGCAAGGACGAAGGATAGGTCCAGGGCGGTCGCGGCGTAGGGCCAGTTACTCGGCGGCCGTCTGTTCCGCGGCCGCGGCGGCCTCGATCTCGGCGGCCTTCTTCTCGACCTGCTCGACGATGTGCTCGACCATCTGCTCGTTCGAGAGCTTGTGGCTCTGCTTGCCGGCCAGGTACACCATGCCCGCACCGTTGCCGCCGCCGGTGAAGCCCACATCGGTCATCAGCGCCTCGCCGGGGCCGTTGACGACGCAGCCGATGATGCTGAGCGACATCGGTGTCTTGATGTGCTCCAGCCGCTTTTCCAGCGTCTCGACCGTCTTGATGACGTCGAAGCCCTGCCGCGCGCAGGACGGGCAGGAGATGACATTGACGCCCCGGTGGCGCAGGCCCAGCGACTTCAGGATCTCGTAGCCGACCTTAACCTCCTCGACGGGATCGGCCGAGAGCGAGACGCGGATCGTGTCGCCGATCCCCATCCAGAGAAGATTGCCGAGGCCGATGGCCGACTTGATCGTCCCGCTGGTCAATCCGCCAGCCTCGGTGATCCCGAGATGGATCGGCGCGTCGGTCTGTTCGGCCAGACCTTGGTAGGCGGCGGCGGCCATGAACACGTCGGACGCCTTGCAGCTGATCTTGTACTCGCGGAAATCATTGTCCTCGAGGATGCGGATATGGTCGAGCCCGCTCTCGATCATCGCGTCGGGGCAGGGCTCGCCATACTTGTCGAGAAGGTGCTTCTCGAGCGAGCCCGCGTTGACCCCGATCCGGATCGAGCAGCCGTGATCCTTGGCGGCGCGGATCACCTCGGCCACCCGCTCGGGCGAGCCTATATTGCCCGGATTGATTCGAAGGCAGGCGGCCCCTGCCTCGGCAGCCTCGATGCCGCGCCGGTAGTGGAAATGGATATCCGCGACGATCGGGACGGGGCTTTCGGCCACGATCTCGCGCAAAGCCTTCGACGACGCCTCGTCGGGCACGGAGACGCGGACAATGTCGGCGCCCGCATCGGCGGCGGCCTGGACCTGGGCCACGGTCGCGGCCACGTCGGTCGTCAGCGTGTTGGTCATGGTCTGGACGGTAATCGGGGCGTCGCCGCCCACGGGTACGTTGCCCACCATGATCTGCCGCGAGGGGCGGCGGTCGATCTGGCGCCAGGGGCGGATGGAGTGCAGCGACATGGGAGCAGGCCTCGTCCGGTAGTGCTTGGACGACAGCTAGGACCGGTCGGGCGGGGGCGCAACCGCCCCGCGCGTCATTCGGTGGGCGCGGGCTCGGATCCAGGCAGGACGGGCGCGGCTTCCAGCTCGGCCACGACGCGGGCCAGATCGCCATCCTGCTCCATGTCGGCCAAGGCGTAATCCTGCGAGACGAGGGCCGCGGAAACCTCGCGCGTCACGACCTGCGGGCCGGGGGCGAGGGGGCCGTAGGTCTGGCCCGCGACCGACAGGTAGACGGCGCCGGAATTGCCCGTGCGCAGCGAGGCGGGCGCCTCGCCGGCGGGGATCTCGTAAGTCTCGCCGGGGGCCAGCACCTTCTCGAAGAGCGTGTCGCCCTCGGCCGAGCGGACCCGGACCCAAGCCTCGCGCGCGGCCACGAGGACCACGGCGTCGGGCGCATCGGCCAGCACGCGCGGCGTGGCAGGCAGATCGTCGCCCAGCGCGTCCTCGAGGACGGCATCGACGGCCGAAGCGATCTGCGTGCCGTCGGCCAGCGCGGCGTCCGGTCCGGCGAGGCCCGCAGGCTCGGCCGAGGCCAGCGCGCCGACGGTGCCGGGCGTGATGGTGGAAATGGGTGCGTCGCGCGCCGTCAGGATCGGCGCGTCGAGCGCCTGCGGGCGATAGAGGCGGGCCAGCGCGTCCTGCGCGGGCGCCTCGATACCGGCGCCGTCGGGCGCGGCGAGTTGCGGGGCGGACGGGACCAGCGGGTCGAGCTCGGCCACCAGTTCGGGCGCCTGTTCGACGGGTGCGACCTGCACGCGCTGGATTTCCTGCACGACCGTCCAGCCGCCATAGCCGATGCCGCCGATCAGGAGCGCGAGTACGGCAAGGCTGCCCAGCGCGCCGGGCTCGAAGCCCGCGAAGACCGGCGTGGCCTTGTTGGCGAAGGGATTGCCCGAACCCATCAGCGGATCAACGGGACGCTGCGGCTTGCGCTTGGCCTTGATGGCGAAGCCGGGGCCGGGGGCGGCAAGGTCGGGCCCGAGCGCGGTGCGCCGCGAGACCTCGGATTCCATCGGCTTGAGGGTCGTCGCACCGCCGAAGCCCGACTCCTCGCAGAACCGCGCGAAGACGATCTCCGGGTCCATCTCGAGGTAGCGGGCGTAGGAGCGGACATATCCGGCCACGAAGGACAGGCTGTCGAAGGCCGACAGGTCCGTGTTCTCGATGGCGGCGATGTAGCTGGCCTTGATCCGAAGCTCGCGCTGCACGTCCATCAGGGATTTGCCGAGCGTTGCGCGTTCGCCGCGCATCTCGTCCCCGAGCTTGAGATCGAAGCTGTCGTAACCCCGCGCGGGGTTCTCGACACGTGAAAGGAATTTCGACTTCCGGCCGAACATGGGCCTGCCCCGCGATCTGTGGACGCGCCTCTGCGTGCGCGTTTCCGTCCCGAATTATGAGGCGTCGACTCCCGACCGACGCCCTACTGCCGCCACTAGCGTAGCAGCATCCGGGCCGCAATGCACGGGTCTTGTCAGGCGGAGGCTTGCGCGCGATTCAGCGCACAATGGGACCACAGGTCGTCCATCCCGCGCACCAGCGCCTCGATCATGGGCATCGTATGAACCGGCGAGGGGGTGAACCGCAGCCGTTCGGTGCCGCGCGGCACGGTCGGGAAGTTGATCGGCTGCACGTAGATCCCGTGGTCCGACAGCAGGCGATCCGAGAGCATCTTGCACTTCACGGGGTCGCCGACATGGACGGGCACGATATGGCTGCCATGATCGATGATCGGCAGCCCGAGGCCACGCAGCCGCAGCTTGAGCACCGCGGCCCGCTCCTGGTGCAGGTCGCGCCGGGCCTGGTCGCGCTTGAGATGCGAGACCGAGGCCGCGGCAGCAGCGGCAACAGCGGGCGGCAGCGAGGTCGTGAAGATGAAGCCGGGCGCGTAGGATCGGACAGCGTCGCACATCCGCGCGCTGGCCGCGATATAGCCGCCCATCACGCCATAGGCCTTGGCCATCGTGCCGTTGATGATGTCGATGCGATGCATCAGCCGGTCGCGTTCGGCCACGCCCGCGCCGCGGGGGCCGTACATGCCGACGGCGTGCACCTCGTCGATATAGGTCAGCGCGCCGAATTCCTCGGCCAGGTCGCACAGCGCCTCGATCGGCCCGAAATCGCCATCCATCGAATAGATCGACTCGAAGGCGATCAGCTTCGGGGCGTCGCGATCATCCGCCTCCAGAAGCTCGCGCAGGTGGTCGACATCGTTGTGCCGGAAGACGCGCTTGGCGCTGCCGTTGCGGCGGACGCCTTCGATCATCGAGGCGTGGTTGAGCGCGTCGGAATAGATGATGAGGCCGGGAAACAGCTTCGGCAGCGTGCTCAACGTGGCGTCGTTGGCGATATAGGCAGACGTGAAGAGGAGCGCCGCTTCCTTGCCATGCAAGTCGGCCAGCTCGGCCTCCAGCGCCTTGTGATAGACCGTGGTGCCCGAGATGTTGCGCGTCCCGCCCGACCCGGCGCCGGTGGCGTCGATCGCCTCGTGCATCGCCTCGAGGACGACGGGGTGCTGGCCCATCCCGAGATAATCGTTGCCGCACCAGACGGTGATGTCCTGCTCGGACCCGTCCGGACGCGTCCAGACGGCGCGCGGAAACTGGCCGCGCCGACGCTCGATATCGATGAAGGTCCTGTAACGTCCCTCGTCATGCAGCGCTGCAAGCGCCCGGTCCAGACCGGCCCCGTAATCAACCATAACACACACATCCCCATGCCGTCCGGCCGGTCTAGCGCGGCTTAACCCCTGAATCCAGTGTGGAACGCGAAACGGTTCGTTCTGTCGCAGGATCGGGCCGAGTGACGCAGCGTCACCATGTGCGGACCGATCTGTCGGCTCCGGCGAAAGCCTTACGACGACACGACCCCCGGAATTCACCGGGGGCCGTGATCGGGTCGCGCGCGGGGGCGGGGGAGAGACCTGTCTGGGGCGCGGCCCGGTCGGGGGTCACTCGCCTTCGAGGCTTTCGGCCTGGATGCGGGCGAAGATCTCGGCGCCATAGGCCGGGGTGCCGGAGACGCCGGCCTGGCCGTAGAGCCCGCGGAGTGCGTTCACGTTGTCGGCCTGGGCGTTGAAGATCGCGTAGGCGCGGTCGCTGGAGGCGGAGCGGGTCGAGACGAAGGTGTTCGAGACGCCGCCGCGGAGCGCGATGCGGTTGTCCTGGGTGTCGTGGGACTGGTTGAAATGGGCGATGGCGGCGGCGGTGCCGGATCCGACCTGCGCGGTGGCGGGGGCGGCGAAGGCGGCGGCGGCGACGAGGGCGGAGGCGATGAGGGTTTTCATGTGTTCTGTCCTTGGTGTGGGCCCGTGGTTGTGTTCGGCCCGGTTGCGATGCGGCGGGGCGGTGCGTGCCCTGCTGATGGGATGAAGATGCGCGTGCCGGGCCGCTGCCGCAATGCACGGACGCGTGAGATCAGCGCGAACTGAGTGCGTCCACGCACAGCACCCGCACCCCCGCCGCACCGGCCTCACGCGCCCGCGACGGGCGCTGACGCGGGCGTGACGACATGCGGAGATTTCGACACAAAGCCGGCCTGGCTCGCAGCGAGATCGCCCGGTCCCCGGTTTTCGACGCGGATGCCGGGACGGCCCCAACCGGCGTCACGAATCCGGTGCGACGAGCCCCAGACCCCGGAGGTAGATGCCGATCCCGGCTTCGAGCAGGTCCTCGGGCGGGAAGGGGGCGTTGCCGCCGGGATTGCCGCGCGCGAAGAGTTCGACCACGCCGTGCGACATCGCCCAGACATGGGACGAGAACATCGACGCGGGCGGACGGCGGTCGGCGGGGATATGTTCGGACAGCGCCTCGGCGGCCTTTTCCAGCACCCCGCGTGAGCGGGTCACCGCGCGCGCCAGTTCGGGCGTGGCGTTGCGGCTGAGCCCGCTTTCGAACATCGCCATGTAATGCCCCGGATAGCGGCGCGCGAAGGCCAGGTAGGCCCGGCCCGTCGCCTCGAAGGCCGAAAGGGCCGAAGGCTGGCCCGTCTCGTAGGCGTATTCCATCAGGTCGCCGAAGATCGCATGGCCCTGCAGGGCGCATTCGATGATCAGTTCCTCACGGCCCTCGAAATGTCGGTACACGGCTGCCGGGGTGACCCCCGCAGACTTCGCCGCCTCGGAAAGCGTGAAACCGGTCGGCCCCTTTTCCTCGATCAGCGTCAGCGCCGCGTCGACCAGGGCCTGGCGCAGGTTGCCATGGTGGTAGCCGCGTTTAGGCACCGTTCAGCCAAAGCTCCGGGCCGCCCGCGATCCCCTTGTCGATCTTCACCGCGGCGTCGTCGCGTCCCTCGTAGGGGATGCGCGTCAGGATCGAGCGGATCGCGTTCAGTCGCGCGCGCCGCTTGTCGTCCGAGCGCACGATCGTCCAGGGTGCGATTTTCGTATGGGTCCGGTCGAAGGTCTCCGAGATCGCCTGCGTATAGGCGTCCCAGCGCGACAGGCCCTTCACGTCGATCATGCTCAGCTTCCATTGCTTCAGGGGATCGTCTTCGCGGGCTAGAAAGCGGCGCAGCTGTTCGGCCTGTCCGACATTGAGCCAGAGCTTCACCAGCGTGACGCCGTCCTCGACCAGCATCTCCTCCAGGCGGGGGGTCTGGGCGAAGAAGCGTTCGCGCTGTTCGGGCGTGCAGAAGCCGAAGACATGCTCGACCACCGCGCGGTTGTACCAGGAGCGGTCAAAGAGAACCATTTCGCCCGTCGTCGGCAGGTGCTTGATGTAGCGCTCGAAATACCACTCGCCCATCTCCCGCTCGCTGGGCTTCGACAGCGCGACGGTGCGCACGACGCGCGGGTTCAGGTTCTCGCGCACACGCTTGATGGTGCCGCCCTTGCCGGCGGCGTCGCGGCCCTCGAAGACGACGACCACGCGCGCCCCGGTGTCACGGATCCAGGACTGGCAGCGCACCAGCTCGATCTGGAGCGCGGCCATCGCGTCGTCGTAGTCGCCGCGCGACATTCGTTTGTCGTAGGGATAGCCGTCGACCAGGATGTCCTTCTTCCCGGCATCCTCGATCAGCGCGCGCACCTTTTCGGGCGCCTCGTCCTCGTAGAATTTGGTGATGGCGGCGTCGAAGGGTTTGGGCATGGCGCGTCCTCTCTGGCCCACTGCATCTAGGCGATGCCGGGCCTGCCGTCCAATGCGGGTCGCTCAGGCGGCGCGCGCCCGGGCGCGATCGATGGCGGCGATCACCTCGGGCTCGGCGCTGTGATGCGGCGCGTGGCCGATCCCGTCGAGCATCACGAGGTTGGTCTGGGGCACCAGCGCGGTGAAGGGATGGGCGTGGATCGACGCGGGCACGGTCTCGTCGGCGGTGCCGTGAACCCATTCGATCGGCAGGTCGAGCGCGGGGTAACGGCGCTGCATCTCGGCCACCTGCGGCTTGAGCTTGTTGAGTTGCCGGAAATTGGCACGGAGCGACCGGCGGCGGAGCGTCAGTTGCCCGCCGATATGCGCGGCATAGCCGGGCGGCGCGGATTGGGGCCGGAAGGTGCGCTCGATCACATGGTCGACATGGGTCTCGGGGATACCGGCCGTCAGCGCAGGCACGAGCGCCGCGCCGCCGGGCGCGGACCCGAGCGACGGGTAGAGCGGGCCGAGACCGCCGGGCCATTCCATCGCCACGGCCGCGACCAGCACCAGCGCGCGCGGCCCGCCCTGCAACGCCCAGGCGAGCGCGATGGCCCCGCCGAATGACTGCCCCAGCACCAACGGATCGGGCGCCCCCAGCCGGGCCGCCGTGGCCTTCAGCAGGGCCGCCTGTTCGGCCGGGCTCTCGGCGCGGGTCGAGAAGGCGTCGTCATAGGCCGGGTCCGTGCGCCCGGTATAGCCCATGCCGGGCCGGTCGATGGCGATGCAGCGATATCGGTCCGAGAGCGCGCCCATCATCGAGAAGGTGAAGTCCCGGCTGTTGCCGCTGGCGCCGTGGATCATCACGAGGTCCGGGCCGGTGCCGCGGACGACGGCATGGACCGGCACGCCGTCGATATCGTGGATCTCGCCTTCGGGGGGGAAGCGGGCCTCGAACGCGCGCTCCCGCGCCCGGGCCCGCGCGGCCACCGCGGTCAGCCCGAGGGCAGTGACACCGGCGGTGGCGAAGGGGGGCAGGTACATCGGCTTGGTCCGTGGCGGATGGTCGCCCATGGATTTAGGCGCGAAACGGGACGCTTCAACAAGACCCGACCCGGCGTCACATCCGTTCCGGCGCCTCGCCCAAGGTTTGCCGATGGGTGCCGATCAGCGCGTCGTCGAAGGGCGTCGTCTGGTAGATCTCGTTGATCCAGTTGCCGTAGAGCAGGTGCGCGTGGCTGCGCCAGCGGTTCTGCGGCGGCTTTGTGGGATCGTCGCCCGGATAGTAGTGGCCGGGCACGTTGATCGGCGTTCCGGCGGCGATGTCGCGATCGTATTCGCGCTTCAGCGTGTCGCTGTCATATTCGAAATGGTTGAAGATATGGATCGCGCGATGCGCCCGGTCCTCGATCAGGCAGGGGCCGGTCTCGGGACTGTCGAGAAGGACATCCATCCCCGCGGCCTCGATCGCGTCGCGCCGCAGCTCGGTCCAGCGCGAGACGGGGATGACGCATTCGTCCGAGAATCCGCGCAGGTAGGGCGAGGACGGCGCCTCGTTCGTCACCCGGAAGCAACCGAACGCCTTCCGGTCCAGCATGTGCTTCTCGACCCCGTGGAAGTGCCACGCCATCGCCATTCCGCCCCAGCACACGCCAAAGCTCGAATGCACATGGGTCTGGGTCCAGTCCATGATCCGGCGCAGCTCGTCCCAGTAGGTCACCTCCTCGAAGGGCAGGTGCTCGATGGGCGAGCCGGTGATGAGAAAGCCGTCGAAGCGCTGCTCCCGCACCTCCTCCCAGGTGTGGTAGAACGCCTCCATATGCTCGGGCGCGGTGTGGCGGGAGCGGTGCTCGGACATGCGGATCAGCGTCAGTTCGATCTGGAGCGGGGTGGCCCCGATCAGCCGGGCGAACTGCGTCTCGGTCGCGATCTTCATCGGCATCAGGTTGAGCAGGCCGATGCGGAGCGGGCGGATGTCCTGCCGGAACGCCGCCTCCTGGCCCATGACCATCACGCCCTCATCCGACAGGACGCGGTAGGCGGGCAGGTCGCGGGGCAGGGTGATGGGCATCGGCGGGTCTCCGGGGCTGGACGTTCGGAGTTAGGTGTCGCGCGCGCGTTTGCCAATGGCGTCGGCGACCAGCGCGATCACGTCGCCGGGATCGCGCACCCTCTCGACATCCGCCGAGGACACCTTGACCCCCCAGCGCGCCATCTTGGCATAGCGCGGCTCGCGGGCGTGGATCGCGGCGGCATAGGTGTCGCGCATGAAGGTGTCCGGGTCGACGTCGTCCCCGCCGATCCGGTCCCAGTGCTCGGCCAGGAACTCGGGGCGGTAGCACATCGGCTTCGGGTCGCGGGTGAAACGGTCGATCAGGGTCTGTGCGTGATCGGGCCGCCCCTCGATCCAGACGGGCAGGGTATGGGCCGCCAGCGTCTCCATCACCGGATCGGCGGGGTCGTCGGGATCGACCACCTCGACGATGGACCCGCCGGTGTCGCAGACGAAGTTGCCGTAACCATAGAGCGCGCGCGCCCGTTCGATGAAGGCGGGCGTGTCGAGGAGGGCGTTGACCTCGGCCCGCTCGTGAAGCTGCTGGCGGCGGGCGTATTCGGCGATGGGCAGGCCGCCCTTCGCGGGATCGCCGGGCTTGCCGAGATAGGTCGAGAGCGGCGTGAGGTTCTCGAAGGTGATGTTCGAGCCGATATAGATGCTGTCCGATCGCAGAAGCCGCGCGAGATAGGGCACGGTCATCGCGTGGCGCTTGAGCTCGTCGGCGATGTATTCGCCCATATAGGCGGTGCCGATGCGGTAATCGATCGAGTAGTGGAACCAGTCGCCGCCCGCGCGCAGGATCTGCGACAGGTGCGTCTTGCCGAGGCCCGACATCCCGAAGAACGTCACCCGCCGATCGGTCGCGTCGGTCCAGTCCTGTGGCGTCTCGTAGATCATGCCGACGGGTTAGACGCCCGCCGCCGTCGCCGCAACAGTCGCCCGTCGAGGATCACGAGCCCCAGCGCGAGCAGCGCGAAGCCGAGATAGACCGACGGGGCCAGAACCTCGTCCCGAACGAGCGCGCCGAGGACGATGGCGACCGGCGCGACGAGCAGGGTCACGAGCATCGTGTTGCCGCTGCCCGCGGCCGCGAGGATGCGGAAGTAGAGGAGATAGGCCAGCGCCGTGGCGACCACGGCGTAGTAGAGGATGGCGAGCCAGGTATCGGCCTGCGACGGGATCACGACGCCGTCAATCCAGAGCGCCGCCGGGATCATCAGGAGCGTCGATCCGGTCAGCATTCCTGCCGCCTGCACCTGTGGCGCGAGGCCCTTGAGGCGCAGCCGCGCCCAGACCCCGGCCAGCGCGTAGCAGACCGTGCCGCCGACGACCGCGAGCTGCGCCAGCGAGCGGAGGTCGAAGGCCGCGAGGTTGTGCAGCCCGATCGCCGTCGCGACCCCGAGAAAGCCGGTGCAGACACCCAGCGCGCGCCGCGCCGTCAGCCGCTCGTCGGCAAGGAAGATCGCGGCGGCGAGCACGCCGAAGATCGCCGTGCCCGCATTCAGGATCGAGGTCAGCCCGGTCTCGATATGGAGTTGACCCCAAGCCATGAGGAGGAAGGGCAGCACGTTGTTCAAAAGCCCCATGACCAGGAGCGACGCCCAGATCCGCGGATCGCGGGGCAGAGGCAGCCGCCGCACCAGCACCCAGACCCAAAGCACCAGCGCCGCGAGGCCGACGCGGAACGCGACGCTTGTGACGAAGGGGATTTCGTCGAGCGCGGTGCGAATGGCGAGGAAGCTGCCGCCCCAGATCAGGCCGAGCAGCGCCATCTCGGCCCAGACGCGGGAGGTGGGGGCGGCGGAGGTCATGGCCACGGCTTAGCGGCCGGCGCGGCCCGGCGCGACCCGGAAGATGCGGCCCCCCGAAACGCGAAACGCCCCGCCGGTGAGGGCGGGGCGCTTGCAGGTCGGATCGTGGAACCGATCAGAACTTGTAGGCGATCTTCATGCCGACCGCGATGGCGTCGTTGTCCTGGAAGGGGACGTTCGCCGCGCTGGCGGTCGCGTCGCCGATGTCGATGTAGCGGATGCCGCCCGAGATCTCGACATTGTCCATCGTGTAGCTGCCGCCGAGGGCGACGCTGCGGAAGCCGCTGGTCGGTCCGAGCGTGGTGCCGGTGCCGTCGCCGCCTTCGTAGCCGACCGAGATGGACGCCGCGAAGTTTTCGGTGAGCTGACGGCCGACGCCGATATTGTAGGTGATCGTGTCCTCGTCGAAGTTGACGTAGGTGCCGGTGGCGGTCGTCAGGTTGACGCCTTCCCAGCCGACCCAGCGGATCGAGCCGAAGACCAGCGTCTTGGGGGCCACGCCGGTCTGGAAGTCGAGGTTCACGCTCTCGGGCAGGTCGACCGAGAAGGCGGTCGGCGCGTTCAGGCCGACGACGCCGGAGCTCTCGGTGCCGGTGAAGTCGTTGGTGATCGACGAGCTGTAGGTCAGCGCGACGCGGAGCGCGATGTCGGGACGCTCGTAGGCGCCGCCGATGACGTAGCCCGCGGCCCAGTCGCTTTCAGCGTTGAGCTGGCCGATGCTGGCCAGCGCGCCCTCGAGCTTCTGGATACGGAGGCCGCCATGGGCGCTGAAGCCGTTGCCGAACTGGTAGCGGCCCAGCACGGTCAGCGCGTGAGAGTCGATCGTGGCGAAGCCGCCGGCGAACGGGCCGTCGACATAGCCGATATCCGCGCCGTAGGGCTGATCGTAGGTGATCGCGTAGCTCAGCGCGTCGGTGAGCTGTTCCTTGTAACCCATGCCGACCTGCAGGTAGCTGCGGGTCGCGTCCGAGGTGTTTCCGCCCACGAAGGTCGACGTGACGTCGGGTGAGATGGCGCCGAAGGACAGCTCGGCATGCGTGCCTTCCTCGAAGATGATGCCGATCGGCTGGCCGGAGCGGTCGATGCCACCGGCCTGAGCGGCGGCGGTGGCGGCGATGGTCGCGGCGGCGGCGAGTGCGAAGCGATTCATGATGTGTCTGTTCCCTCTGGTGGGGCGGCTGTGCGGAGGTGAGATCCGGTTCGCCGTGCCCTGCGCCCTGGCCCCCCTCCTCCGGGGGTTACGGCATGTGATGGGGACGGATGCGCAAAAGAGTCCGGTTCGGTCAAATCGGACCCTACGTCACAACTTCTTTACATAGGGTCACCCTGCAAATCGTTGCGAAGTGGCAACAATTTCGCATCCGCCCGCGCCCGTCCGCCCGTCGCGTTCAGGCCCGTTCGGCCAACCGGAGATTCGCCCAGGCCGCCCCGAAGACGACCGCGCCGCCGAAGAGGACCAGCGGATCGAGCGGTTCGGCATAGAACAACGCGCCGATCACCGCGATCAGCGGCAGGCGCGCGAAATCGATCGGCATGATCGTCGCCGCGGGGGCCAGCCGGAGCGCGTTCGTCAGGCAGAAATGCGCGGTCAGCCCGGCGAACCCGATCAGCACGACGAAGGGCAGGGCGGCGGCGTCGGGCCGCGCGATATCGCCGTCGTAGCCTGCCGCGATGAGGCCGAAGACCAGTTGCAGCACCGTCAGCCAGAAGAGGATGCCGGTCACGGTCTCGGTCCGCGTGAGGCGGCGTGTCAGCAGGTTCGTCACCGCGAAGGCGATGGCCGCGAGCCCCGCCCAGACCAGCCCGGGCGAGATGCTGCCCGAGAAGGGCTGCGCGACCAGGAGCACGCCACCGAAGCCGATCGCGGCGACGGCGTATTGCGCCGCGCGCACCCGCTCGCCCAGGAGGAGCGGCGCCAGCAGTAGCACCCAGAGCGGCGAGGTGAATTCCAGCGCGAAGACCTGCGCCAGGGGGGCCAGCGTGATGGCGAGGAACCAGAGGTTCTGGCCGGTGAAATGCGCGATGTTGCGCACCGTCTGGAGCGGCAGGTTGCGCGTCGTCACCGTCCGCAGCGACCCGGTCGCGGTGCCGATCGCCAGCACGACGATCACGCCCACGACCGAACGGTAGAGCATGATCTCGAACGTATCGAGCGTGACCGAGACTTCGCGCCCCGCGACGGCCATCGTGGTGAAGGACGCGATCCCGCCCAGCATCCAGAGGCAGGCGCGGACGGTATCGGACAGGCCGCGCGGCGGCGCGGATGCGGTCATCTCAGCCTTCTGGGGCCTGATAGACGCCCTGCTCCTTGAGCGCGTCGATCACTTCCTTGGGCATGTAGGTCTCGTTGTGGCGGGCGAGGATCTCGGTCGCGCGGAAGGTTGTGCCGTCATAGGTGCCGGTGCCCACCATGCCCTCGCCCTCGCCGAAGAGGTCCGGCAGGACGCCGGTGAACGACACCGGCACCGACGCGCCTCCATCGGTGACGCTGAAGGTGACTTCGGTGCCCGCGCCGCGCACCAGCGTGCCGTCCTCGACCAGCCCGCCGATGCGGAACACCTCCGACGGCGGGGGCGGGGCCTCGGCGACCTGGCTGGGCGAGCGGAAGAAATTGATGCCGTCGCGAAAACCGTAGCCGATCAGGGCGGCCGACCCGGCGAGGGCCACGGCGGCGAGGACGAGGACCTGGATCCGGCGGGTTTTCTTGAGCGAGCGCATCAGGCGGCCTCGAAGGTCAGGGGGCGGCGGAGGAATTGCGTGGCACGGTCCGACACCCGCGCGGGGTCGCCGGTGGTCAGCATCCGCGCCGAGCCGCCCGCCGCCATGGCCGGGCGGCGCGAGAGGTAGTCCGACAGGCTGTCGGCGACGATATCGGCTTGGCTGAAGACCGTGACGTCCGGCCCGAGCGCGGCCTGGAACGCCTCCTGCACCAGCGGATAGTGCGTGCAGCCGAGAATCGCGGCCTGCGGCTTCGGCATCTTGCGGTGGAGTGCGTCGACATGGGACCGCACCAGCGCCTCGGCCAGGATCATGTCGCCATCCTCGATCGCATCGACGAGGCCGCCGCAGGCCTGCGCTTCGACGTCCACGCCCACGGCGCGGAAGCTCAGCTCGCGCTGGAAGGCGCGGCTGGCGACGGTGGCGGGCGTCGCGAAGAGCGCGACCTGGTTCACCGCGACCTCGCGCGGCGGCGAGTTGTCGCCCCAGTCCCGCTCGGTCAGGGCCTCGATCAGCGGGACGAACACGCCGAGGACGCGCTTGCCCTCGGGCACACCGGCTTCCTGCATCCGGCGGAGTGCGGCGGCCGAGGCGGTGTTGCAGGCGAGGACGACGAGGTCGTTCTCCTCCCACATGCGGGTCACGGCGGCCTGGGTCAGGTCGTGGACGTCATCGGCCGTGCGCACGCCGTAGGGCGCGTTGGCGTTGTCGCCGTAGTAGCTGACGGCGAGGTCGGGCAGGCGGCGCGTCACCGCGTCCCAGACCGTCAGACCACCGAGGCCCGAATCGAAGATGCCGACGCTCATCGCGCGCTCCGTTCATTGCTTGGGCAGGATGTAACAACTCGGATCGTCGAGGACCATGGGGCGGGTGCGCGCCCATGGGCCGTACGCCGCTCCCCGAGCGCGCCCCCCGAACGCAAAGAAGCGCCCCGAGGGGCGCTTCCGAAACCGTTCACCGATCGGGTGCGATCAGGTGTTGGCCTTGATGAAGGTCACGGCGTCGCCGAAGGTCTGGATCGACTCGGCGGCATCGTCGGGGATCTCGATCCCGAACTCTTCCTCGAAGGCCATGACCAGCTCGACGGTATCGAGGGAGTCGGCGCCGAGATCGTCGATGAACGACGCATTCTCGGTGACCTTGTCCTCTTCGACGCCAAGATGCTCGACGACTTTCTTGCGGACGCGCTCTTCGACGTTGTCGCTCATGTCTCTACCTCGTCTTCGTTCCCCCAGGCGGGGGCAATCTCGCATGTGTGTGCCCCATGCCGGGCCATCCGGATCTGGTGCCGGATACCGGGCGGCGCAAGGGCCCCCGGACGTTCGTGCGCCGCCTATATCATGGGGGCGGGCGATGGCAAATCCTTTGTCGGATGACGTATGCGGCCCTCCGCCGGGCCGATTCAGCGAATGGAATCAGGCATGGCGGCACGTCCTGCACGCCGATCAGAGCATCGCCATCCCGCCATTCACATGCAGCACTGTGCCGGTGACGTAGGCCGCTTCGGGCGACGCGAGATAGCGCGTCGCGGCCGCGATCTCCTCGGGCGTGCCCATGCGGCCCGCGGGGATCTGCGCGTCGATCTTGGCCTTCTGGTCGTCGGTCAGCTTGTCGGTCATGGCGGTCGCGATGAAGCCGGGGGCGACGGCGTTCACCGTGATGCCGCGCGACGCCACCTCGTAGGCCAGCGACTTGGCCATCCCGACCATGCCCGCCTTCGACGCGGCATAGTTCGCCTGCCCCGGATTGCCCGTCGTCCCGACAATGGACGAAATGTTCACGATGCGGCCCCAGCGGGCCTTCATCATGCCGCGCATCACGCCCTTCGACAGGCGGAAGGCCGAGGTCAGGTTGACGTTCAGCACGTCCGACCACTCCTCCTCGGACATCCGCATGAAGAGGTTGTCGCGGGTGATCCCGGCGTTATTCACGAGGATGTCGACCGAACCCATCGCCTCGGTCGCCTGCTTCGGCAGGGCGTTGACCGCATCGGCGTCCGAAAGGTTGCAGGGCAGAACATGCGCCCGCTCGCCCAGCTCGGCGGCCAGCGTGTTCAGAGGATCCTCGCGCGTGCCCGAAAGGCCGACCGTGGCCCCCGCGGCATGGAGCGTGCGCGCGATCGCGGCGCCGATGCCGCCCGAGGCGCCGGTGACGAGGGCGGATTTACCAGTCAGGTCAAACATATGCGGGTCGTCCTTAAAGCGATTGCGCGGCGTCGGCCACGTCGGCAGGCAGGCCGATATTGCGGGTCTCGAGGCTCTTGTCGATGCGCCGGATCATACCCGACAGGGCCTTGCCCGCCCCGATCTCCCAGATCTCGGTGACGCCCTCTTGGGCCATGCGCATCACGCTCTCGCGCCAGCGGACGGCACCGGTGACCTGATCGACGAGCAGCGCGCGGACATGGGTCCCGGTGCGGACCGGCGCGGCGGTGACGTTGGCGACCAGCGGGACGACCGGATCGGCGATCTCCACATCGTCCAGCGCCTCGGCCATGGCCGACGCGGCCGGCCCCATCAAGGCGCAGTGGAACGGGGCCGAGACCGGCAACAGCATCGCACGCTTGGCGCCGTGGGACTTGGCGATGTCCAGCGCACGCTCGACGGCTTCGCGATGCCCGGAGATGACGACCTGGCTCGGGTCGTTGTCGTTGGCAGCCTCGCAGACGCGACCCTGCGCGGCCTCCTTGGCGACCGCTCGCGCATCGTCGAGCCCGAGGCCAAGCAGCGCCGCCATCGCGCCTTCGCCGACGGGCACCGCCGATTGCATCGCGTCGCCGCGCACCCGAAGGAGGCGCGCGGCGTCGCCCAGATCGAGCGCGCCCGCCGCCACCAGCGCGGAATACTCGCCCAGCGAATGCCCGGCCACGAAGGCGGCGTGCTCGGCGACAGATACGCCTTCGGATTCCAGCGCGCGGAGGGCCGCGATAGAGGTCGCCATCAACGCGGGCTGGGCGTTGCGGGTCAGGGTCAGGGTCTCGATATCGCCCGACCGGATCAGGCCCGACAGATCCTCACCCAGTGCGGTGTCGACGGCGTCGAAGACAGCGCGTGCAGCGGGATAGGTCTCGGCCAGTTCGGCCCCCATGCCGATGGTCTGGGCGCCCTGGCCGGGAAAGACGAAGGCTCGGGTCATGGTGATCTCCCTTGGGTTGCGGGCCGGTCTAGCCGCCGCGCGCCCCTGCATCAAGCGGCGCACGGCGCCTGTGCGCCCCGCAGCGTGGTCCCCCGCGCCGATCCGGCTATGGTCCGGGCGACACCACGAGAGGCCCGCCCCCATGTCCACCGCCCGCCACACCGCCCCCGGCAACACCGTGCAGACCTATGGCTGGGTCGCGCGGACCTTTCACTGGACGATCGCGGTTCTGATCGTCACCGCCGTCATCCTCGGGCGCGAGGCGCATCACGCGCCCTTCGCCACGGATGCCGAGCTGGCGCAGAAGGCATGGCTCTTCTCGTTTCACAAGACCGTCGGCGTCACGGTGTTCTTCGTGGCGCTGGCACGGATCGTATGGGCGCTGTCGCAGCCGCGCCCGCGCCCCCTCCATGACGGGTGGGAGGCGATGCTGGCCTCGGTCGTGCATTGGCTGCTCTACGGCTCGCTGGTGATCGTGCCGCTGCTGGGCTGGACCGAACACGCGGCGACGACGGGCTTCGCGCCGATCTGGTGGCCCTTCGGACAGGGGTTGCCCTTCGTGCCGCAGGATCCCGAACTCGCGAAGACGCTGGCCACGCTCCACACGACCTTCGTCAAGGTGCTGATCGGGGCGGTGCTCCTGCACGTGCTGGGCGCGATCAAGCATGCTGTGCTCGACCGCGACGCGACGCTGGGGCGGATGCTGCGCGGCACGGACCCGGGGCCATTGCCCACCGTGCGGCCCCACGTCCTGCCCGCATTGGCCGCCGTCGGGGTCTGGGCCGCGACGCTGGTCGTCGGGCTGGCGCTCGTCCCGGCGGAGGCGCCCGCGGGGCCGCAGGTCGCCGCCACCACGACCGCCGCGTCGAACTGGACGGTCGAGGACGGCACGCTGTCGATCACGGTCACCCAGCTCGGCGCGCCGGTGACGGGCAGCTTCGCGGACTGGTCGGCGGCGATCGACTTCGATCCCGAGCCCCGCGCCGACGGGACGCTGGGCGCCGTCGAGGTCGTGGTCGCGACCGGCTCGCTGACGCTGGGCTCGGTCACGGCGCAGGCGACGGGGGCCGAGTTTCTCGATGCGAACGGGTTTCCGACGGCCGGCTACGACGCGGTGATCCGGGCCGAGGGCGACGGCTATGTCGCCGACGGCACCTTCACGCTGCGCGGGACAGAGGTGCCGCTGATGCTGCCCTTCACGCTTGAGATCGAGGGCGACCGCGCGGTGATGGCGGGGGCCGAGATGCTAGACCGCCGCGATTTCGGCATGGGGACCGCCTATCCTGACGAGACCAATGTCGGCTTCGGCGTCACGATCGACGTGGCGCTGACGGCCCGGCGCGCCGAATAGGCGGGGGACACCGTTCGCACCCCGCTCTCTCGCAACCATTCCTTAACCCCTGTCGCCACAGGGCCCGGCATTAACCCATAGGCAACCGCCCGGCCCGACGCCTGTCCCCGCACAACGGGCTAGGGGGCCGACATGCAGACAGTCAGGCAGATCGCCGAGGCGATCGTCGCGCGGGAGGGCGGGTTCGTCGATGATCCCGACGATCCCGGCGGGGCGACAAAGTACGGGGTCACGATCCACACGATGCGGCGGCTGGGGCTGGATCTCGACGGCGACGGGGATATCGATGCGGGCGATGTGCGCGCGTTGTCGCGGACGCGGGCGGTGGACATCTTCGTGGATCACTACTTCCACCGGGTGCGCGTCGATGCGCTGCCCGAGGCGCTGCATGCGTCGGTCTTCGACATGTATGTCAATTCGGGCGCCAACGCCGTCCGCATCCTGCAACGGCTATTGGGTCGCATGGGCCATGCGGTCGCAGTCGACGGGCGGATCGGGCCGCAGACGGCGGCGGCGGCGCGCGCGGTCGCGGGCCAAGCGCCCGCGCATCTGGCGGATGCCTACGGGATCGCGCGGCGGAACTACTACTACGCGCTGGCCGACCGGCGCCCGACCTCGCGCAAATACGCACGGCGGCGGGATGGCGGGAAGGGCGGCTGGATCCGCCGCGCCGAGGACTTCATCTCGGCGCGCCACCACCTGACGGACGCGCAGCATCGCGAGAGGACGAAGACATGGGCCTGACGGGCAGCATCAAGGGGGTGGCCGAGATCGGGCGCCTGGCGCAGGGGCTGACCGAGGTCTTCGTGCCCAACCGCACGGCGGCGCAGGCGCTGGATCACGAGGCGCAGCGCGCCGCGCTCGACCAGCTCGAGGCAGAGTTCGGACGGTCGGGACGGGGCGGGTTCGACCACGCCGTGGACGGTCTGAACCGCCTGCCGCGCCCGCTGCTGGCGCTGGGGACGCTGGGCCTCTTTGTCTACGCGATGTCGGCGCCGGTCGGGTTCGCGGCGCGGATGCAGGGGCTGGCCTATGTGCCCGATCCGCTCTGGTGGCTGCTGGGGGCGATCGTATCGTTCTATTTCGGCGCCCGCGAGATGCACTACCTTCGCCGCCCCTCTGTGCGCCCACGTCCCGCGGCGGTGCATTCCGCGTGGGAGGCGGGACCGGCGCCCGAGACCGGGGAGGATGCCGACAATCCCGCGCTGGCGGAGTGGCGCTCGGGCCGGAGCTGAGCGCCGGCGTCGGGGGCCGGGGGACGCCCCCCGGACCCCCGGCTGCGGGCGCGGCATGTCGCTCCGGGGGGCCGCGCGGATCGCGTCGGCGGGTGCGAGGGGCCAGCCCCTCGCGCTCCCCGAGGTACTTCGGGCCAGAGGACGACAGGGCGTGCGGGCCGTGTTCCATCACGTCCCGGCCATGCGCGCAGACGCCCCATTGGCCCGGACGGTCCCGACCCATATACCGGTCGCATGATCATCGAACTCGGCCATTTCGCCCTCATCCTCGCCTTCGCCGTCGCCATCGTGCAGATGACGGTCCCCCTGATCGGTGCCTGGAAGGGCTGGACCGGGTGGATGGCGGTCGGAAACCCCGCCGCGACCGTGCAGGTCTTGCTGGTGGGGTTCAGCTTCGCGGCGCTGACCTATGCCTTCGTGACCTCGGATTTCTCGCTGAAGCTGGTGGTGCTGAATTCGCATACCGACAAGCCGATGCTCTACAAGGTCACGGGAGTCTGGGGGAACCACGAGGGGTCGCTCCTTCTCTGGGTGCTGATCCTTGCGCTGTTCGGGGCGGCGGCGTCCTGGTTCGGCGGGCAGTTGCCCGACACCCTGCGGGCCCGCGTCCTTGCCGTGCAGGCGAGCGTCGGCGTGGCCTTCTACGCCTTCATCCTCTTCACCTCGAACCCGTTCATCCGGCTGGCGACGCCGCCCTTCAACGGCGAGGACCTGAACCCGCTGCTGCAGGATCCGGGCTTGGCCTTTCATCCGCCGTTTCTCTATCTCGGCTATGTCGGCCTTTCGATGGCGTTCAGCTTCGCGGTCGCGGCCCTGATCGAGGGGCGTGTCGACGCCGCCTGGGGGCGCTGGGTGCGGCCCTGGACGCTGGCGGCCTGGCTCTTCCTGACGGTGGGCATCGCGCTGGGTAGCTGGTGGGCCTATTACGAGCTGGGCTGGGGTGGGTTCTGGTTCTGGGACCCGGTCGAGAATGCGTCCTTCATGCCATGGCTGATCGCGGCGGCGCTGCTGCACTCGGCCATCGTGGTCGAGAAGCGCGAGGCGCTGAAGGCCTGGACGATCCTTCTGGCGATCCTGGCCTTCGGCTTCTCGCTGATCGGCACGTTCATCGTGCGATCGGGTGTGCTGACCTCCGTCCACGCCTTCGCCAACGATCCCGAGCGGGGCGTCTACATCCTCGCCATCCTCGGCATCTTCACCGGCGGTGCGCTGCTCCTCTTCGCGATTCGCGCGCCGGCGATGCAGGCCAAGGGCGTGTTCGGCGTCGTGTCGCGGGAATCGGCGCTTGTGGCCAACAACCTCCTGCTGGCGGTCGCGTGTTTCGTGGTCTTCATCGGAACGATATGGCCGCTGGTGGCCGAGATGGCCTTTGACCGGAAGCTGTCGGTCGGCCCGCCCTTCTTCAACGCGGCCTTCACGCCCTTCGTGATCGCGCTCGCCGTGATCCTGCCGCTGGGCTCGATCCTGCCGTGGAAGCGGGGACGGGGGGCCACGTTGCGGCGGATGGTGCCGGTCGCGGTGCTGGCGCTGGCACTGGCCGGGCTGGTCTGGGCGCTGCAGACAGGGCGCTCGCTCGGCGGGCCGCTGGGAGTGGCGCTGGGCGTCTGGCTCGTGGTCGCGGCGGGCGTGGACCTCGGGTCGCGGACCGGTCGCGGGTCCGTCGGGTCGCGGCTGGGCCGCCTGACGCGGCTGCCGCGTGCGGACTGGGGCAAGGCGCTGGCCCATGGCGGTCTCGGGATCACGATCTTCGGGGTGGCCGCGCTGACCGCCTGGCAACAGGAGAAGATCGAGGTCATGGATGTGGGCGACCGCATGACCCTCGGGCGCTACGAGATCGTTCTCGAGGATGTGCGGCGCGTGCAGGGGCCGAACTACATCTCGACCCTGGCCCAGATGCATGTCTACGAGGATGGCCGCGATATCGGCATCCTTCCGGCCGAGAAACGGGTCTATCCGGTGGCGCAGATGCCGACGACCGAAGCCGGGATCGACAACGGGTTCACGCGCGACGTCTATGCCGTGATCGGCGATCCGCAGCAGGGCGGCGGCTACGCGGTGCGGGTCTATATCAAGCCCTTCGCCAACTGGATCTGGGGCGGTGCCATCATCATGGCGCTGGGCGGGCTCGTGTCGCTGTCGGATCGGCGGTATCGCGTCGCGGCGGGTGCACGGCGCAAGCGCCCGGTTCCGTCCGGCGGAGTGCCGGCGGAGTGAAGCTCGGGGCGATCTTGCTGGCGGCGCTGTTGGCCGCGACCCCTGCGCTGGCCGTGCAGCCCGACGAGGTGCTTGCGGACACGGCGCTGGAGGAGCGGGCGCGCGATCTGTCGAAAAACATCCGCTGCCTCGTCTGCCGCAACGAGTCGATCGATGAGAGCAACGCAGAGCTTGCGCGCGACCTGCGCCTTCTGGTGCGCGAACGGCTGGTGGCGGGCGACAGCGATGCCGAGGTCATCGCCTACCTGGTGGATCGTTACGGCGAATACGTCCTCTTGAACCCGCCCGCGAGCGGGTCGACGCTTTTGCTCTGGGGTGCGCCGCTGGCGCTGCTGCTGCTCGGCGGCGGGCTGGCCGCGGCGCATGTCACGCGCCAGCGCGCCGTGGTGGATGACGGGCTGTCGGACGCGGACGAGGCGCGGCTGAAGGTTCTCCTGGACGACGGTCGCGACGGCTGAGGCGCGGCTGCGGTCTGGCGCATCGGGCCCGGCTGCGCTATGGCCCCGGCACGGTCCGTGGGAACCGAGGCACCGCCGGCCGAGAGGTCATGCTGAACCCCGCGATACGCGCACGACACGATCCCCTCCGCCGCATCCGGAGGGCAAGGGCGGTCCCCCCACCCCGACGGGGCAGCGATGACGGCAGGAGAGAGATCATGCCGAGGGATTCCCTTCCACTCGTCCTCGAGGACGTGAACAGCTTCGCCCGAACCCTGCGCGGGCAATTGCCCGACCCGCCATCGCATCAGTCGATGCTGAATGCCGTGGCCAAGGCGGCCGGGTTTCGCAACTTCCAGCACCTGAAGGCCGCGCAGGGCTGGGGCGAAACCATGCCCGAGCCGCCGCCCGACATGGACCGCGTCAAGCGGGCCGCCGCGCGGTTCGACGCCGAGGGGCGCTTCACGGGGTGGCCGGTCAAGCGGTCGCTGCGGCTCTTGTGCCTCTGGCCGATCTGGGCGCGGCTGGATGCGGGCACGGTCAAGGACGAGCGCGCGATCAGCGCCGACATCCACGCGCTCTGCACCTTCCGCGATGCGGCCGGCATCCGGCGCGAGATGGTGGGCGAAGGGATGCTGACCCGGACGCTGGACGGGTCGGAATACCGGCGCGTCAACCGCGCGCCGGACCCGACCGCACGGGCGCTGATCCGGCTGGTTCTGCCCTGACGTTCCGGCTTTTCTGCGGCGGCGGCCCGGCCTAGGGTCGCCGCCGACACAGGAGATGCGCCATGGACTATGAGACGATCCGCTTGAGCGAACGCGACGGGGTCGCCGTGCTGACCCTGAACCGGCCCGACAAGATGAACGCGCTGAACACCCAGATGCGGGCCGAGATCCTGCACGCGGTGGGCTCGGCCGAGACGACGGCGCGGGTGCTGGTGATGACGGGCAAGGGCAAGGCGTTCTGTTCGGGTCAGGATCTGGGCGACCGGGCGAATGTCGGGAACCTCAACCTCGAGCGGACGCTGCGGGATGAGTACGAGCCGATGCTGCGCGCGATCTTCGATTGTTCGATTCCGACCATCGCGGCGGTGAACGGCCCGGCGGCGGGGGCGGGGGCGAACCTCGCGCTGGCCGCGGACGTGGTGATCGCGACCGAGAGCGCGGTGTTCCTGCAGGCCTTCACACGGATCGGACTGATCCCGGATGCGGGCGGCACCTACTGGTTGCCGCGGCAGATGGGGACGGCCAAGGCGATGGGTGCCGCGCTGTTTGCCGAGCCGGTTTCGGCCAACCAGGCGAGCGTGTGGGGCATGATCTGGGAGGCGGTGCCGGACGACGAATTCGCCGCCCATTGGGCCGAGCGGGCGCGCCACCTCGCGACGGGGCCGTCGGTCGCCTACCGGAACGTCAAGCGCGCCATCCGGGGAAGCATGGACAACACGCTCGACAAGCAGCTGGCGCTGGAAGCGAAGCTACAGGGCGAGGCCGGGCACAGCCGCGACTTCCAGGAGGGCGTGATGGCGTTTCTCGAAAAGCGGCCGGCGAAGTTCGAGGGGCGGTAGGAGCGCTCAGCAGCCGAAATAACCGTCGCCATCCGCCGGCTCGACGTTGAGATGCGTCGGCTGGCTGCGGCCGCCGCAGATGAAGACGACGATCCCGACATTGAAATCGCCTGTCAGCACGCCGTCCGACCATGCGTCGCGGCGACCGCGCGCGTAGAGGCCGGGAATCTGTGCACGCAGATCGCGGTTGGCGAAGAACACGTCGCCCTCGTCTCCAGAATGGCGGATTCCGAACCGATGGTAGTTCGCGCGGTCCTGCTGGAGGATCGCGCCGGGATCGGAAAGGCCGGCGCCGCGCGAGTTGCGGCGATCCTCGGGACCGATCTCGGCATAGTAGGATTCGATGATCTCGGCCGTTGCGGGTGCGGCGGCGGCGATCAAGGCGACGAAGATAAATCGGAACATGGGGTATCCTCGGAACATGTAGCGGTTGTGCGTCTGAGGGTAGCATAGTTTCGGAGCCGTGCTGAGGAACGGCGGCGGCTTGCGCCCGCCCGCCGCGTTTGGGTAGGTGATCCGGCAGATCGTCAGGGAGATCGGATCATGCAGATGCGCCGTGTGGTGGTGACCGGACTGGGAATGGTGACGCCGCTGGCGTCCGGGGTCGAGGAGACGTGGCGGCGCCTGATCGATGGGCGGTCGGGTGCGGGTCCGATCACGCGGTTCGATGCGGGACACCTCGCGACGACCTATGCCTGCGAAGTGCCGCGCGGCGACGGGTCGGACGGGACGTTCAACCCCGACGACTGGATGGAGCCGAAGGAGCAGCGCAAGGTCGACGAGTTCATCCTCTACGGGATGGCCGCGGCCGAGCAGGCGGTGAAGGATTCCGGGTGGACGCCCGGCGAGGAGGGCAAGCTTCGGACCGGGGTGATGATCGGATCGGGGATCGGCGGGCTCCAGACGATCGCCGAGACGGCCGTGACGCTGAAGGAGCGGGGGCCGCGGCGGGTGTCGCCGTTCTTCATTCCGTCGGCTTTGATTAACCTCGTTAGCGGACAGGTCAGCATTCGGTACGGCTTCAAGGGGCCGAACCATGCGGTCGTGACGGCCTGTTCGACGGGCGCGCATGCCATCGGCGACGCGTCGCGGCTGATCATGCTGGGCGATGCGGACGTGATGGTCGCGGGCGGCGCCGAGAGCCCGATCAGCGAGATCGGTATCGCGGGCTTTAACGCCTGCAAGGCTTTGTCAACGAAATGGGGCGATGATCCGACCAAGGCGTCGCGGCCCTATTCGGCAGATCGCGACGGCTTCGTCATGGGCGAGGGCGCGGGCGTCGTCGTGCTGGAGGAATACGAGCACGCTAAGGCACGGGGCGCGAAGATCTATGCCGAGATCAAGGGCTACGGGATGTCGGGCGATGCCTATCACATCACGGCGCCGTCTGAGGACGGCGACGGGGCCGAACGCTCGATGCGCGCGGCGCTGCGCAACGCAGGCATGGAGCCGGGGGACGTGGATTACATCAACGCGCACGGCACCTCGACCATGGCCGACACGATCGAGCTGGGCGCGGTGGAGCGGATGATGGGCGACCATGCGGCGAAGGCGACGATGTCCTCGACCAAGTCCGCCATCGGGCATCTGCTGGGGGCCGCGGGCGCGGTCGAGGCGATCTTCTGCATCCTCGCGATGCGCGACCAGGTGGCGCCGCCGACGTTGAACCTCGATGAGCCGGCGGTCGAGCCGAAGCTGTCGCTCGCGCCGAAAGCTGCCGAGCGGCGGTCGATCTCGGTCGCGCTGTCGAACTCGTTCGGGTTCGGCGGTACGAACGCGTCGCTCGTGATGGCGAAGCTGGATTAACTTCAGGGTAGAACCGACTGATGTGGAAGCATATTGCCGCCAATGTCCTGACGTTGGGCGTGGTCGGGATCGCCTGTCTCGCCGCGATCATCGGCATCCAGCAGGCGCGCTGGTCCGATGCGGGGCCGCTGGCCGAGGCCGCGTTCTTCGAGGTGCCGCGGGGCGCGTCGCTGCGCCGTGTGAGCGAGGGGCTGGCCGAGGCGGGGATCGTGTCGTCGGCGACGCTGTTCCGGATCGGGGCAAGCTATACCGAGCGGGGCGACGACCTGAAGTTCGGCACCTACGAGATCCCGGCCGGGGCCTCGATGCCGGAGGTGCTGGACATCGTGACCGCGGGCGGGCCGTCGGTCTTTCCCTACACGGTGACGTATCTGCTCCGCTCGCAGGGGCCCGAGGTCCGGGTGCGCGAGCGGGTGCCGGGTCAGGAGACGCTGGTCGAGATCGCGACCTTCGCGCCGGGTGACGCGGTGCCCGAGGACTACACGGCGCTGGTCGAGCGGGGCGTGCCGATCACCTGGCGCGTGTCGGTGGCACCCGGCCTCACCTCGTGGGAGGTGATCGAGGGGCTGAAGGGCGCCGACTTCCTCGAAGGCGAGGTGCCGGTGCCGCCGGAAGGGACGCTCGCGCCCGACACCTATGACGTCGCGCGCGGATCGAATGTTGCGGATCTGGTGGGCCGGATGCGCGTGGCGCAGGAGCGCATCCTCGCCGATGCCTGGGCCTCGCGCTCGCCCGATGTGGCGGTGACGACGCCGGAGGAGGCGCTGATCCTCGCGTCGATCGTCGAGAAGGAGACAGGCGTTCCCGAGGAACGGCGCACGGTCGCGGCGGTCTTCACGAACCGGATCGAGCAGGGGATGCGGCTGCAGACGGACCCGACGGTGATCTACGGGATCACGCGCGGGCAGGGACCGCTGGGCCGCGGCATCCGGGCGAGCGAGTTGCGCGCCGAGACGCCCTACAACACTTACGTGATCGACGGGTTGCCGCCGACGCCGATCGCCAATCCGGGCCCGGAGGCGATCCGGGCGGCGCTGGACCCCGAAGAGACGGATTACATCTTCTTCGTGGCGGACGGCACGGGCGGGCACGCCTTTGCCGAGACGCTGGCCGAGCATAACGCGAACGTGGCCGAATGGCGGGCCATCGAAGCGGCGCGCGAGGCGACGAGCGGGAACTGAAGCGGTCGGGCGCGCGGCGCGCGCATTCGGATTTCGGCGCGATTTCAGTGCGTTGTCGTTATTCGCTGCGTCCGGCGATTTAGGGTGTTGACCCACCGCGCGCTCAAAAACACTTTGAGGGCAAGCTGGAAGAAATGGGCAAGGCGGACCGGGGAAACCCGGCCCGCCTTTCTCGTTTCCGAGCGTGCGGACCATGACGATACCTGCATGGGGCTGGCGATATGACGGATACCGAGGAGGACGACCAAGGCGCGCGTGACGCACTGTCCCGCGCGCAGCAACGTTCAACACAGGCGTGGCGGAGCATGGAGGCGCTCCGCGACGTATTGGACGCGAAGGTGACGGAGCTGCGGGCGGCGCCCGCGGCCGAGAGCGATCCGAGGGAGGCCATCGCGGCCGCCAAGGAGGTGGCCAAATCGCATCGCGTCGCTTTGGAAGAGGAAGGCAAGGCCTATGAGATCAGACGCATTGGCAGTGGCGGCGACGGAATCGACTTCGACGCCGCACGATCTGCGATACGGGGCCGCCTTGATCGCATCGCTCGCGCCGGAGCACCGCGCGGCGTGGATTGCGGACCTTGAGGATGGGGAGGCCGCGGCGCTGCCGTGGCTTTTCGATTTCTGGGCGATGGAGCACCAGCTTCCGCCCGGCGGTGACTGGCGCACCTGGGTGATCATGGGCGGGCGCGGCGCCGGCAAGACACGGGCCGGGTCCGAATGGGTGCGCGCGCAGGTCGAGGGATCGCGTCCGTTGCAGGCCGGGGTCGCGCGCCGCGTGGCGCTGGTCGGCGAAACCTATGAGCAGGTCCGCGACGTGATGGTCGAGGGCGAAAGCGGCATTCTGGCCTGCTCGCCGCCCGACCGGCGGCCCGTCTGGAAGGCGGGGCAGCGCAAGCTGATCTGGCCCAACGGGGCGGAGGCGCAGGCGTTCTCGGCCTATGACCACGAGGCGCTCAGGGGGCCGCAATTCGATGCGGCCTGGCTGGACGAGCTGGCGAAATGGGGCCGTGCGGAGGCCACGTGGGACATGCTGCAGTTCGGTTTGCGCCTGGGGGACGACCCGCGCGCGGTGGTGACGACGACGCCGCGCAACGTGGACGTGCTCAAGCGGCTTCTGGGGCGTGACAGCACGGTCGTGACCCATGCGCCGACCGAAGCGAACCGGGCGCATCTGGCGAACGGATTCCTGGAGGAGGTGCGGGCGCGCTACGGCGGCACGCGGATCGGGCGGCAGGAGCTGGACGGTGTGCTGCTGGACGATGTCGAGGGGGCGTTCTGGACGACGGCGGCGCTGGACGCGTGCCGGACCGAGGAATGTCCGGCGTTCGACCGGATCGTCGTGGGCGTGGACCCGGCGGTGAGTTCGGGCGCGGCGTCCGACGAGACGGGCATCGTGGTGGTCGGGGTGATCACGCAGGGGCCGCCCGCGGAATGGCGGGCCTGGGTCCTGGAAGACGCGACGGTGGCCGCGGCGTCGCCGACGGAATGGGCCGAGGCGGTGGCGGCGGCCTACGAGCGGTGGGGTGCGGACCGGGTGGTCGCCGAGGGCAACCAGGGCGGAGACATGATCGAGGCGGTGCTGCGGCAGGTGGCCCCGACCATCGCGTATCGCAAGGTGACGGCGCGCGAGGCCAAGGGCGCGCGGGCCGAGCCGGTCGCGGCGCTCTATGAGCAGAACCGCGTGAAGCATCTGCGCGACTTGGGGCGGCTGGAGGACCAGATGTGCCGGATGTCGCGGCTGGGCCATGCGGGGGCCGGGTCACCGGACCGGGTGGACGCGCTGGTCTGGGCGCTCTGGGAGGCGATCCTGGACCCGGCGAAGGCGCGGGCGCGCCCGAAGGTGCGATCGCTCTGACGGCGACGGCGCGGGGCGGATGGATGAGCGGGGGCCCGGGTGGCCCCTTTTTCTTTGGGATGACGGTGGAGGACCGGCGGCATGTTCGGATTTGGCAAGAAGGCCGGCGGCGACGCGCGGCAGGTGAAGGCCTCGGCCACGGGGCGGCTGGCTGCGATGGGATCGGCGGGCCGCGCGGTCTGGTCGCCGCGGGACACCGGTTCGCTGACGCGGACGGGGTTCACGGGAAACCCCGTGGGGTTCCGGGCGGTGAAGCTGATCGCGGAGGCCGCGGCGGCGGTGCCGATCGTCTGTGCGGATGCGGACGGGCGTTGCGACGTGCATCCGGTGCTGGACCTCTTGTCGCGGCCCAACGGGGCGCAGGGGCGGTCGGAATGGCTGGAGGGCCTCTTCGGGCAGCTTCTCCTGACCGGCGACGCTTATGTCGAGGCGGTGGGGAGCGGCGGTCTGCCGTTGGAACTGCACGTGCTGCGATCCGACCGGATGTCGGTCGTGCCGGGTGCTGATGGCTGGCCGGTGGCGTATGACTACACGGTGGGCGGACGGAAACATCGGTTCCACGTCGGAGAAGTCAGCCCGGTCTGCCATGTCCGGGCCTTCCACCCGCAGGACGACCATTACGGTCTGAGCCCGATGCAGGCGGCGGCGAGCGCGCTGGACGTGCACAACGCGGCGTCGCGCTGGTCGAAGGGTCTTCTGGACAACGCAGCGCGGCCGTCGGGGGCAATCGTCAACACCGGCGAGGGGCTGACGCCGGACCAGTTCGACCGGCTGGCGGTCGAGATGGAGGCGTATCACCAGGGCGCGCGCAACGCGGGGCGTCCGATGCTGCTGGATGGCGGGCTGGACTGGAAACCGATGGGGTTCAGCCCCGCGGACATGGAGTTCCAGAAGACCAAGGAGGCCGCGGCGCGCGAGATCGCGACGGCCTTCGGGGTGCCGCCGATGATCCTGGGGATTCCCGGTGACGCGACCTACGCCAACTACGTCGAGGCGAACCGGGCCTTCTATCGCCTGACGGTACTGCCGCTGGTTGGCAAGGTCTGCGAGGCGCTGGGGCATTGGCTGGGCCTGCACGCGGAGACACCGGTGACGCTGGGCGCGGATCGCGATCGGGTGCCGGCGCTTCAGGGCGAGCGGGATGCGGAATGGCAGCGCATCGCGGCGGCCGACTTCCTGACGGCGGACGAGAAGCGCCGGATGCTGGGGTTGGCGCCCCTGACCACATGAGCGGGCTGCGCGGCAGCGGGTCTCGGTTCCTTTACGACCCGTTCGACGCCGCGAACGCGCGGATCGACGCGAACGAACGCGTCCTCGCCGAGCGCTGGGACGGGCTCGAATTCCGGCTGAAGGGCATCGAGGTGATGCTGGAGCGGCTGGAGAAGCGGCTGTGGCTCGCGGCGATGGGGGTGGTCGCGACCATCCTCGCGCAGGGCGTCAAGTATCTGATCTCATTGTAGGAGGGCCCGCCATGGGGCTGGAACGGAAATTCGCGCACGGGGACGGCTCCGTGCGGCTGGAGGACGGTGTCTGGATCACGGGCTATGCCTCGTGGTTCGGCGTCGAGGACATGGGGCGCGACGTGGTCGCGCCGGGCGCCTATTGCGACAGCCTCGCGCGGATGTCGGCCGAGGGGCGGCGGGTCAAGATGCTCTGGCAGCACGATCCGGCCTGCGTGATCGGGGTCTGGGACGAGGTGGTCGAGGACGGGCGGGGCCTGTTCGTGAAGGGCCGCCTTCTGCCGGGCGTCGAGAAGGCGCGCGAGGCGGCCGAGCTGATCGAGGCGGGGGCGCTGGACGGGCTGAGCATCGGCTACACGGTCAAGCGCGCCGCCAAGGACGAGGGGGGGCGCAGGCTCCTGAAGGAACTGGAGCTTTGGGAGGTGTCGCTGGTGACCTTTCCGATGCTGCCCAGTGCGCGGGTCGGGTCCAAGTCGGATCCGCTGCGTGACGTGGCGCGGGCGATCGAAGCCGCCCGCGCGGAACTGGCGCGCGACTGATGGCCGCCTGACACACCGAGGAAGGAACACCCGATGAGCCATGACGGCGTCGGGGAAGTCACCGAGGCGCTGGCCGGTCTGGTCAGCGATTTCAAAGGCTTCCGCCAAGATATCACCCAACGGATCGAACTACAGGAAAAGCGCAACGCCATGTCCCACACGTCCCACCGTCCCCAGCTTGCAACCGCCGATGCCGGCGACGCCCCCCACCAGAAGGCGATGGACGCCTATCTGCGCTCGGGCGACGATGACGGGCTGCGCGGCCTCGTGCTCGACGGCAAGTCGATGAACACGGCCGTCAGCGCGGAAGGCGGCTATCTCGTCGATCCGCAGACGGCAGAGACGGTGAAGTCGGTGCTGACCTCGTCGGCCTCGATCCGCTCGATCGCGACGGTCGTGAATGTCGAGGCAACGTCCTTCGACGTGCTGGTCGACCGCACCGAGATGGGGGCCGGATGGGCGAGCGAGGCGGGTCCCGTCGGCGAGACGGATAGCCCGCTGTTCGATCGCATCTCGATCCCGTTGCACGAGCTTTCGGCGCTGCCGAAGGCGTCGCAGCGCCTGCTGGATGACGCCGCCTTCGATATCGAGGGCTGGCTGGCCGGGCGCATCGCCGACAAGTTCGCCACCGCCGAGGCCGCGGCCTTCGTCGGCGGCGACGGCATCGACAAGCCGACGGGGTTCCTGACCTACCCGGCGGTCGATGCGGCGTCCTGGAGCTGGGGCGGTCTCGGCTATGTCGCGACCGGCGAGGCGGGCGATTTCGCCGCGATCGACGCGGCGGATGCGATCGTCGATCTCGTCTACGCGCTGGGTGCGAAGTACCGTGCCAATGCGAGCTTCGTGATGAACTCGAAGACCGCCGGTGCTGTGCGCAAGATGAAGGACGCCGATGGCCGCTTCCTCTGGAGCGACAGCCTCGCTGCCGGTCAGCCGGCGCAGCTGATGGGCTACCCGGTGCTGATCTCGGAGGACATGCCCGATATCGGCGTCGATGCCACGGCGATCGCGTTCGGCGATTTCGGCGCGGGCTACACCGTGGCCGAACGCCCCGACCTGCGGGTCCTGCGCGACCCGTTCAGCGCCAAGCCGCACGTCCTGTTCTATGCCACCAAGCGGGTCGGTGGCGACGTGACCGATTTCGCGGCGATCAAGCTGCTGAAGTTCTCGATCACCTGAACATGACGTCATGGGCCGTCCCCCGGCGCGGGGGGCGGCCCACACATCCCCGGGGCCGCGTACAGGACGGCACGGGGGGGCGGGGCCGTCAGGTCACCGGTCTGGTCCGCACGCGCGGCGTGGCGGTTCCGTCCTGATTGCAGACATTCGCGGAGGCATCCATGGCGATGACGATACTGGAAACCGAGGCCATCGCGGACGGGGCGCTGCCGATCGCGCAACTGGCGGCGCATCTGCGATTGCCGGAGGGCTACGGGGTCGAGACCGATCCCACGCGGCGGCTGGCGCTGTCGCTGTTGGCGGCCATCGCCGAGATCGAGGCACGGCTGGGCAAGATCCTGATCGCGCGCGAGTTACGCGTGGCGGGTGTGGCCGAGGGCGGTCGGATCGCGCTGCCGCTGGCGCCGGTCCTCGACGTGCTGGAGGCCGAGCGGGACGGGCCGGAGGGTCCGATCCCCGTGGCGATCGGCGGGGTCGCATCCGAGCCGCATTGGTCGGTGGTCGCGCTGGCCGATCCCGTGCCCGAGGGCGCGGTCGTCCGGCTGCGCCTGCGGGCGGGGTACGGCGACTGGGACGCGGTGCCGGCGGGGGTAGCGCAGGCCGTCATCCTGGTGGCGGCGGCGTCGGATGGTGATGTGCCCGAGGGGGTCGCGGCGCACGTCGCGTCGCTGATCGCGCCGATGCGGGAGCGGCGTCTGGGCGGGGGGCGCGCATGAGCGGCGGGGGCTATACGCGTCGGCTCGAGCATCTGGTGCCGGTGCGGGTGCCCGATGGCGGTGGCGGCATCCTGCGGAGCTGGGACGCGCGGGGCGTGATCTGGGGCCGCATCCAGATGCGGTCTGGGGGCCTGAAGGCGACGGAATTCGGCCGCGCGCCGCGACTGGGCGTGAAGATCCGCACTCATCATTTGCCACAGGGACATCCTGCGCGGCCCGAGATGGGGCACCGGCTGCGCGACGGGACCCGGCTTTACGAGGTGGAGGCGGTGCATGACGGCGCGGACGATGCGCTGGTCGTGATGGCCGCCGAGATCCACGAGGGGGCGGGGGCATGAGCTACGCGCTGAGCGAGGGATTGCAGGCGGCGATCTATGCGCGCCTGACGGCGGATGCCGAACTGGGGTCGCTGGTGGGCGCGTCGATCTATGACGCGGTGCCCGATGCGGCGCCGGACCTGTTCGTGGCGCTGGGTCAGGAGAACGCCCGCGCGGCAGGCGACGCGTCGGGCCAGGTGACGACGCACGATCTCAAGGTGAGCGTGGTGACGCGCACGGCCGGCTACGTGACCGCCAAGCGGGTGGCGGCGCGGCTGTCGGATTTGCTGTCGAATGCCGACCTTGCGCTGCCGCGGGGGCGGGTGATCTCGCTCCGGTTCCGGCTGGCGCGGGCGCGGCGCGACGAGGGCGAGGTCACGCGGCGCATCGATCTGTGGTTCCGGGCGCGCCTGGACGATCCGGCGGCCTGATGGCGGCCAACCAACAAGGAGACGAGACATGAGCGTTCAAAGCGGAAAGGACCTTCTGTTGAAGGTCGATCTGGACGGGACCGGCGTGTTCAGCACGCTGGCGGGTCTGCGCGCGACGCGGCTGACCTTCAATGCGGGTTCGATCGACGTGACGTCGACCGAGAGCGCGGGCGGCTGGCGCGAGCTTCTGGGGGGCGGCGGCGTGAAATCGGCGGCCGTGTCGGGGTCGGGCATCTTCCGCGATGCGGATACGGATGCGCGGGCGCGGCAGCTGTTCTTCGACGGCGAGGTGCCGGAATTCCAGGTGATCATCCCCGATTTCGGGATCGTCGAGGGGGCCTTTCAGATCACGTCGCTGGAATATGGCGGCAGCCATGACGGCGAGGCCACCTACGAGATCTCGCTGGCATCGGCGGGCGAGCTGACTTTCACGGCGATCTGATGGGATGCGGCAACCCCTATGCGGGCGAGGTCGCCCTGGTGATCGATGGCGAGCGCCGCGTGCTGAAGCTGACCCTCGGGGCCCTGGCGGAGCTGGAGGACGCGATGGCGGCCGACAGTCTGGTGTCCCTGGTCGAACGCTTCGAGACGGGGGCCTTTACGGCCCGCGACGTGGCCCGCCTGTTGCTTGCGGGGTTGCATGCAGGCGGCTGGCGGGCGGGACCGGACGCCCTGCTGGCCGCCGAGATCGAGGGCGGGCCCGCCGAGGCGACGCGGGTGGCCGCGGCGCTGCTCCGGCGGGCCTTTGCCCTTCCGACGACATGAGCGCGTTCGACTGGCCGGCGCTGATGCGGGCCGGGATGCGCGGCCTGGGCCTGAGCCCCGCGGCGTTCTGGGCGCTGACCCCGGCGGAGCTCGCGTTCCTGTTGGGCCACGGGGATGGGCGGTTGCCGATGGACCGGGCGGGGCTGGACGCGTTGGCCGCCCGCTTTCCGGATGTGAAGGAGAACGGCGATGGATGACGCAGAGCAGGGCGCGGCACTGGATGCGCTGGAGGCGCAGATCGCGGGGACGGCGCCGGTGGTGGCGCGCTTCACGGCGGAGCTGGGCGCGCTGGAGGGGCAGATGCTCCATACCGGGCGCGAGGTGAAGGGGCTGTCGCGGTCCTTCGGAGGCAGCCTCAAGAGCGCGTTCGACGGGGTGGTGTTCGACGGCATGAAGCTGTCGGACGCGCTCAATTCGATGGCGCAGTCGATGCTGAACGCGACGTACAATACGGCGATGAAGCCGATCCAGACGGCGCTGGGCGGTGCGTTGGCCAGCGGGCTGAACGCGGTGCTGCCCTTCGCGGATGGCGCGTCCTTCGCGCAGGGCCGCGTCATGCCGTTCGCGCGGGGCGGCGTGGTCAGCCAGGCGACGGCCTTCCCGATGCGAGGTGGCACGGGCCTGATGGGCGAGGCGGGCCCCGAGGCGATCATGCCGCTGGCCCGCGGCGCCGACGGGCGGCTCGGCGTGCAGGCCAGCGGCGGCGGGGGGGCCGTGACGGTCAACATGAATATCTCGACGCCCGATGCGGCGGGCTTCCGACGCTCGCGCGGCCAGATCGCCGCCGAGATGTCCCGCGCCCTGTCGCGCGGCAATCGCAACCGCTGAGGAGCACTCCCGATGTCCTTTCACGAGATCCGGTTTCCCGCCCGGCTGTCCTTCGGGTCGGTCGGCGGGCCTGAGCGATTGACCGAGGTGGTGACGCTCGCCAACGGCCACGAGGAGCGGAACACGCCCTGGGCGCATTCGCGGCGGCGCTACGATGCGGGCGTCGGGCTGCGCTCGCTCGACGATGTGGGCGAGGTGATCGCCTTCTTCGAGGCGCGGCGCGGCCGGCTGCACGGCTTTCGCTGGAAGGATTGGGCGGATTTCAAATCGTGCCAGTGCTCGGGCGACGTGGCCTATGACGACCAGGTGATCGGGGTCGGCGATGGCGAGACGACACAGTTCCCACTGATGAAGACCTATCGATCGGGCGAAGAGACCTACGGGCGGCCGATCGACAAGCCGGTGCCGGGCACAGTCCGGGTCGGGGTGGCCGATGACGAGCTCGTGGATACGGTGCATTACGAGGTCGACACCACGACAGGCATCGTCACCTTCGCAACGGCGCCCGATATCGGCGTGGACGTGCAGGCGGGGTTCGAATTCGACGTGCCGGTGCGGTTCGATACGGACCTGATCCTGACCTCCGTCGAGACGTTCCGCGCGGGCGAGGTGCCCGACGTGCCGGTGATCGAGGTGCGGGCATGAGCGGGTTGCGCGACAGTCTGGCCGGCGGGGCGAGTTCGGTCTGCCGGGCCTGGGTGCTGCGGCGGGCGGATGGCCTGATCCTCGGGTTCACGGATCACGACCGGGATCTCGAGGTTAACGGCGTCCTCTGCCAGGCGGCGTCGGGGATGAACGCGGGCGCGCTCCAGCGTTCGACCGGGCTTGCGGTGGACAACGCCGAGGCGTCCGGCGCGCTGAACCACGAGGCGATCCGGTCCGACGACCTTCGGGCGGGAAAGTGGGATGCCGCCGAGGTGACGATCTACCTGGTGGACTGGAGCGATCCGGCGGCGTTCGAGATCACGTTTCGCGGCACGTTGGGCGAGATCGGCTGGGGGACGGATGGCGCGTTCACCGCCGATCTGCGCGGTCTGGCCGAGCCCTTGGGCGAGGTTCAGGGCCGGGTCTTCCAGACACGGTGCGATGCGACCCTGGGTGACGCGCGCTGCGGCGTGGTGCTGGGACCGCTCTATTGCGAAGAGGTGGAGGTGCTGGCGGCGGACCGGGAGGAAGCGGCGTTGCGCCTGCCGGAGCTGCGCCACTTTGCGCCGAAATGGTTCGAGCGGGGCCGCTTGATCGTGCTGAGTGGCGGGGCCGAGGGACAGTCCGAGCGCATCAAGACCGACCGGATCGAAAACGGGGCCCGCGTCCTGACGCTCTGGTCGTCGCTGCGGTTGCCGGTGGCGCCGAGTGACCGGGTTCGAATCGAGGCGGGCTGCGACAAGCGACGCGAGACCTGCCGCGATATCTTCGACAACGTTCTGAATTTCCGGGGCTTTCCCGACGTGCCGGGCGAGGACTGGCTGATGGCCTATCCGACGGCGGCGGGCCAGAACGACGGGGGTCGTCGATGACCGGCGCGGTGGTGGAAGCCGCGCGCGGCTGGATCGGCACGCCCTACCTTCACCAGGCGTCGGCGAAGGGGGCCGGTGCGGATTGCCTCGGGCTGATCCGCGGCGTTTGGCGCGAGGTGGTGGGCCGGGAGCCCGCGGATGTGCCGCCCTACACGCCCGATTGGGCAGAGCCGCAGGGCGACGAGGCGTTGTGGGCGGCGGGGATGGCGAACCTGCGAGCGGTGTCGGTCCGGTCTGACTGGGCGCCGGGGCAGGTCCTTCTCTTCCGGATGCGGGACCGGTCTGTCGCCAAGCATCTGGGCATCCTCAGCCGCGTCGGTGCGACGGCGGCGTTCGTGCACGCCTATTCGGGGCACGGCGTGGTCGAATCCTCGCTGTCGCAACCGTGGCGCCGCCGCGTCGTGGCGCGCTTTCTTTTCCCAATTTCCTGAACTGACGGGGGTTCGTTCATGGCGACCTTGGTACTCGGCGCCGTTGGCGCCGCCATCGGCGGATCCCTCGGCGGATCGGTCTTCGGCGTCAGCGCCGCCGTGATCGGGCGTGCGGTCGGCGCGACGGTGGGCCGGCTGGTCGACCAGTCGATCATGGGCGCGGGCTCGGAGGCGGTCGAGCATGGCCGCGTCGACCGGTTCCGCCTGACGGGCGCGTCCGAGGGCGCGGCGATCCCGCGGGTCATCGGACGGGTGCGGACCGGTGGACACGTCATCTGGGCGACGCGGTTCAAGGAGCATCGCACGACCTCCGGGGGCGGGGGCGGCAAGGGTGCGCCGAAGGCCCCGCAATCGACGAGCTTCACCTATTCCGTGTCGCTGGCGATGGCACTTTGCGAAGGCGAGATCCGGCGGGTCGGACGGATCTGGGCGGATGGCACCGAGCTGGCGCGAGACAGCGTGCAGATGCGCGTCCACAGGGGCGCCGAAGACCAATTACCCGACAGCCTGATCGAGGCGATCGAGGGCGCGGGCGCCGCCCCGGCCTATCGCGGCACGGCCTACGTGGTGTTCGAGGACCTGGACCTGACGCCGTTTGGAAACCGCGTCCCGAACCTGTCCTTCGAGGTGGTGCGCCATGTCGAGGCCGAAGGCGAGGTCCCGTCGCCCGCCGAACTGATCGAGGGCGTGGCCCTTGTGCCGGGCACGGGCGAATACGCGCTGGCGACGACAGCGGTACATTACGACCATGGCGGGGGATCGAAGGATTCCGCCAACGTGAACACCGAACAGGGTGTCGCGGATTTCAACGTCGCGCTGACCGACCTGGTCGAGGAGTTGCCGCGCGTGCGGTCGGCCTCGCTGGTTGTGTCGTGGTTCGGGAACGATCTGCGTTGCGGGTCGTGCAAGGTGCGGCCGCGCGCCGAGCAGAACCTGTCCGAGGGCACGCCGATGACCTGGCGCGTGGCGGGGCTGGATCGGGCGGCGGCGGGGGTCGTGCCCGAGTTGGAGGGGCGGCCCGTCTATGGCGGCACGCCTGCCGACGCGGCCGTGATCGAGGCGATCGAGGGGGCGGCGGCACAGGGGTTGGACGTGACCTTCTATCCGTTCATCCTGATGGACCAGTTGGCGGGGAACGGATTGCCGGACCCTTGGGGCGGCACCGAGCAGGGCGCGCTGCCATGGCGGGGGCGGATCACGACGGATCTTGCGCCGGGTGTCGACGGATCCAGCGACGGCACGGCGGCCGCCGAGGCGGAGGTGGCGGCGTTCTTCGGGACGGCGACGGCTGCGGAATTCTCGGTGCGCACGCTCTGGGGCGGGCAGCGAGTGATCGACGGGCCGAGCGAAAATTCCTACCGCCGGTTCATCCTGCACTACGCGGCACTCTGTGCCGCCGCCGGCGGGGTCGAGGCATTCTGCATCGGCTCGGAAATGCGGGCACTTACGCAGATCCGCGGGGCCGATGGGCGGTTTCCGGCGGTCGAGCAGATGATCGCCCTTGCGCATGAGGTTCGGCTCCTGCTGCCCGACGCGCAGATCGGCTATGCTGCGGATTGGACGGAATATTTCGGCTACCAGCCGACGGGGACGGCGGACCTGCGCTATCATCTCGATCCGCTCTGGGCGAGTGACGCGATCGATTTCGTGGGCATCGACAACTACATGCCGATGTCGGACTGGCGCGCGTCGGATGGGCACGCGGATGCGGAGGCGGGCGGGGTGCATGACCTCGGCTACCTGCGGTCGAACATCGAGGGCGGCGAGGGCTTCGACTGGTACTACGGCTCGCCCGAGGCACGGGCGGCGCAGCGGCGCGATCCGATCACCGACGGGGCGTTTGGCGAGCCGTGGGTCTGGCGCTACAAGGATATCAGATCGTGGTGGGGAAAGCCGCATCACGAGCGGGTGGACGGCCTGCGGTCGGACGAGCCCACGGCCTGGATCCCTCAATCGAAGCCGATCCGATTCACGGAGTACGGCTGTGCGGCGATCGACAAGGGGGCGAACCAGCCCAACCGCTTCGTCGATCCGAAGTCCTCGGAGTCAGGCCTGCCACACTACTCGGACGGGCGGCGCGACGACGCGATGCAGATGCAATACCTGCGGGCCTTCCTGTCGCATTGGTCGGCGCCGGGGGTGAACGCCCTGTCCGATGTGGACGGGAGGCCGATGGTCGATCTCGGGCATTCCTTCGCCTGGGCCTGGGACACGCGGCCCTGGCCCGCCTTTCCGGAGCTGAGCGACTATTGGAGCGACGGAGCGAACCACGCGCGGGGGCACTGGATTTCGGGCCGGTCTGCGGCGCAGCCGCTTGCGACGGTGATCAAGGCGATCTGCCTGCGGGCGGGGGTGCGCGCGGTGGATGTGTCGGGGGTGCACGGCGTCGTGCGTGGCTATGCGATCGACCAGGTTCAGTCCGGTCGCGCGGATCTGCAGCCGCTGCTGCTGGCGCATGGGATCGAGGCGCATGAGGCGGGTGGACGGCTGGTCTTCACCATGCGGGCGCGCGCGCCGGTCCATGATGTGGTGACGGACCTTCTGGTCCGTGAGGCGGATGCGCCGGTCGTGGGGCTGAACCGTGCGCCCGAGACCGAGGTGTCGGGCCGGGTGCGGGTGACCCATGTCGATGCGGGCGGATCCTTCGAGGTGCGGGTGGGCGACGCCGCGCAGCCGGGCGACGCGCCGGTGCCCGTGGCCGAGACCGAGCTTCCGCTGATGCTGACGCGGGGCGAGGGCCACGCGCTGGCGGAGCGGTTTCTGGCCGAAGGTCGTGTGGCGCGCGACGAGCTCTCGGTGATCCTGCCGCCGTCGCGGCGGGAGGTCTCGGCAGGCGATCTGCTGCGGCTCGACGGGTCGGGCGATCTGTGGCGGGTGGACCGCTTGGAGGATCGCGGGGCGCGCGCGGTGACGGCGATCCGGACGGAGCGCGGTCTCTACGAGCCGAGCGACGCGGTCGAAGACGGTTCGGGGCGGGCGCGTCCGCTGGCGCCGTTGCCGGTCGAGGCGCTGATCCTCGATTTGCCGCAACTGACCTCGGCGGGGTCGCCGCACGCGCCCCATGCCGCGATCGCGGCGCGGCCGTGGCCCGGCAGCGTGGCAATCCATTCGTCGATCGAGGACGCGGGCTACCGACTCGACGAGATGATCGACGTGCCGTCGATCATCGGGACGACCGAGACGGTGATGGCGCCTGCGCGACCGGGGCTCTGGGACGAGGGCGATGCGCTGCATCTGCGCTTGCCGGTGGGGGCGCTGGCCTCGGCGTCCGAGGCGGCGGTGCTGGCCGGGGCGAACGCCGCGGCGATCGGCGATGGCGCGGCGGGGGGCTGGGAGGTGTTCCAGTTCCGCGAGGCACGTTTGGTGGCCCCGCAGGTCTGGGCCTTGAGCGGGCGGCTGCGGGGGCAGCGCGGCACGGAACGGCAGATGCGCGAGCCGTGGCCGATCGGCAGTCGCGTGGTGATGCTGGATGGCGGCCCGGTACAGCTGGACCTGCCGCAGGAGGCGCTGGGGCTGGAGCGGCATTACCGGATCGGGCCGTCGCGGTTCTCCTACGACCATGAATCCTATGTCCATCGGCAGGTGACGGTTGTGGGCGAGGGATTGCGTCCCTTCGCGCCGGTACACCTGCAGCTGGGTGAAGAGGACGGCACCGATGTCGTCTCGTGGATCCGGCGCAGCCGCAGTTTCGTGGATGGTTGGGGCGAAGCGGGGGTGCCGCTGGCCGAGCGGCGCGAGACCTATGATGTCCGACTTCTCGACAGCCTCGGCGGAGACGTGGCCACGGCCACGGTTCACACGCCCCGCTGGGTGGTGCCGATGGGCGCGGTCGTGCCGGGAAGCGCGCAGGTGGTGGAGGTCCGGCAGGTGTCGGAGGAATTCGGACCGGGTCATCCCGCGCGGCTGACCCTTGCCTGACCCGCGTCATTGCGCCGGGGTCCGCGGGTGGTTAGCTAGTGGACCCTACCGCGGAGGAACGCGCCATGTCCGTCAATCCGAACGCCGTCCATTCGGTCGATTTCGTCTGGGAGCAGACCGTCGAGGAGGCGCGCGCGCTCCTGCGGGATGAGCCGCTGCTGGGCGGGTTGGTGCATGGGTCGATCCTGCACCATTCGTCGCTGGAGGCCGCGCTGGCCTACCGGTTCGCCCAAAAGCTGTCGTCCAACGAGATGAGCGAGCAGGTGCTGCGCGAGATCGCCGATGGCGCGATGGCCGCCGATCCCGAGATCGCCATGGCGGCGCGCGGCGATGTCGTGGCCATCTTCGAGCGCGACCCGGCCTGCCACCGATTCATTCAGGCGCTGTTGTATTTCAAGGGCTTCCAGGCGGTCACCGCCTATCGCATCGGTCATTGGCTGTGGCGGACGGGGCGCAAGGACCTAGCCTATTACGTGCAGATGCGGGTGAGCGAGCGGTTCGGCGTGGACATCCATCCGGGCGCGCGGATCGGGCGCGGCATCATGATCGATCACGCCCATTCCATCGTCATCGGCGAGACGGCGGTGGTCGGCAACAACGTCTCGATGCTGCACTCGGTGACGCTGGGCGGCACGGGCAAGGAAGACGACGATCGGCACCCTAAGATCGAGGACGGGGTCCTGATCGGGGCTGGTGCGAAGGTCCTGGGCAATATCCGGGTCGGGCATTGCTCGCGGATCGCGGCCGGGTCGGTCGTGCTGGAGGACATTCCGCCCAAGAAGACCGTGGCTGGCGTGCCGGCGCGGGTCGTGGGCGAGGCGGGCTGTGCGCAGCCGTCGGTGATGATGGACCAGTTGATCGGCGTGCGCGGCAGCGACGACGACTGATCCCCAGGCAAATGAACGAAAGGCGGCGCCGGGGGTATCCCGGCGCCGCCTTTTTTGTTCGACCGGACGCTCAGGCGAGCATGGTCATCGGGTTTTCGAGATTGTCGGCAAAGGCCTTCAGGAACTCGGCCCCGAGCGCGCCGTCGATGACCCGGTGGTCGACGCTGAGCGTGACCGACATGACGATGGCGGCGGTGATCTCGCCATCGGCGCCGATTACCGGCTTCTTGACGCCCGCGCCGACCGCGAGGATCGAGCCGTGGGGCGGGTTGATGACCGCGTCGAAATTGTCGATCCCGAACATCCCCAGATTTGAGATCGCGAAGCTGCCGCCCTGGTACTCGTGGGGGGCGAGCTTGCGGTCGCGGGCGCGGGTGGCGAGATCCTTCATCTCGGCGCTGAGCGCGCTGAGCGACTTCATGTGTGCGTCCTTGAGGACGGGGGTGAAGAGCCCGCCTTCGATGGCCACGGCCACGGCGACATCCGAAGGCTTCAGCTTGATGATGCGGTCGCCCGCCCAGACGGCGTTGGCGTCCGGCACGGCCTGAAGGGCGAGGGCGCTGGCCTTGATGATGAAGTCGTTGACCGAAAGCTTCACGCCCCGGTCTTCGAGCTGCTTGTTGAGCTGGCTGCGGAACTTCATCAGGTTGTCGAGCCGGATGTCGCGCCGCAGGTAGAAATGCGGGATCGTCTGCTTGGCCTCGGTGAGGCGTGCGGCGATCGTCTTGCGCATCCCGTCGAGCTTGACCTCTTCGAACTCGCGACCCTCGTACATCTTGAGGACCGTCTCGGCCCCCATGCCAGCGGCCATCGCGGGCTTCTGGCCCTCGGTCTTGGCGGCGGGCGCGGTATCGGCAGCGGCGGTCGCGGGGGCCTTGGCGGGGTCGAACGCCTCGACATCGGCCTTCACGATGCGGCCGCGCGGGCCGGAGCCCTTGACCTGGGCCAGATCGATCCCCTTGTCCTTGGCGATCCGGCGCGCGACCGGGGTCGCGAAGATGCGGTCGCCCTTGGGCGCGGCGGGCGTCGCATCGGCGGCACCACCGGCCTCACGGCCGTAGCCGGCCTGCGGCTCGGTTGCGGGGGTGGCGTCGGCGGGCGCGGCGTTGGACGACGCCTCTGGCGCTTTCGGGGTCGAGGCGGAGGCGACGTCGTCGGCGCTTTCACCCTCTTCCAGCAGCACGGCGATGGGCGAGTTGACCTTCACGCCTTCGGTGCCCTCGGCGACGATGATCTTGCCGATCGTGCCCTCGTCGACGGCCTCGAACTCCATCGTGGCCTTGTCGGTCTCGATCTCGGCCAGAAGGTCGCCGGATGAAACCGTGTCCCCCTCCTTGACCAGCCATTTCGCGAGCGTGCCTTCCTCCATCGTGGGGGAAAGTGCGGGCATCAGGATCTCGGTTGCCATGATCGCGGCCCCTTACTTGTAGGTCACTTTGCTGACGGCCTCGACGACTTCGTCGGTCGTCACGAGCGCCAGCTTTTCGAGGTTCGCCGCATAGGGCATGGGCACGTCCTTGCCGGTGCAGGTGATGACCGGCGCGTCGAGATAGTCGAACGCGCGCTGCATGATCGTGGAGGCCATGTGGTCGCTGAAACTGGCGACCGGGAAGCCTTCCTCGACCAGCACGCAGCGGTTCGTCTTCATCACCGAGGCGAGGACCGTGTCGTAATCGACTGGCCGGAGCGTCCGGAGATCGACGACCTCGGCCTCGATCCCGTCGGCGGCCAGCTTCTCGGCGGCCTCGAGCGCGTAGGTCATGCCGATCCCCCAGCTCACGAGCGTCACGTCGGAGCCCTCGCGCCAGATCTTCGCCTTGCCGAAGGGCACGGTGAAATCGTCGAGCTTGGGCACGTCGAAGGACTTGCCGTAGAGGATCTCGTTCTCGAGGAAGATGACCGGGTTCGGGTCGCGGATCGCGGTCTTCATCAGGCCCTTCGCGTCGGCCGCGGAGTAGGGCATCACGACCTTGAGGCCGGGGATGCTGGCATACCATGCCGCGTAGTCCTGGCTGTGCTGGGCGCCGACGCGGGCGGCGGCGCCGTTGGGGCCGCGGAACACCATGGGCGCGCCCATCTGGCCGCCGGACATGTAGAGCGTCTTGGCCGCCGAGTTGATGATCTGGTCGATCGCCTGCATGGCGAAGTTGAAGGTCATGAACTCGACGATGGGCTTCAGACCCCCGAAGGCCGCGCCGACGCCGATGCCGGTGAAGCCATGTTCGGTGATCGGCGTGTCGATGACGCGCTTGTCGCCGAACTCGTCCAGCATGCCCTGGGTGATCTTGTAGGCGCCGTTATATTCGGCCACCTCCTCGCCCATGACGAAGACGGTGTCGTCGCGGCGCATCTCCTCGGACATGGCGTCGCGCAGGGCTTCGCGGACGGTCTGCTGGACCATCTCGGTGCCCTCGGGCCAGTCGGGCGAGGCGTTGGATTGCGGGGCAGGGGTCTCGTCGGCGACGCGGGCGGCGGCGGGCGCGGGCGTCGCGGCCTCCTCCTTTGCGGGCTGGCTCTCGGCGGCGGGCGTCGTGGTGACGTCGTCGGCGCTTTCACCTTCTTCCAAGAGCACGGCGATGGGCGAGTTGACCTTCACCCCCTCGGTGCCCTCGGCGACGATGATCTTGCCGATCGTGCCTTCGTCGACGGCCTCGAACTCCATCGTGGCCTTGTCGGTCTCGATCTCTGCCAGGATGTCACCGGAGGCGACGGTGTCGCCCTCCTTCACGAGCCACTTGGCGAGCGTACCCTCCTCCATGGTGGGGGAGAGGGCGGGCATGAGGATCTCGGTCGCCATCACACGGCCTCCTGCGGAATTTCGTCGGCGTAGATGTCGGTCCAGAGCTCCTCGAGCGCGGGCTCGGGGCTTTCCTTGGCGAATTCGGCGCTCTCGTTGACGATGTCCTTGATCTCCTTGTCGACGGCCTTGAGGTCGTCTTCGGTCGCGTGCTTGCCGGTCAGCAGCATCTGGCGGACCATCTCGATAGCGTCGCGCTTCTCGCGCATCTCCTGCACCTCGTCGCGGGTGCGGTATTTCGCGGGGTCGGACATCGAGTGGCCCCGGTAGCGGTAGGTCTTGATCTCGAGGATATACGGACCCTTGCCCTCGCGGCAGACGGCGACGGCCTTCTCGCCCGCGGCCTTGACCGCGAGGACGTCCATGCCATCCACTTCCTCGCCCTTGATGCCGTAGGCCGCGCCCCGCTCCCAGTAGCTGGGCGAATGGGTCGACCGCTTGGTCGAGGTGCCCATGGCGTACTGGTTGTTCTCGATCACGAAGATGCAGGGCAGGTTCCACAGCTCGGCCATGTTGTAGGCCTCGTAGACCTGGCCCTGGTTGGCCGCGCCGTCGCCGAAATAGGTGAAGGTGACGTTGTCGTTGCCCTTGTACTTGTCCGAGAAGGCCAGCCCCGCGCCCAGCGGCACTTGCGCCGCGACGATGCCGTGACCACCGTAGAAATGCTTCTCCTTCGAGAACATGTGCATGCTCCCGCCCTTGCCCTTGGAATAGCCGCCCTCGCGGCCCGTCAGCTCGGCCATGACGCCCTTGGGGTCCATGCCGCAGGCCAGCATGTGGCCGTGGTCGCGGTAGGAGGTAATGCGCTTGTCGCCTTCCTTGGCCGTCGCCTCGAGGCCGACGACGACAGCTTCCTGACCGATATAGAGGTGGCAGAAGCCGCCGATCAGACCCATCCCGTAGAGTTGGCCCGCCTTTTCCTCGAAGCGTCGAATGAGGAGCATATCGCGGTAATATTGAAGCAGCTCGTCCTTCGAGACGTTCGGCTTGGCGGAACTCTTGCGTGTGGCCATGGGGCGGCAGTCCTCCGGTCGCAGGATCGTTCAACGTTAAACAATCTGCTACACGATCCGTTCCGCTAGGGACAGATCCTGTTACCGCAAACGCGTTCGCGCCGTTATTCCACGAGGATTTCGTCCGTCCGCGCCATGCCGAGGACGAGACGCGCGCGTTCGTCCAGAAGGTCGAGATCGAGGTAGTCGTCCGAGAGCCGCCGCGTCGCGTCGCGCATCCGCGCGGCCTGCTGGTCCAGATTGGCCAGCTCGGCGCGCAGCAGATCGCGCTCGGCCTCCAGCTCGACCCGGCGAAACACGCCGTATTCGCCCTGGACGGCGGCGAAGACGAAATAGCTGGCGAACAGGATCAGAAGGATCGGGAGGATCAGGCCGTAGCCCGCGCGTCTGCCTGTGGTCGTCATCTGCCGTGCCTCGCTCGGGTGCCTCTGACGGGCGCCTCGGGGGCGTTATGACATGGGGCGGGGCGCGTGTGAATCCCCCTGCGACAGGGCCGTGGCGGATGCGCCACGGGCGGCCTAGCCGGCGATCGAGGCTGCGTGGATCGAATCGATGGTCTCGGCCAGCTGGCGGTCGAAGGCGGCCTCGTCCTGGTCGTCCGACAGCCCCTCGGTCAGGGCGCGGCTGAAGCTGGCGATGACGCCGCGATTGCGCCCCAGACGGTCATTGGCCTCGGCCCGCGAATAACCGCCCGAGAGCGCCACGACCCGGAGTACCTTCGGGTGGTCCACCAGCGGGGCGTAGTGGTTGTCGACTTCGGGCAGGGTCAGCTTGAGCATCACCTCGGCCCCGTCGGGCAGATGGTCGAGCCCCTGGAGGATCCGGTCGCGCAGGATCGTCTCCGCGTCGGCCTTGTCGGCGATGGAGATCGTCACCTCGGGCTCGAGCATCGGGACGAGGCCGTGGCCGAGCACCTGCGCGCCGATCTCGAACTGCTGGTCGACGATCCGGCCGATGCCATCAGGGTCGGCGGCGTCGATCACCGAGCGTTCCTTGGTGCCGAAGATGCCCTTGGCCTTCGCGCGCTCCAGCGTCGCGTCGAGATCGGGGATCGGCTTCATCAGCTGGACGCCGTGGTTTTCGGGCTCGAGCCCCTTGTCGATCTTGAGGAAGGGGACGACGCCGCGCGTCTCCCAAAGATAGGTCGCGGCGGGCTGGCCGTCGAAGTCGCGATCCATCGTCTGCTCGAAGAGGATCGCGGCGATCACCTTGTCGCCGGAGAAGGCGGGCGACGTCACGATCCGCTCGCGCATGGCGTGGATCAGGTCGAACATTTCCGCGTCCGAGGCATAGCGGTCCTCGTCGATCCCGTAGAGTCGCAGCGCCTTGGGGGTCGAGCCACCCGACTGGTCGAGTGCCGCGACGAACCCCTGTCCGGCGCGGATCTTGGCGGCTTGATCGGTCTGGGACATGGGGCGGCTCCGGGCTGGCAGGACGGGATGCTCCGGCACCTAGGCCGCGCTCCGGTCGCCGTCCATCCTGTTCGCGCTATCAGTCTTCGAGGGCCGCGACGCCCGGCAGGGTCTTGCCTTCCATCCATTCGAGGAACGCGCCCCCGGCGGTCGAGATGTAGGTGAAATCGTCGGCCACGCCCGCGTGGTTGAGCGCCGCGACCGTGTCCCCACCGCCCGCGACCGAGACCAGTTGGCCCTTGCGGGTCAGATCCGCCGCGTGGCGCGCGGCGACGGTGGTGGCGTTGTCGAAGGGCGTCATCTCGAACGCGCCGAGCGGGCCATTCCAGATGAGCGTCGCGCACCCGTCGAGGACGGTGCGGATATGGGCCACGCTGTCGGGCCCGGCATCGAGGATCATGTGGCCGTCGGGGACCTCTTCGACCCGAACGGTCCGGGTCGGGGGATTGGCGCGGAACTCGGCGGCGGTGACGACGTCGCGGGGCAGGAGGATTGCGCAGCCCGCGGCCTCGGCCTTGGCGGCGATCTCGCGGGCGGTGTCGAGGAGGTCATGCTCGCAGAGGCTCTTCTTCACGTCGACGCCTTGCGCGGCGAGAAAGGTGTTCGCCATGCCGCCGCCGATGATGAGGTGCTGCACTCGGGTCACGAGGTTGCCCAGCAGGTCCAGCTTGGTCGAGACCTTGGCCCCGCCGACCAGCGCGGCCACGGGCGGCTTCGGATCGCCGAGCGCCCGTTCCAGCGCCTTCAACTCCGCTTCCATCAGGCGCCCGGCACAGGCGGGCAGCTTCCGGGCCAAGGCGTGGGTCGTCGCGTGGGCACGATGCGCCGCGCTGAAGGCATCGTTGCAATAGACGTCGCCCACGGCGGCGAGGCGGGCGGCGAAGGCCTCGTCGTCCTTTTCCTCACCGGGGTGGAATCGCACGTTCTCGAAGAGGAGGACATCGCCCGCACCCATGGCCGCGACGGCGGCGCCGTAGTCGCCATCCGCAAAGGTCACCTCGGTGCCCAGATGCTTGGACAGGGTTGGCACGAGCTGGCGAAGCGACATCTCGGGCACGACCGTCCCCTTGGGGCGGCCGAAATGCGCCAGGAGGACCGGCTTTCCGCCACGGGCGAGGATGTCGCGCACGGTGGGCACGATGCGTTCGATGCGCGTGGCGTCGGTGACGCGGCCGTCCTCGACGGGGACGTTGATGTCGACGCGGGTCATGACGACGCGCCCGTCGAGCTCCATGTCGTCGAGGGTCTTGAAGGGCATGACGCAGCTCCTGTGGAGGGAGGCCGGTGCTCCGCCCCGGACCCCGGCATATTTACGGAACATCGATGGGCGGCGGGGGGCATCGTTCCGGTCTGTGCATTTGCGACGGTCCGGGGCGGGCGATCACTTCGCCGCCGACCCCGATCCGGTCCGTGCTAGATCAGGGATCCCATCTTGACCGCCGTGTCGGCCATCCGGTTCGAGAAGCCCCACTCGTTGTCGTACCATGTCAGGATGCGGCACATCTTGCCGCTATCCATCACCTTCGTCTGGTCGGTGGCGAAGATCGAGGAATGCGGGTCGTGGTTGAAATCCGACGAGACCAGCTTCTTGTCGGTCACGTCGAGGATGCCCTTCAGTTCGCCCGCGGCGGCGGCGCGGATCGCGTCGTTGATCTCGTCCACGGAGGTGTCGCGGGCGGCGGTGAAGGTCAAATCGACCACCGAGACGTTGGGTGTCGGCACCCGGATCGCCACGCCGTCGAGCTTGCCGTTGAGTTCCGGCATCACGAGGCCGACGGCCTTGGCGGCCCCGGTGGAGGTCGGGATCATCGAGAGCGCGGCGGCGCGGGCGCGGTAGAGATCCTTGTGCATCGTGTCCAGCGTCGGCTGGTCGCCGGTATAGCTGTGGATCGTGGTCATGAAGCCGCGCTCGATCCCGATGGCGTTGTGCAGGACATGGGCCACGGGCGTCAGGCAGTTGGTGGTGCAGGACGCGTTCGACACGATCAGGTCGTCGGCGGTCAGGGTGTCGTGATTGACGCCGTAGACGATGGTCTTGTCGGCATCGGTTCCAGGCGCGGAGATCAGGACGCGGCTGGAGCCGTTGTCGAGATGGGCCTGACACTTCTCCTTGGAGGTGAAGATCCCGGTGCATTCCATCACCACGTCGACATCCGACCAAGGCAGGTCGGCGGGGTTGCGGATCGCGGTGACGCGCATCTGGCCCCGGCCCACGTCGATCCAGTCGTCGCCGGTCGTCACCTCGGCGGGGAAGCGGCCATGGACGCTGTCATATTGCAGAAGATGGGCGTTCGTCTCGACTGGGCCGAGGTCGTTGATCGCGATCACCTCGATGTCGGTCCGGCCCGATTCGACGATGCCGCGCAGGACGTTCCGACCGATCCGACCGAAGCCGTTGATTGCAACCTTGACCATGATGTCCTCCGGGGATGGGCGATACGTTCGAGCGGCAACCGGACGTTACCGCTAACGGTTCCGGCGCTAGCATGTCGTGGGACATTCGTGCAACCGGAGGATGCGTCGGGTGCTCAGCGCCAGAAGGAGATGTAGTCCGACAGGCGGATCAGTTGACGCCCGAGGAAGACGATCACGCCCGTGTCGTTCAGGAGGATGTCGGCCAGCGCGCAGGCGAGAAGCGCGAGGCCGGTCACGAAGGCGGGACGGTTCGTCATGGCGGGAAGCTTCGCAGGGCGCAGCATCGATGGACAGAGGGCAGGGGCCGGGCGGGCGCGGGGTGTGCGCGCTGCGCCACGGACGGGTGCCTCAGATCAGGCGGCCCATATGTCCCGCGACGTCGGCCATGCGGCACGAGAACCCCCATTCGTTGTCGTACCAGGCGAGGACCCGGACGCTGCGGCCGACGACCTTGGTCTGGTCGGGCGCAAAGATGCAGGATTGGGTCGTATGGTTGAAGTCGATCGAGACCTTGGGCTCGGGATCGTAGGCCAGCACCGCACCCATATGGCCCGCCGCCGCCTCGGCGACGATGGCATTGACGTCGGCCACGGTGACGTCGCGGCCCGCCTGGAAGGTGAGGTCCACCGCCGAGACATTGGGCGTCGGCACCCGGAGCGCCGTCCCGTCGAGCTTGCCCGCAAGCTCGGGCACGACTTCGCCGATGGCCTTCGCCGCGCCGGTCGAGGTCGGGATCATCGCCATGGCGGCGGCGCGCGCGCGGTAGAGGTCGTCGTGGCGTCGGTCGAGCGTCGGCTGGTCTCCGGTATAGCTGTGAATCGTGGTCATGATTCCGCTCTCGATGCCGATGGCGTCGTTGAGGACCTTGGCCAGCGGGGCGAGGCAGTTGGTCGTGCAGGAGGCGTTCGACGCGACATGGTGGTCGGTGGTGAGGCTGCGATGGTTCACGCCGTAGACCACGGTCAGGTCGGCGCCGGTCGCGGGGGCCGAGACCAGCACCCGCTTGGCCCCGCGCGCGAGATGGATCGCGGCGGCGTCGCGGCGGTTGAACTTGCCCGTGCATTCGAGGACGACGTCTACCCCCTCCCAGTCCAGCGTCTCGGGGTCGTAGGTCGACTGCACCCGGATCGGCCCGTGCCCGAGGTCGATCGCGTCGCCCTCGACCCGGACCGTGCCGCCGTAGCGGCCGTGGACGCTGTCATAGCGAAGGAGGTGGGCGTTGGTCTCGATCGGGCCGGTGGCGTTGAGGGCCACGACGCTGACGTCATTGCGCCCGGCGCTCGCGATATGGGCCAGCGTGCAGCGCCCGATGCGGCCGAAGCCGTTGATCCCGATGGTGACGGTCATGCCATGCCCCCCTGTGCCCCGAGGCCGGGATAGGCGGCGCGCGGCGCGGCGGGCAACGGACAATCGGCATGCGGCGGCATCCCGTTAGCGTTAAACCGGGCCGGTGGCGGTAACGGTTAACGCTAAACCTCGCCGGGTCACGTGGCGGCGGAACCTTGATGCGGACGGATGGGCGCTAGATCACCCGTCAGACGACAGGAAGGATTCGCGCGCCATGAGTGGACTTCTCGCATTGCTCGACGACGTGGCGGCCATCGCCAAGGTCGCGTCGGCCAGCATCGACGATATCATCGGGCAGGCCGCCAAGGCCGGGACCAAGGCGGCGGGCGCGGTGATCGACGACGCCGCGGTGACCCCGAAATACGTCCACGGCTTCGCCGCCGCCCGCGAATTGCCGATCGTCTGGAAGATCGCCCGGGCCAGCGCGTTCAACAAGCTGGTGATCCTGCTGCCGGCAGCCCTGATCCTGTCGGTCTTCGCGCCGTGGCTGATCCCGTGGTTCCTGATCCTCGGCGGGCTCTACCTCTGTTACGAGGGGGCCGAGAAGGTGTGGCACTGGCTCGTGCCGCACGACACGCTGGCCAAGATCAAGGACCCCGAGCACACGCCCCTCGACGCCGCCCATCTCGAGGAGCAGCGCGTCAAGGGTGCGATCAAGACGGATTTCATCCTCTCGGCCGAGATCATGACCATCGCGTTGGCCTCGACCGATCCGACGGCCGGGCTCTGGACGAAGGCCGCGGTTCTTGGCGTCATCGCGGTCGTCATCACGGTCGCAGTCTATGGCGCGGTCGCGCTGATCGTGAAGGCGGACGACGTGGGCCTGCACCTGGCCGAAGAGGGCCGGACGTCCTTCGGCCGCCGCCTCGGGGTCGCCATCGTCAAGGGGATGCCGGGCTTCATGACCGGCCTGACCGTCGTCGGCACGGCCGCGATGCTCTGGGTCGGCGGCAACATCGTCGTCCATGCCTTGCACGAGATCGGCTGGCATCTGCCCTACGACACGGTCAAGTCGCTGGCCGCTGCCGTGTCCGACGGCGGGTTCCTCAACTGGCTGGCCACGGCCGTGCTGGACGGCATCATCGGGGTCGTTCTGGGCCTTCTGCTGATGCCCGTGGTGGGCGCGGTCCTCGGGATGCTCGGCAAGAAGGACGACGCGGCGGCGCATTAGGCCGGGAGAGTGACGCGCGCCGCGGGGCCCTTCTTGTCGCGACGGAACGTCTCGGGCCGCGCGTCGATCCACTTGGGCCAGCTCTTCTCCGGCGTCGCGGTGATCCTGAACGTGGGATCGGACCGGCGGACGAGGGCGTTCAGCTCGGGCAGCGGGACCGAGCCGCCGCGCTCGCGCAGAAGGTCCACGACGCGGCTCTCGATGGTCGGCGGGGCTGCGGTCGGGGACGGCAATTCGTGGAACTCGGTGCAGGCGGCGCGGAACGTCTCGGGCGCCTTGGCATCCCCGATGCCCATGATCCGGCGGCCCGCTTCGCGCAGCGCCAGAGCGACATGCCGGAAGTCGCCGTCCGCCGTGGCGATCACGATGGCGCCCGGATCCGTCGTCAGCGCGACCTGCATCGACTCGACGGCCAGGAGCAAGTCGGCCGCGTTCTTGCCGCACCAGGCGTCGCAGAACCGGATGCCCGGTTCCGCCCGCCACGCGCTGTGGCTTGCATTCCCGTAGGCCCGGACGATCCGCAGCGGCCCGAGCCGGCCGGCAACCGCGCGGAGGGCGCCGGCGTGCCTCGCGGAGAGGTTGTCCGCATCGATGAAAAGGGCGACGCCGCGCGGGGTGGATGACAGGTCCATGCCCCGACCTGCCACGGCCATGTGGCGAAATCGCGGCGTCGCGGACCCGTCAGAGCAGCTCGCGCGCCGCCTTGGCGACGGCTTCCGCAGTGATGCCGAAATGGTCGAACAGCTCGCCCGCCGGAGCCGAGGCCCCGAAGTCGTGCATTCCGACGAATGCGCCCTTTTCCCGCTTGCCGCGCTCGCCATAGAGCCAGCGATCCCAGCCGAAGCGGATCGCCGCCTCGACGGCCACCCGGACGGGACCGGCGGGCAGGATCTTCTTGCGGTATTTCTCGTCCTGCGCCTCGAAGAGCTCCCAGCAGGGCATCGAGACGACCCGGGTGCCGATCCCGTCCTGTTGCAGCAGGTCGCGCGCGGCCATGGCGACATGCACCTCGGAGCCGGTGGCCATGAGGATCGCCATGCGCTTCCCCTCGGCCTCGGCCATTACGTAGGCGCCCTGCGCGACGAGGTTCTTGTTCGAGAACTCTGTGCGCTGGGCCGGCAGACCCTGCCGCGTCAGCACGAGGACGGACGGCGTGCGCGTGGAGGTCAGCGCCAGCTCCCACGCCTCGGCGGTCTCGGTCGTGTCGCAGGGGCGGAAGGTGTTGGTATTGGGGGTCGCGCGGCAGATGGCGAGATGCTCGACCGGCTGGTGGGTCGGTCCGTCCTCGCCCAGGCCGATGGAATCGTGGGTCATCACAAAAGTGGACGGGATGCCCATCAGCGCCGCCAGCCGCATCGCGGGGCGGGCGTAGTCGGTGAAGGCGAAGAAGGTGCCGCCATAGGGCTTGGCCCCGCCATGCAGCGCCATGCCATTGATGCAGGCGGCCATACCGTGCTCGCGGATGCCGAAATAGATGTAGCGTCCGGCGCGGTTGTCGGCCGTGAAGATGCCCATGTCGTCGGTCAGCGTGTTGTTCGACCCGGTGAGGTCCGCCGAGCCGCCGATCGTCTCGGGCATGATCGGGTTCACGATCTCCAGCACCATTTCGGACGAGCGGCGCGTGGCGACCTTGGGCTTCGTCTCGACGAGCTGGCGCTTCATCGCCTTGATGGTCGCCGAGAGCTTCTTCGGCGCCTCGCCGCGCAGGGCGCGCTCGAACTGGTCGCGCTTGCCCCGGCCCAGCTCGGCGAAGCGGACCTCCCACTCGGCGCGGGCCTCGGAGCCGCGGGCGCCGATCTCCTCCCATTCGGCCTTGAGGTCGGGCGCGATCTCGAACGGCGCGGCCTCCCAGCCATAGGCGCGTTTGGTGGCCGCGATCAGGTCGGGATCGGTCAGCGCGCCGTGCCCCTTGGACGTGTCCTGCGCGCTCGACCCGATGGCGATATGCGTCTTGCAGGCGACCATCGTGGGCTTCTTGCCCTTCTTGGCGTCGGTCAGGGCGGCGTCGATGGCCTCGGGGTCGTGCCCGTCCACCTCGATCACGTCCCAGCCGCTTGCCTTGAAGCGCTGCCGCTGGTCGGTGCTGTCCGAGATCGAGACCTTGCCGTCGATGGTGATGCCGTTGTCGTCCCAGAGGACGATCAGGTGGCTCAGCTGTAGGTGCCCGGCCAGCGCGATGGCCTCCTGACTGACGCCCTCCATCAGGCAGCCGTCACCCGCGATGACCCAGGTGTGGTGGTCGACGATCTTGCGGCCGAAGCGGGCGCGCTGGATCTCCTCGGCGATGGCGAAGCCGACCGAGGTGGCGATGCCCTGGCCGAGCGGGCCGGTCGTGACCTCGATGCCCGGCGCGTGGCCGTATTCAGGGTGGCCGGCCGTGATCGCGCCGAGCTGGCGGAAGTTGCGGAGCTGGTCGAGCGTCATCTCGGGATAGCCCGTCAGGTGCAGCAGCGAGTAGAGCAGCATCGATCCGTGGCCCGCCGAAAGGATGAACCGGTCGCGATCGGGCCAGTCGGGGCGCGCGGCGTCGAACTTGAGGTGCTTTTCGAAGAGGACGGTGGCGACGTCGGCCATGCCCATCGGCATGCCCGAATGACCCGAATTGGCGGCGGCGACGGCATCGAGCGTCAGCGTGCGGATCGCGGCGGCGCGGCGCCAATGGCCGGGGTTGGCGGCGCGCAGGGCGTCGAGGTCGGGTCCGGTGGTCTCGTCGGTCATATGATGCTCCCTCGGGCTTTGCCTCTCCCTAGGCGGGGGCGCGCGGGCGTGCAAGCCAAGGGGCGCGCGGGCTTTGACACCGGCGACGGTTTGGGGTCGATTGGCCCCACACGACCCATTCAGAGGACGGACGAGATGGCGGAGCAGGCGGAACTCGACGCGCGGATCGCGCGCATACAGGCGGCGCTGGGTGCAACCGCGCGGGCGTTGAAGGCCGCGCAGGACCGCGCCTCCGCCCAGACGACCGATGGCGATGCAAAGGGGCTGCAGGCCGAGCTCGACGCCGCCCGCGCGCGGATCGCAGAGCTGGAGGCCGGGGCGCCCGCCGCCGACCCCGCGCATGCGCCGGGTGAAGCCGACGGCGTGCGCCTGCGCGCCGCGCTGGAGGCGATGGCGGCCACGAGCGCCGACCTGCGCGCCCAGACCGACGGTGCCATCGACGCCTCGCTCAAGGCCGAGAACGACGCGCTCCGCGCCGCGCGCGCCATGGACCTCGCCGAGATGCAGGCCCTTCTGGCGGAACTGGAACCCATGCTGGAGGCGGCCAATGCCTGACATGACCATCGAAATCGGCGACCGCACCTTCATCGTTGCCTGTCAGGACGGCGAGGAGGGATATCTCAACGCCGCCGCCGAACTGCTCGACCGCGAGGCCAAGGCCCTGTCGCAAAGCGGCGCGCGGCTGAACCAGGACCGGCTGTTGCTGATGGCGGGGCTGATGCTGGCCGACAAGACGATCTCGGCCGACGAGGAATTGCGTGCGCTCGACCGGCGGCTGGCCCAGCAGACCCAGCTTCTCGACGAGATGCGGGCCCATCCCGCACCCGAACCGAAGACGGTCGAGGTCATCAAGGAGGTGCCGACCGAGGTGATCCCCGACGAGGCCCTCGCCCGGCTCGACAAGCTGGCCGAACAGGCCGAGGCGATGGCGGCCGACGCCGCCGAACTCGCCGGCTAGGGCGCGTCAGCCCAGCCCGATCTCACCCAGAAGCCGCGCGGCCTCGTCCGCCGGGGTCGCGAGCTTGGTGCGGTCCTCGCCGGGATGGAACCGGGCGCGGACCGCCGTGCCCATGGGCTTCGGCGTAAGGAGATGGACTGTCGCCGCAGTCTGCGTCGTCGCCTCGGCCTGCCACGCCTCGATCATCGCGCGCTGGGCGGCCTTCGTCGCGGTGTAGCCGGCCGAAAAGGGCAGGGGCATCGGGTCGTCGAAGAACACCGCCGTCCCCCCGCCTGCCGCCTGCAGCAGCGGCGAGACATAGGGGATCAAGCGCGACAGCGCCGTGACGTTCACGTTCACCGCCTTCGCCATGTCCCGCTCGTCGACCATCGTCGTGGGCGTCAGGGGCGTCGCATGGACCGCCGTGTGCACCCAGAGCGGCAGCTTGCCCCAGCGGTCGTGGATGCCCCGGCAGAGCTGCTGCATCGCGGCGGCGACGGTGATGTCCATCGGAGCCAGCGTCGCGGCACCGCCTGCGGCCTGGATGCGATCGTCCAGCTCCTCGAGCGCGCCCTGGGTGCGGGCGACGGCGACGACATGGGTGCCGGCGGCGGCGAGCCGTTCGGCGATGGCGGCGCCGAGGCCGCGCGAGGCGCCGGTGACAAGCGCGAGGTCGGGACGATCAGTCATGCCCGCCCCGTGCCACGAGCGGGGCGCGGCATCAAGCGGGGGCGCGTTGACACGGGGCGGCGCGCGGCGGAAAAGATGCGCGAGATATTCAACAGGAGGTCCGTGATGACCCAGAACATGCAGGCTGTCGCGTCGACGCCGAACCAATGGTCCCTGGGCCGCAAGGTCGCTCTGGTCGCGGCGGGGACGGTGCTCATCGCGCTGGCCGCGCAGGTCAGCATCCCGTTCTTCCCGGTTCCCCTGACGCTGCAGGGTCTCGCGATCCTGACCATCGGCCTGACGCTGGGCGCGCGCCTGGGCGCAATCACCGTGCTGGCCTACCTCGCCGAGGGAGCGATGGGCCTGCCGGTCTTCGCCAATGGCGGCGCGGGTCTCGCCTATCTGGCCGGGCCGACGGGCGGCTTCCTCCTGGGCTTCGTGGCGATGGCCTACATTGCCGGGCTCGCCGCCGGGCGCGGGCTCGTCGTGATGATCGGCGCGTCGCTGCTGGCGGCCGCCGCAATCTACCTTCCGGGCGTGGCCTGGCCATATGCCGTCGCCAGCGCCGCGGGCATCGAAGCAGGCTGGGCCTCGACCTCCGCCGCGGCTCTCTGGTCGGGCTGGGTGGCCCCGTTCCTGCTGGGTGATGCGGTCAAGGCCGTGCTGGCCGCGTTGATCGTGACCGGCGGTCGCCGGGCGCTGGCGGCGCGCCGCGACGCCTGATCCGGCGCTATCGCCGAAATCGAGGGCCGCGCCGGGCTGGCGCGGCCCTTTTCCGTTCTTTAACCGCGCTCAGACCATCGGCGGGATCTGGTGGACGGGACCCGCGCCCGCCATCGCGGCAAGGGATGGCGGTGTCGGGCCATCAACGCCCCGCGGGTCCACCATGCCTCGAGTTCCGGCACAGGTGGCGCTCGCACGGCGGGCCGCCGCGCGCCGCCACATCGCCAGCGCCGCATCGGTCAGATCGGAGCCTTCTGCGGCCAGCATCCGCGAGATCACGGAGACGGGCGTGAAGGTCCAGAAGCTGCAGGCTTCGAGCAGGTAGGGCACGCCGGTATCGGCATGGATGCGAAAGTCGAAGAGAGAGTAGTCCCGCCCGCCAAGCGCCGCGTGCATCGTCTGCGCCGCGTCGCAAAGCTGGGCGTGTGTGTCTGCCGCCAAGGCGGCCGGACAGCTCGTGTCCAGCGTCGGATGTTCCCATGCGCCCATGGTCACAGTGCCGGTCTCGTCGAGCGCGACCTTGTCGGCCCGCTCGCGGATCGGGTGGTCGGGCGTGACGTGGTATTCGAGGATCGGCAGGACGCGCGGCGTGGGGTCCTCGATCACGCCGACGCGCACCTCGCGGCCGGGAATGTACGCTTCGATCAGCGCGGTCGCGTCATGTTCGAGCGCCGCCTCGACCGCCGGGGCGAGGTCGTCGCGGGTCCGCACGAGCGTCAGCCCCAGCGAGTTGTCCTCGCGGTCGGGCTTCACGATGGCGGGCAAAGCGACGTCCGGCAGGTCGGCCGCGTCCGTCACGCGGACCGAGGCCGGCACGCGCACCCCGGACGCTTCGGCCAGCGCCTTGGTCGCCAGCTTCGACGTCGAGGTGACGGTCGCGGCCAGCGGCGGGCCGACCACGGGGATGCCCAGCGCCGTCTCGAACAGGCTGCGCCACGTCGTCATGCCGTCGGGACAGAAGAGATGCGGGACGACCACGTCGTATCCCGCCGCCAGATCCAACGCGCGGGCCAGCGTCACGGGGCGCCCGTCCCACGCGAGCCCGCCATCCGGCTCGACCACCAGGAGGGCGGCGGTCGTGCCCTCGGGTGTCACGCAATTGCGCTGATAGGTCAGGGACAGGTCGCGGTAGAAGCGCGTCGTGGTGGCACCGGCGATGTGCAGGATTTTCAAGATGTTGCCCTCCGCTCTGGGAGGCGAGAGGTAGGGCGCGGGCGCAGCCTGTCGAGGCGGGACGCGCCGTCCCAGCGATCGCCGTGCGGATGCCTGGGGCGTCGGCCTATTCGGCCGCCTTCAGCTGGAACCCGCGCGACACCTGATCCGACGGCTCGACCGGGTATTCGCCCGAGAAGCAGGCGTCGCAATATTGCGGCGCGTCCGGGTCGCGCCCGCCCGCCTCGCCCACCGCGCGGTAGAGCCCGTCGAGCGAGATGAACTTGAGGCTGTCGACGCCCAGATGCGCGCACATCTCGTCTTCGGTCATCGTAGCCGCCAGCAGCTTCTCGCGCTCGGGCGTGTCGACGCCGTAAAAGCAGGGCCACGCGGTCGGCGGACTCGCGATGCGGAAATGGACCTCGGCCGCGCCTGCATCGAGGATCATCTCCTTGATCTTGCGCGAGGTGGTGCCGCGCACGACGCTGTCGTCCACGAGCACGATGCGTTTGCCCTTCACCAGCGCCCGGTTGACGTTGAGCTTCAGGCGGACGCCCATGTTGCGGATGCTCTCCGTCGGCTCGATGAAGGTCCGGCCCATATACTGGTTGCGGATGATGCCCATTGCGTAGGGGATGCCCGAGGCGAGGCTGTAGCCGATGGCGGCGGGGGTGCCGGAATCGGGGACGGGGCAGACGAGATCGGCCTCGACCGGGGCTTCCTTGGCCAGTTCACGCCCGATCGCCTCGCGGGTGGAATAGACCGAGCGGCCGCCCAGGATGCTGTCGGGGCGGCTGAAATAGACATGCTCGAAGATGCAGAAGCGCGGGCGTTTCGGCTCGAACGGGCGATGCGAGGTCAGCTTGTCGGGCGTGATGACGACCATCTCGCCCGGCTCGACCTCGCGGATGAACTCGGCCCCGATGATGTCGAGCGCACAGGTCTCGGAGGCCAGCACCCAACCGGGCGCCGGGCCGTCGCCGACGCGGCCCAGCACGAGCGGGCGCACGCCCAGCGGGTCGCGCACGCCGATCAGCTTGGTCCGCGTCATCGCGATGACGCTGAACGCGCCTTCGACCCGGCGGAGCGCGTCCTTCATCCGCTCGGGGATGTTCTGCTGCAGGGATCGCGCCATCAGGTGGATGATGCATTCGCTGTCCGAGGAGGACTGGAAGATCGAGCCGCGCTCGATCAGCTCGCGCCGAAGTGCGTCGGCATTGGTGATGTTGCCGTTATGCGCGATGGCCGCGCCGCCCATGGCGAACTCGCCGAAGAAGGGCTGCACGTCGCGGATCGCGGTGGCGCCCTTGGAGCCCGAGGTGGAATAGCGGACATGCCCGATCGCAAGGCTGCCGGGCAGCATGTCCATGGTCGCGCGGTCGGTGAAATTGTCGCGGACGTAGCCGAAGCGGCGGACCGAGTTGAAGCCGTGATCGGGGTCGTGGACGACGATGCCGCCCGCCTCCTGCCCGCGATGTTGCAGCGCGTGGAGGCCAAGCGCGGTGAAGTTCGCGGCCTCGGTCACGCCGACGACGCCGAAGATGCCGCATTCCTCCTTCAACTTGTCGCCGTCGAGGACGGGATCGAAGGGGGAGCTGCGCCAGTCGGTCATCGGGACATGTCCTGCGAATCTAGGGGCGGTCTGGCCCCGACATACGGACCGGCGCGGCCGAAGTCACGCACCCGTCGGGCGGTGCGTCATTCGGTCGGTGTCACGGGCTCGACCGGGGCTGCGGGCTCGAAGCATTCGCCCACCAGCGACTCGTAGCGGGTCAGGATCCAGCCGGGCGCGTCCTCGGGGATGTTCTCCTCGATATTGCCCTTGGCGCGGCCGAAGATGTTGATCGAGCGGCTTTCCTCGACCGCCGGGATGCCCGCGTTCACGATCACACGGTCGTAGACCACGAAACCGACCGCGATCAGCAGGATGCCGCGCAGGACGCCGAAGACGAAGCCGAGGCCCTGATCGAAGGGCCCGAGCGCCGAATGGCGCACCGCCGATGACAGGAGCGGCGTGAAGAACGACACGAGGACGAGCGCGAGCGCGAAGACCAGGGCGAAGGCCGCGATCACCGCCAGCTCGCAGCTATCGCCGAGGATGTCGCCGACATAAGGGATCTCGCGGACCAGTGGTTCGGCCGCGCCCGCGAAGGTGAAGGCGAGGATCGCGGCGGCGACCCAGCCGAGGATCGCCATGGTCTCGCGGACGAGGCCGCGGCTATAGGCGAGGATGGCCGAGACGACGATGACGAGCGCGACCGCGCCGTCCACATAGGTGAAACCGTCCATTCCGTCCCTCGCTCGGGGGTGGGTCAGCCCGCGCCGAACACCTCGCCCACCAGCGTGGTCAGGTCCGGCAGAAGCCTGAGGGCCATACCGCCCGCATCCCCCGTCTTGCACCCCTTGGGCGCCATTGCGGCGGTAAAACCAAGTTTGGCGGCCTCCTTCAAGCGATTTTCGGCCTGTGCCACGGGGCGGAGCGCGCCCGAGAGCGAGAGCTCGCCGAAGACGACCGTCTCGGGGGGGATGCCCGCGTCCTCGCGGGCCGAGAGGAGCGCGCAGGCCACGGCGAGGTCGGCGGCCGGCTCCGAGATGCGGATACCGCCGGCCACGTTGAGATAGACGTCGAGCCCTCCGAAGCTGATCCCCGTCCGCGCTTCGAGCACGGCGAGGATCATCGACAGGCGCGAGCCGTCCCATCCGACCACCGCGCGCCGCGGCTGGCTGAGTTGCGAGGGGGCCACGAGGGCCTGGATCTCGACCAGCAGGGGGCGCGTGCCTTCGATGCCCGCGAAGACGACCGAGCCCGGGGCAGGGGCGTCCCGCTCGCCGAGGAACAGCGCCGAGGGGTTCGCGACCTCGGCCAATCCCGCGCCCGTCATCTCGAACACGCCGATCTCGTCGGCGGGGCCGAAGCGGTTCTTGACCGCGCGCAGGATGCGGAACTGGTGGCCGCGCTCGCCCTCGAAATAGAGGACCGTGTCGACCATGTGCTCGACGACGCGGGGGCCCGCGATCTGACCCTCCTTGGTGACATGGCCGACGAGGATCACGGCCGTCCCGAAGCGCTTGGCGAAGCTGGTCAGCTCCTGTGCCGAGGCGCGGACCTGGCTGACGGAGCCGGGCGCGCTGTCGACGGTGTCGACCCACATGGTCTGGATCGAATCGATGATAGCAAGCGCCGGGCGCTCGGCCTCCAGTGTGGTCAGAACGTCGCGCAGGTTCGTCTCGGCGGCGAGCTTGACGGGGCTGTCGTCGAGGCCCAGCCGCTGCGCGCGCATCCGCACCTGCGCCGTCGCCTCCTCGCCGGAGACGTAGACCACGCTCTCGCCTCGGCGCGCAAAGGCCGCCGCCGCCTGAAGGAGCAGCGTCGACTTCCCGATCCCCGGATCGCCGCCCACCAGCGTCGCCGAGGCAGGCACGAGGCCGCCGCCGAGCACGCGGTCGAGCTCGTCCAGGCCCGAGAGCGTGCGCGGCGGTGGCGCCTCCTCGGTCTGAAGGTCGGTCAGCGCCATCTTGCGGCCCTTCGCGGTCCCCAGCGCCTTCTTCGACGGCCCCTGGCTCAGCGGGACCTCTTCCTGGATGGTGTTCCACGCCCCGCAGCCATCGCAGCGACCGGTCCATTTCTTATGGACGGCGCCGCAATCGGTGCAGGCGAACTGGGTGACAGGCTTGGCCATGTTCCCGGTTTGGTCCGTTTAATCCCCACGCACAACCCCGATTGTTGCCACGGGTGAGACCGACTGTGGTGCGAGCGATACAGGGGTCCACGCGACAGGCCGATGCGGGCGCGTCGGCATATCTTCGCCGACTCACGAATGTTAACGAAATATTAATGTTTCACGTAACGAGGACCGCAGGAATGCAACGGACGATCGCAACGCTGGCGCTGGGCGCCACGACGATCCTGGCGGCAGGTTATGCCCAGGCTCAGAGCACGTTCACATATGACGGCGCGCTGACATCGGCCAACACTACCAATCATAACGGATCGGCCAGCGTCGGTGGCTCCGGTTCGCGGGCGTTCGATGCCGTACCGATCCGCGTCGATGGGACCGGCACGCTGACGGTGCAGACGACGACGGCTGACACCGTCAGCAATCCCTTCGGCTCTTCGGATACCGTCATCTACCTCGTCCCTGGCGCGTTCGATCCCGCGGTCGCCACGGCGCCGCTGGCCTATGATGACGACGGGCTGGGATTCGGAGGGCTGTCGATCTTCACGATCGATGTCCCCGACGGCAATTACAGCGTCGTCGTCTTTGGCTGGGGTTCCGCCGCAACGGGCACGTTCTCACTCGCCGGCTCCGGCGCCGTCCTAGGCTGGGGCCCCTCGGTTCCGGTTCAGCTCGCCGCCGCAGATGCAGCCTTCGCGACGCTCGCGCGGCGCTTTGTTGTCCAAGCCGGTGACGTGGCGCGCTCGAACGCGGGCGTCGGGCTCGACCGGACGACCCCGCTGACCTTCGCCTCCACGCGCGGCGTCGGCGGCACGCCGGTCCATAGCTGGATCGAGTTCACCGGCTTCGCGGCGCGCGGCTCCGATATCGACCAATCCGCGACGGGCTTCCAGCTTGGCGCGGATATCGAGATCGCAGCGAACATTGTCGCGGGCCTTTCGATCGGGACGACGGATCTCTCCTCGGTGCAGGGGGGCTTCGACATCTCGGGCGACCTGCACTTCGTGCAGCCCTACGTCGCGATGCGCTCCGGCGCCTACCGCGGCGAGGCGAGCCTGATCTGGGGCCGCGGTGACTTCGACCAGGTGACTGCCGGCGGCGTCGGGACCGGCGACACCGAGCTGTATGCCCTGACCTTTTCGGGCGCATACGACATGGCGATGGGCGACGGCGATATCCTGTCGCCGATGGCCTCGCTCTCGATCGGCCGCGAAGAGGTCGAGGGCACGGGCGGGACGCTGGCTGGCGCCGGGACCTCGAAGACCACCTTCGGCACACTGTCGGTCGGGGCCCGCTATACCAGCCAGATGGAGATGGGGACGGGCTTCGTCGGCCTGCATGCCGATTACGATTACGCCGAAGCCGATACCGCGCTGGTCGCGGGCTTCAAGGATGGCGGTGAGCTGTCCGCCCGGATCGAGTTCGGCGCCGACGTGAACCTGACCGACGGACTGTCGCTGCGGATGAACGCCGATTTCGGCGGGATCGGCACCGGCACCGACGAGATCGCGGGCGGCCTGAAGCTGGTCTACCGCTTCTGAACCTGCGCGGGCGCGGATGAAGAAAGGGCCCGGTGCGATGCTCCGGGCCCTTCTCGTTGGATCAGTGGGCCGGGTCTATTCGGCGGGGGTCGCGATCGCGTCGCCGCCATTCGCCTCGCGGCGGGGACGCTGGCCCAGGCCGACGACATTCTGGCCGCGGTCGTGGCCGGTCAGCTTGAGCGCGTCGGTAACCTCGGCCAGGTCGGACTGAAGGCGCTCGAGCTGCTTTTCGGCCAACCCTTCCTCGACCGAGACGGCCTGCATCCAACGCTTGATCTCCTGCACGGTGGCCTGCGCCATCGAAATGCGCTGGCGGTAATCCTCGACCTCCTGCTGGCGCTGCCGCAGGAAGGAGCGGGCGCGGTCGACCTTCTCGTCGTTGTAAACCTCGGCCAATTCGCGGCTCTCGACACTCATCTGCGCGGCGATCTGCAGCACGTCATGTTCGAGGTCGGCGAGGTCGGGATGGTTGCGCATCCACTCGATCCGGTCGCGCATCGCGTCGAATTCGCGGCTGAGCTGGAAGGTCCCCTCGCGGTCGGCGCGGTGGACGTAGTCATAGGCCCGCGCGACATCGGCCATCGAAAGGTGGAAGTCGCGATTCGTCACCTCGAGGCGGCGGACGCGGGCGTTGGACGGCAGGTAGCCGACCAGCATCAGGAGAAGCACCGTCAGGCCGATCTGCGCAATCATGCCCGCATTCACGACCTCGGCCCCGCCCAGCGCGACCGGAAGCTCGATCCAGGGCAGTAGGCCCAGGAACGCGCCCGCGGTCACCGCGACGGCGCCCAGCGCGAGAAGCACGAGAAGGATGGTGCAGACCTGTTGCAACAGGCTCGTGGCGATCGCAACGGATCGTGTCGTGTCAGTCATAGCCAAACCCTTTTGTGGCAGCGGCGGTCGGGTTTCTTGGCTGCTCGATCAAGTCATAGCAGAAATCCGCCTATTGAACGCAACGGAATCTTTAGGAGTTCCGAAAGACTTAGAAAGAATCGCCCAGATATCGGTGCCAGGCTGCGTCTTGACGCTAGAAGTGCCGTTACGTCACCCGCGATAGGTGCGGCGGTATCGCTGTCCCAGCGAGGTCAGAACCTCGTATCCGATGGTACCGGCGTGGGCGGCCATCGCATCGACGCCGTGATGCGGCCCGAGGATTCGCAAGCTGTCGGGGTCGCGGTCGAGATGCCCGATATCGACCGTCAGCAGGTCCATCGAGACGCGCCCGACGACGGGGCAGGGGATCGGCCCGGCCATCACCTCGATCCCGGGGGCCAGCGCGCGGTGAAGCCCGTCGGCATAGCCGCCCGCGATCGTCGCGATGCGGGTGGCCGCCGGGGCGGTCCAGGTGGCGTTGTAGCCCACGGGCGTGCCCGCCGGGATGTCGAAACAGGCCACGACCGGCAGATCGAGGGTGGCCACGGGTTCGGCCTGTGCGAAGGGCGCGCCGCCATAGAGGCCGATGCCGGGGCGCACCATGTCGAAATGGTAGGCCGACCCGAGGAGCGTGCCTCCGGTCGCGGCCAAGCTGCGGGGCACGGTGATGCCGTCGGTCATCTCGTGGAACCGCGCGAGCTGGCGCGCGCTCTGGTCGCTGCCCGGATCGTCGGCGGCGGCGAGATGCGAGGTCACGAGGACCGGGCCCGCCCGCAGGGCCAGTTCGGCCACGGCCGCCCATTCCTCGAAGGTCAGACCCAGCCGGCTCATGCCCGTGTCGAGCTGCAGCCCGAAGGGCCGCCGGGGGAGTTGCGCGATCTGGCGCTCGAGCTGGTCGAGCGAGCAGATGAGAGGCACGAGGTCGGCCCGCTCGATCGTCGCGGTGTCGCCCGGCATGTGGCCGTAATAGAGATAGATGCGCGGCTCGGGGCCCAGCACGCGGCGCAGCTCCAGACCCTCGTCGGCGGTGGCCACGAAGAAGGCGCGCACGCCTTCGCGGAAGAGACGGGGTGCGACCTGCGTGACACCGAGGCCGTAGGCATCCGCCTTGACCGTCGCGGCCGTCTCGCAGCCGGGGCCCGACAGCGCATCGAGCGCCCGCCAGTTCGCCGCGACGGCCTCGAGATCGATATGAAGGTGACCCGTACCCATCGGCGCGGTGTCGCGTCCCGCGCCTGCCGGGTCAAGCGCCGACGCGCGCGGCATGGCCTGCCCGCCGGGGTCTTTGCTCTTCAAATATGCCGGTCCGACCCCGGCGGCAGGCACCGCGCATGCCGCGGGGCAAATTCTCTTCCGGAAGAGAATTCCGCGCTCAGCGGCGGCCGTCCTGCCAAGGCTTCACGAGGTTTCCGAAGCGGGTGAAGCGGCCCTCGAAGGAGAGCTCGACCGTGCCGATGGGGCCGTGGCGCTGCTTGCCGATGATGACCTCGGCGCGGCCATGCACGGCCTCCATGGCGGCCTGCCATTCGGCCATCTTGTCGAGCTGGTGGTCGCCCGGCTTCTCGCGTTCCTTGTAGTACTCCTCGCGGTACACGAACATCACGACATCCGCGTCCTGCTCGATCGAGCCCGATTCCCGAAGGTCCGAAAGCTGCGGGCGCTTGTCCTCGCGGTTCTCGACCTGCCGGCTCAGCTGGCTGAGCGCGATGACCGGGATATCCAGTTCCTTCGCGATGGCCTTGAGGCCCTGCGTGATGGCCGAGACCTCGTTGACGCGGCTGTCGCCCTTGCCGGGCGCGGTCACGAGCTGGAGATAGTCGACGATCAGCAGGTCGAGCCCGTGGACCCGCTTCTGGCGGCGGGCGCGGGCGGCGAGCTGCGCGATCGGCAGCGCGGGCGTGTCGTCGATGAAGAGCGGGCAGTTCTCCAGCTCCTTCGCGGCCTCGACGAAGCGGCGGAACTCGGCCTCGGTCATGTCGCCGCGGCGGATCTGCTCCGAGGGCACCTCGGACGCCTCCGAGAGCACGCGCGCGGCGAGCTGTTCGGCCGACATCTCGAGCGAGTAGAAGCCCACGACGCCGCCCGAGACCGCGCCCTCGCGCCCGTCATGGGTCTTGCCGAGGCGGTGCGCCTTGGCGACGTTGAACGCGATGTTGGTCGCCAGCGACGTCTTCCCCATCGACGGCCGGCCGGCGAGGATCAGGAGGTCCGAGCGGTGCAGACCGCCCAGCTTCTTGTCCATGTCTACGAGGCCGGTCGAGATGCCCGCCAGCCCGCCGTCGCGCTGGTAGGCGGCGTTGGCCACGTCCACCGCCTGTTTGATCGCCCACAGGAAGGACTGGAAGCCCTTCTCGGATTTGCCCTGCTCGGCCAGCGCGTAGAGCTTCGCCTCGGCATCCACGATCTGGTCGGCGGGCTCGGTCTCGACGGTGACGTCGTTGGCCTGCGCCGCGATGTCCCGGCCGAGTGCGATCAGCTCGCGCCGGATGGCCAGGTCGTAGATCATCTGCGCGTAGTCGCGCACCGCGTAGGCCGCCACCGCCGAGGCTGCCAGCGTCACGAGGTAGGACGGCCCACCCAGCGCGCGCAGCCCCTCGTCCTCCTCGAGGAAGGGCTTCAGCGTCACCGGCGAGGCCAGCGCGTTCTTCTGGATGCGGGCCGCGCAGATCTCGTAGATGCGCTCGTGGACCGGGTCATAGAAATGCTCGCCCCGGATGATCGACGACGCCCGGTCGTAGAGGTCGTTATTGGTCAGGAGCGCGCCGAGAAGCTGCTGCTCGGCTTCGATATTGTGCGGCAGCGTGACGTCATGAGCTGCCGAAGCCTGCTGATCCAGTCGTGCGATCTCGTTCATGACACTGCCCCCGCCCGCGGACGTTCACCGCCCGGCTGTTTCCACTGCTGTCGCCGTGCCCCGACCTATCAGACCGGCCCGCGCCCCGGCAATCCGGGCCCTGTGGGCAGGCTGTGAGCAAGCCGATCTTTGCTGGGGAGAAGAGCGCAAGCCCTTGGCCCGGAGCGAAAGTTCTATCCGCGCCGGGTCACGTCCGCGCGGATGCGCTCGAGATCCGCTTTCCAGCCACAGGCGAGGCCGTCGCCGTCCTCGTCCAGGCGGTGGCGGTCGTTCCAGGGCCCGCCGGAGCCCATGAGTTCAGCCTGCGCGGCGGCGCCGGTGATGAAATCGGAGCAGTCGATCCCGTCGAGCGAGGGGTCGTCCTGCGCGGGTCGGCGGTAGCGGCCCGGACGCGCCCGCGCGAGGCTGCGACGACCGAGATAGGTGTTGCCTGCGGCGACAACGTCCCGGCTGCCCAGCTCGGCTTCGACCTGCGACAGCTCGACCATGTCCGGCGTCGTCGCCTGTATCTGCCAGAGCGCGGCGGTGGACATCCCGTTGATCCGCCGCGCCGCGTCCCGCGCTGCCTCGGGCGAGGGCCGGGCGAGCGCACAAGCGGCGAGAAGCGGTAACAGAAGGATGGCGATGCGCATGGGCGGCCTCGGGTCGGCGACGCGGGTGGTCCGTGTCCGCCCGCCCGTCACTTGCAGACCGCGACGCGCCGTCGGTCAAGCCCCGTCCGTCGCATGGGCGGCCTGCCACCCACGGGGATCGTTCAGGAATGCTTCGACCCCGCCCAGCGTCTCGGCGTCGAAGCGGCCTTCGGTCTTGGCTTCGGCCAGCACGTCCCACCACGTCGCGCAGGCATGCAGCGTCACGCCGTGATCGCCCAGCGTGCGGTCGATCTCGGGGAAGATGCCGTAGCTGAAGATGACGCCGGTATGGGCGCAGGTCGCACCGGTCTCGCGAATCGCGTCGACGAAGCTCAGCTTCGAGCCGCCATCGGTCGTCATGTCCTCGATCAGCAGGACGCGCTGGCCCTCGGTCATCGCGCCTTCGATCCGGGCATTGCGGCCGTAGCCCTTCGGTTTCTTGCGCACATAGGTCATCGGCAGCGCCATCCGCTCGGCCACGAGGGCCGCGAAGGGGATGCCCGCTGTCTCGCCACCGGCCACGTTGTCGAATGCCTCGAGCCCCGCGTCGCGCATCACGGTGACGGTGAGGAAGTCCATCAGCGTCGCGCGGATGCGCGGGTAGGAGATGAGCTTGCGGCAATCGATATAGGTCGGACTGGGCTTGCCTGAGGCGAGGATGAAGGGCTCGCGGGCATTGAAATGCACGGCTCCGACTTCGAGCAGCGCGCGCGCGGTCAGGCGGGCGATCTCGGTGGCGGGGGGATAGGTCGTGGGGATCATGCGGATACCTCGGGCGCGGGGGGCGATTATTTGTACGAATAATCGGGCCTAGTGGATGTGCCAGTGGAGCGGATGGCCGGGATCGAAGAGCGTGACGGACTGGCCGTGGGCGTCGATGCGCGGTGGCAGATCGAGGGCCGCGCCGCGCGTCAGGGTCACGGTGTCCGCGTTGGGCGGCAGGCCGTAATGGGCGGGTCCGTTGAGCGAGGCGAAGGCTTCCAGCTGGTCGAGCGCGCCCTCCTCCTCGAAGACATGGGCGTAGCAGGCCAGCGCGATGGGCGCGGTGAAGCAGCCCGCCGCACAGCAGGTCGCTTCCTTGGCGTGGGTCGGATGGGGCGCGCTGTCGGTCCCGAGGAAGAACGCCGCGTCGCCCGAGGTGGCGGCCGCGCGGAGGGCCTCCTGATGGCGGCCCCGCTTGAGGATCGGCAGGCAATAGAAATGCGGGCGCAGGCCCCCGGCCAGCATGTCGTTGCGGTTGGCCATCAGGTGCTGGACCGTGATCGTGGCACCCACGCCCGGATGACCGCGGACCCAGTCGACCGCCTCGGAGGTGGTGACATGCTCCAGCGTCAGCTTCAGCTCGGGATGCGCCGCGCGGAGTGGGGTCAGCACGTCGTCGAGAAACCGCGCCTCGCGGTCGAAAATGTCGATCTCGCGATCCGTCACTTCGCCATGCAGGCAGAGCGGCACGCCCGCCCCTTCCATCGCCGCCAGCACTGGGCGCACCGCCTCGATCGACCGCACGCCCGAAGCGGAGTTCGTGGTGGCCCCCGCGGGATAGAGCTTCACCGCCGTGATCGTGCCGGCCGCGTGGGCGGCAACGACATCGTCCGGGTCGGTGCCTTCGGTCAGGTAGAGCGTCATCAGGGGACGTGCGAAGCCCGCGGCGACGATGCGCTCGCGATAGGCGCGCGCGTCGTCATGGGTCACCACCGGCGGCACGAGGTTGGGCATCACGATGGCCCGGCCCATGTCGCGGCTTTCGGGGGCGACGGCGCGCAGCATGTCGCCGTCGCGCAGGTGCAGGTGCCAGTCGTCGGGGCGGCGGATCGTGAGGCTCTCCATGGCCGCCGGGTTAGCGTCCGGTGCGCGCCTTGGCCAGCGCCGCGTTGCGAAGGCGGGGGCCCTGGCGCATGGTAGGGGCTGTCCGACCCGTTCTGCCCGGAGGCGCGTACCATGATCCTGCTCAATCTCATCATCGGCATCCTGACCGGCCTCGCGGTGCCTCGCATGGAACGATGGATCAAGGACTGGTCCGAAAGCCTCTGGCTGGGCGACATGCCGATCACGCCGCACGAGTTCGATCTCACGGCGCTTCTGGTGATCCTGATGCTGGCCGCCGTGGTCTGCGCGATCCTCGGGATCGACAGTTCGGCCTTCCTGCTGGCGCTGGGGGCGCTGTTGGGGCTGTTCGGCAAGCGCATCTGGGCCCGGATCCAGCGCGGCGAGCCTTGACCGGCGGCCTTGCGCGAACCAATTGAAGTCATGGTGCGTTTCCCCGTCGGGAGGCCCCGAGCAACGAAGGCGAATCCTCGAATGTGGGACCTGATCAAACTGCAGATGCGAACGGCGCATATGCTGGCCGAGGCGCAGACCGTGATCGGGATGCGCATGCTCGGGATGGCGGGCGTCCTGCCTGCGACCAAGGGCGAGAACCTGCGGATGGTGACCGAGAAGCAATCCGCCTTCGTCGATGCCGGACGTGCCGCGACCATGGCGATGATGGCCGGGGCGACGCCGGTTGCGGTCTATTCGGCCGCGCTGGCGCCGATCGGGCGCACGACGCGGGCCAATTCGCGCCGTCTGACGCGGGCGCGGCGGTGAGAGCGGCGCTGCTCCTGTCGCTGGTGCTGGCGGGGCCGGTGGCCGCGCAGGACGTGCTCGACTGCGCCGCGGACGGTCTGATGCCGGGCGAGATGGTGGTCTGCGCGCAGAACGGCTGGGCCGAGGCCGATGCCGTCATGGACGAGACCTACCGCCTCGCGCTGGTGCAGGCCCAAGTGCTGGACGAGGCGGCGGCCGCGCCAGAGGGCGTCACCGCCGAAGACGCGCTGCGGGCCTCGCAGGAGGTGTTCCTGACCTATCGCGATGCGGCCTGCGCGGCCGAGGCGCTTCTGGTGGCGGGCACGCGCGCCGAGGATCTGGCCGGGCCGCTCTGCCTGACGCGGCTGACCGAACGCCGGATCGCGGACCTGACGGTCTACGGCGCGATCGAGTAGTCGCGCACCTTGGTGAACAGCCGCTCGAAGTTCGTCTCGGTCGCCGCGGCGAACGCCGCGTAATCCATCCCGAACGCCTCGGCCCCGGCGCGGGCGGTGTGCGCGACGTATCCCGGCTCGTTGCGCCGTCCGCGATGGGGCGGGGGGGCGAGATAGGGGCTGTCGGTCTCGACAAGGATGCGGTCGAGCGGCGCGGCGGCGAAGATGTCGCGCAGTGGCTGCGATTTCGGGAAGGCCGCGATGCCCGACATGCTGAGATAGAACCCGAGGTCGAGCGCCGCCTCGGCCAGCGCGGGCCCCGAGCTGAAGCAATGCATGACGCATGTATAGGGCGCGGCGCGATGTTCCTCTGTCAGGATCCGGGCCATGTCGTCATCCGCGTCGCGGCTGTGGATGATGAGCGGCAGGCCGGTGCGGCGTGCGGCCTCGATATGGATGCGCAGGCTCTCCTGCTGCACGGCCATGCTCTCCGCGGTGTAGTGGTAGTCGAGCCCCGTCTCGCCGATCCCGACCATCTTGGGATGCGCCGCCAGTGCCAGAAGGTCGTCCACCGTGGCCAGGGGCTCGCCCGCGGCGGACATCGGGTGCGTGCCGGCGGCCCAGAAAATCGGCGCGTGCGCGTCGGACAGGGCGCGGACCTGATCGGCCTGACGCAGCTTGGTGCAGATCGTGACCATGCGGTGAACGCCTGCCTCGGCGGCGCGCGCCAGAAGGTCGGGCAACTCGCCCTCGAATTGCGGGAAGTCGAGGTGGCAGTGGCTGTCGGTGATCTTCGGTTCCATGGGCGAGGGGGCTAGGCGAGGGGCCGCGCCGCCGCAACCCCGTCAGACGCGGCGCGCCTGCGCATCGATCGCGGCCAGCGCGTCCCAGACGATCGCCGCGGGGTCGACGTTCACGGCGCGCGCGTGGGCGGCGCGGTCGCCCACCTGCTGCGCCAGCGCGGCCCAGTCGCGGGCGGCGCGGTCATGGGGTGCAAGGCGTGCGAGAACGCGCGCCTCGGCCTCGGGGGCATCCGCGGGCGGCCCCAGCAGGCCCGCGCGCGCCGCACGGTGCAGGAGCCGGTCAATGGCTTCGAGCGTGCGGGCCAGCCGCTCCGCGCCCGCGCGACCCGCGCAGGCATCGGCGAGTTTGCGCGCCGTGGGCCGGTCCATCGGGCTTTGCGACATGAGATCCAGTAGCGCCTCGTAGGTCTCGGTCCCGCCTTCGGCCAGCATCAGCGCGGCACCCACCGATCCGTCGGCCAGCGCGGCCGAAGCCGGATCGCCTCCGGCCTGCGTGATCGCGGCGTCCAGCGCATCCGGGGCAAGTGGCCCCAGCCGGAGGACGCGGCAGCGCGACCGGATCGTCGGCAGGAGGCGCGCGGGCTGATGCGCCACCAGGAGAAGCGTGGCCGCGGCGGGTGACTCCTCCAGAAGCTTCAGGATCGCGTTCGCGGCGTTGGGGTTCAGGTCGTCTGCGGCGTCCACGATGACGACACGCCGCCCGCCCGCCGACATCGCGAAGAAGCCGCCCAGCCGCCGCGCGGCATCGACGGTGATGACATCGCGCAATTTCTTGGTTTTCTCGTCCCACGGGCGGCGCAGCAGCATCAGGCCCGGCTCGGAGAGCGCACGGATGCGGGGCAGGGCGGGATGGCCCTCGGGCGCGTCGAGCGTGTCGGCATGGCGCGGCGGATCGGTCAGCAGAAACCGCGCGATCCGCCAGGCGAGTGTGGCCTTGCCCACCCCGCGCGGCCCGGTCAGAAGCCAGCCGTGATGCAGGCGCCCGGTGTTCCAGGCATCGAGAAAGACGGCCTCGGCGGCGTCTTGACCGAAAAGCTGCGCGGTCTCGCGCGGGTGGGGAAACGCACCCAGCCGGTCCGGCTCGGGGAGGGCGTCGTCGCTCATGGCAGAAGGGCGCGGACGCGGGCCGCGACCGTCTCGGGATCGGCGTCGCCGTCGACGATGCGGACCCGCTCGGGGAAGTCGCGTGCAAGCGCGGCGTAGCCGTCGCGAACCGTGCGTTGGAAGTCCGCCCCGAGCTGTTCGAACCGATCCTCGGCGCCCGGTCGGGCGAGGCCGCGCCGGAGCGCCGTGTCCGGGTCCATGTCGATCACGAAGGTCAGGTCCGGCTCGCGCCCGATGACCAGGTCCTGCATCGCGTCGACCATCCCGCGGTCGCCGCCGCGCGTCGACTGGTAGACCCGCGTGCTGTCGGTCCAGCGGTCGGTGACGACCCAGTGGCCCGCCGCGAGCGCGGGCTCGATGCGGCGTTCGAGATTGTCACGCCGCGCGGCGTTGTAGAGCAGGAGTTCCGTGACCGGCGACCAGCGGCCGGGATCGCCCTCGACCAGCAGCGCGCGGATCGCCTCGGCGCCGCTGCTGCCGCCGGGCTCGCGGGTGCGCAGGACCGTGTGGCCCGACGCCTCGAGATGGTCGGCGAGGAGATGGGCCTGGGTCGACTTGCCGGACCCGTCGATGCCTTCGAGCGAGATGAACATAGGCGGAGGGGTTAGCAGGGGCGCGGGCAGGGCGCGAGGGGCGATCGGCCCCCGGATCGCGCCCTATTCGAAGCGTTCGAGCGCCGAGCCCAGCACCTCGCCAATGACCCGGCCCCCCGCGATCTGGACGCGGCGCAGCGGTCCCGCGCGGCCGACATCCGTGGCGGCGACCAGCGCGACCTCGTGATCGGCGACGCCGGGATGGGTCAGGGTCATCGTGGCCAGTTGATCCCCGGCGGCAATCGGCGCTTCGAGCGGGCCGTCATAGACGATCTCGCCCTGCACGGCCTCGCGGCCCGTGACCGGCAGAAGAAGGGTCACGCCATCGGTCGGGACCAGGGCCACGGTGGGGGATTCGCCCATGAAGACCTCGGCATCGAAGACCGGGTCCGAGGTGTCGTCCAGCAGCCGCGCCTCGGCGAATTGCCGGAAGGCCCAGTTCACAATGCGCTCGCTCTCGGCGGCGCGGGCGGCCTCGGTTTCGAGGCCCGAGATCACGAAGGTCACGCGCCGGTCGCCCTGCACCGCGCTGCCGACGAGGCCGTAGCCCGCCTCCTGCGTGTGGCCGGTCTTGAGGCCGTCGGCCCCGATATCGAGCCGCAGGAGCGGGTTGCGATTGAAGCGGTTCGAGGGCGAGCGGCCGTCGAAATCGTACTCCCGCTCGGCGAAATAGGGATAGTATTGCGGGAATTCCGTCACCAGCCGCTCGGCCAGGATCGCGAGATCCTCCATCGACATGACATGGCCCGGCGCGGGCCAGCCGTTGGAGTTGCGGAAGACCGAATTCATCATCCCCAGCTCGCGGGCGCGGTCGGTCATCATCTGCGCGAAGCCGTCTTCGGTGCCGTCGGGCGAGATCGCCTCGGCGAGGACGGCGGTCGCGTCATTGCCCGACAGGACGACGACGCCGCGGATCAGGTCCTCGACCCGGACGCGGTCGCGGGTGTCGAGGAACATGGTCGAGCCGCCATAGGCCGCCGCCTCTTCGGAAACCGGAAGCTCGGTGTCGAGCGTCAGGCGCCCGTCTTCCAGCGCCTCGAACACCATGTTGAGCGTCATCAGCTTCGACATCGAGGCCGGGGGCAGGGGCACCTGCGCGTTCTTCGACAGAAGCACCTGGCCCGTGTTGTGATCGACCACGAAGGCGGAGCCCGCCTCGGTGGCGAATTCCTGGGCCCAGGCGGGGGCGGAGATCAGAAGGGCGGCGAGAAAAGGGCGGAGCATGGCAGGGCTCTCCGGTCGTGCGGCCGCGGTCGGCGGCGGGTTACGGTTCTTCGCCCCGATATGGCCGCTACCCGCGGACGGCGAAAGCGTCGGTGAAGCCCAGACCCTTGGCCTTGCGGATTACCGCCGCCCGGTCCGAGGAGGTCGTCGACGGCCCCACGATCACCCGCCAGAACGTGCGGCCCCGGCTGCTTTCTTCAAGCACCGTCGGCACGACGCCCGCACCCGAAAGCGCGGTGGCGGTGTTGCGGGCGTTTTCCTCGACCGAGAAGATGCCGATCTGGACATAGGCCCGCTCGATCCCGGCAACGGGGGCGGGCGCGCGCGTCGGCGTGCCGGACGCGGTGGTCGCGGCGATGGCGCTGGTCGTGACGGGCGCGGCGGCCGCCGTGGCGACCGGCGGCTCGAGGATGCCGGCGTTCATCTCGGTCGGCACGGCCTCGGCGGTCAGTTCGGCGGCGGCGGCCTCACGGGCGGCGCGACGATCCTGGCGGCTGCGGGCCATGCGCTGGAACCAGTTGAGGCGGCGCTCCGGCTGGGCTGTGGGCGTCCGCTCGGCGGCGTCGGCGGCCAGGGCACGCTCGGCCTCGGCGGCGGCCCCGATAGCGTCGAGCGCCTCGGCCCCGATCTCGGCCTCGGCCGTGGGGGCCTCGGCCGTCTGGACGATTTCTTCCTCGAGTGCGGCGGGCTCGGCCTCGGCGACGGCCACGGGGGCCGATGCTGCGGGGGCGGGGCTCGGCTCGGAGACCTCCTCGCGGCGCAGGGCCACCACGTCGATCGAGGTCGGCGCGCCGGCCAGCACGCCGAGGGCGGCGGCGGCATCCGACGAAAGCTGCAGCGCGGGGCCGGGATTGGCCCGCTCGCGCTTGAAGAGCGCGCCGATGACGAACTTGCCGTTCGCCTCGTTGCGGATGATGACCCGCTCGGGGTCGGTCACGTCGGGGGCCGCGACCCAGACACCGCCGAGCGACGGACGCCCGTCCCAGAGCGCGCGGTCCTTCGCCTGGAAAACCTCGGGCGCCTCGACGTCCCGTTCGATGAGCTGGACGCTGGACGAGGCCGGGGCGGCACGGGTCGCGTCACCGCCGGTATTGGCGGCCTGACAGCCCGCAACCAGCGCGATCAGCGCGACGCCGGTGAGAAAACGAATGGTGGAATTGGGCGCGAACGCCCCGTTGGTTGCCTGTCGCACTGTCTGCGCCCCGTGCTCTGCCACTGCCTCTGGCGGACCGTTGATCGATCCTGCCTTGGCGTGACGGTAGCGCATAAGTGGAATCCTGTGAACCCGTCGCGTGTCAGACGCCCATATCCTGCGGGATTGTCTCCAGGATCGTGGCCATCTTGCCCTTCACCTTGAAGAAGCCCGCGGTCGCGTGGGGCCAGGCTGCGGCGTCCCAGGCGCGCAGCGGTCGGATGGTCGCGATGTTCAGCGCGTTGAGCGCCATCCGCGCGGGACCGACCGGGGCGTAGGGGCTCACGACATGGTCGAACCCCTTGGCCCAGCGCGCGATTTCCGCGCCGTCTTCGGTCACCGGGCCAGTCGCGCCAAGGCGTACCGCGGCATCCTCGGCCAGTGCGCGGGTGAAGTCGTGGACCTGGCGCGAGACGGCCAGGGGCGAGCGTCCGGCGGGCGCGATCAGCACCGCGACACCGGCGGGGTCGAGTCCGCGCGCCATCAGGAAATCGGGATGCAGATCGTCCTCGTGCAGCAAAAGCCCGACCCGGCCGCCGGGCAGGCTCGCATCCTCGGGCATGTCGATCGGGTCGGGCGGCGGCGGTCCGTCCTGTGGCTCGGCCGTGGTGGCGAGCCGGTGGCCCAGCGCCTCGGTATCGAACCGCCCGCCGGTATATTTCCCGATATTCGAGGCGCGCGCCCGGTAGGTCTTGCCGCGCGTGTGCAGCCCGCCGACCCAGCGCCACGACAGCGTGTTCGACGCCGGGTCGCCGTCGAGCAGGTGGCGCAGGAAGAAGTCCGCCCCCAGCTCCCACGGCAATTCGAGCGTGTGCATCCAGATGGAGGCGAACCACATCCGCGCGTGATTGTGCAGATATCCGGTGCCGGTCAGCTCGGCCGCCCAGTGGTCATACGCATCGATGCCGGTCTCGCCGCCGCAGGCCGCCTCCCAGCGGGCGCGGAGGCCCGATTCCGTGGCCAGCCTGTTCCGCGCCACGTCGAGGCCGTGCAGGTAGCCGGACCAGAGACCGGGGCGGCGTTCGAGATAGCCCTTGAAATAGGTGCGCCACAGCACCTCCGACAGGAACTTCTGCGCGGTGGATGCGGCGAAGCGGTCGAGCGTGGCCGCGGCCACCTCGGCCTCGGTCAGCGCGCGGTGGCGGATCCAGGGCGAGAGGGTCGAGACATGCGGATGGCCCGGCAGGTCGTGGTTGCGACCGGCGGCATAGTCGCGTCCGGCCTTGGGCGCGAAGGCCTCGAGCCGTGCGAGCGCCGCGTCGCGGGTGGGCGGAAAGAGGGGGTCGGGATTGTCCTTCATGCGCCGCCAGTTAGCCCGGCGGCGCGGCCCGGACAGGGGGCCGGTTCAGATCCGCGTGCCCGTGGGCAGAACGAGCGTCACGCGCAGGCCGCATTCGAGCCAGTCCATCTCGAACCGCACGCCGTTCATCTCGGCGATCCGGTTCATCAGGTCGAGCCCGTCGCCAAGGCCGATATCCCCGGTCCGTGCCTCGGGCAGGGTCTCGGTCCAGATCAGTTCGATCCCGTCGCCACACGGCATGCCGGTCACGCGCAGCGTGCCGCCCGCCTTCAAGGCGCCGTGCTTGCTGGCGTTGATGGCCAACTCGCCGAAGATGATGCTGACGAGATCCACCTGCCGCGGCGGGATGAACATGCCGCTCTCGATACGGATCGACACCACGCTCGCGGGGTCGGCCAACGGGTAGAACAGCGGCGGCAGCACGCTGTCGAGATAGGCGCCGTCGCGGTCGGCCACGCCGATCGTCTCCTGCGCAGCCATAAGCGCCTGAAGGCGCGCGGTCATGTCGCGGGCGAAGCGCGCGGCCTCGGGATATTTTCGCTTGTGCAGATTGAGCAGCGTCGCGGTCAGCGCGACGGTGTTCTTCTGGCGATGCCGCATCTCGGCCAGCATCAGCTCCATCTGCTTGGCCGCCCTCTCGCGCTCGGTCACGTCCCGCGAAATCGCGAGGAACCCGGCCGGTGCCCCGTCCGACGCGTTGACCGGCGAGACGGTCACGTCCCACCAGCGCGGCGAACCCTTGGCGGTCGGGCAGAAGGCCGAGAAGTTCGTCGTCTTCGGGTCGGGGCGGCTGTAGATCGACTGTACCTGCGTGGTGTATTCCAGCGGCCAGAAGAGTGCCCACTCGGTTCCGCGCACCTTGTCGAAATCGTCGATTTCCATGCTGCAGCGGCCGTTCAGGTTCATCCACTGCACGCGCCCCTCGGTATCGATGAGCTTCACGCAGTCGGTGCTGTCGTCGAATACGGCAGCCATGGTTTCGAGGGATAATGTGTCCAGCACTGCCGGGGTCCGATCTGTCAAGTTGAATTGACAAATAGGGGTTTGGCCATCGGGCTCAATCTCGATTCATGCAAATGCGCAGGTAGGTTTAGACGCAATTCGGCGCTGTGGCTGGCCAAACCCGCATACAGGGTTGGCTGCATCCGGGTGGGCCACGGTTTATGCAAATGCGCCAGTGTATTTTGACACTAAACGTCCCGCGACGGGCGCGGGCCGATCAAAGTCGCAATTTCGAGTGCCGTCAGCCGGCTTCGGCCGACTCGGGCTCGGCCTTGTCCTCCGAGTGGATCAGCAGCGGCTTGACCTCGCGTCGCACGGCTTCCTCGTTCACGACCACCTCGTCCACGGTGTCGAGGCCGGGCAATTCGAACATCGTGTCGAGCAGGATGTCCTCCATGATCGACCGCAGGCCGCGGGCACCCGTCTTCCGCTCGATGGCGCGCTGGGCGATGGCCTGAAGCGCGTCGTCGGTGAAGCTGAGCGTCACGCCCTCGAGATCGAACAGGCGCTGGTACTGCTTGACCAGCGCGTTCTTCGGCTGCGTCAGGATGATGACGAGCGCTTCCTCGTCGAGATCGGTCAGCGTCGCGATGACGGGCAGGCGACCGACGAATTCCGGGATCAGGCCGAACTTCAGCAGGTCCTCGGGCTCCAGCTCCTTGAAGAACTCGCCCACGGATTTCTCGTCGGGCGCGCGAACCTCGGCACCGAAGCCCATGCTGGACCCTTTGCCGCGCTGCGCGATGATCTTGTCGAGACCCGCGAAGGCGCCGCCGCAGACGAATAGGATGTTCGTCGTGTCGACCTGCAGGAATTCCTGCTGGGGGTGCTTGCGCCCGCCCTGCGGCGGCACGGAGGCGACAGTGCCTTCCATGATCTTCAGAAGCGCTTGCTGCACGCCTTCGCCCGACACGTCGCGGGTGATCGACGGGTTGTCGGACTTGCGGGTGATCTTGTCGACCTCGTCGATATAGACGATGCCGCGCTGCGCCCGCTCGACGTTGTACTCCGACGCCTGCAAGAGCTTGAGGATGATGTTCTCGACATCCTCGCCCACATAGCCGGCTTCGGTCAGGGTCGTCGCATCGGCCATCGTGAACGGCACGTCGAGGATGCGGGCCAGCGTCTGGGCCAGCAGCGTCTTGCCGCAGCCCGTGGGGCCGATCAGCAGGATGTTCGACTTGGCCAGTTCGATGTCGGATTTGTCGGAATGGTCGAGCCGCTTGTAGTGGTTATGGACCGCCACCGAGAGGACGCGCTTGGCGTGCTCCTGCCCGATCACGTAGTCGTCCAGCACACCGCAGATCTCGCGCGGGGTGGGGGTGCCTTCCGCGGATTTCAGGCCGGCGGCCTTCGTCTCCTCGCGGATGATGTCCATGCAGAGCTCGACGCATTCGTCGCAGATGAACACCGTCGGACCCGCGATCAGCTTGCGGACCTCGTGCTGGGACTTGCCGCAGAAGCTGCAGTAGAGGGTGTTCTTGCCGTCGCCGGACCCCTGGTTATTGGCCATCGTCGTGCCTCCCTGGCCTTGACCGTCCTGCTCCGACGATCGGCCGCGCGGTCCGTGCCGCGGATGAAAAAGCTCTTCTCTGCCGAAAGCCTAGGCAGGATCGCCCGGAGCCACAATGCAGAAATCCCGTGCCTGCACGTCTCCCGTGGCGGAAGCGCATCAGGGGGTGCGGGTGCCCGGCGCGGGCCGGACACCCTTCGTATCAGCTGTCCTTGACGGCGTCGGCGGCCTCGGCGCGGGTCTCGACGATCTCGTCGATATGGCCCCAGTCCTTGGCCTCCTGCGGGGTCATCCACAAGTCACGATCTAGCGCCTTCTGGACCGTATCGTAGTCCTGGCCGGTGTGCTTCATATAGAGCTGGTAGAACCGCTCGCGCGTCTGTTCGATATGGCGGGCGGAGATCAGGATGTCGGCTGCGGTGCCTTGCGATCCGCCCGAGGGCTGGTGCACGAGGATCTCGGAATTCGGAAGCGCGAAGCGCATGCCCTTCTCGCCGCCGATCGCGATAACCGAGCCCATGGACGCCGCGAGGCCGCAAATCAGCGTCGAGACCTTCGGACGAATATACTGCATCGTGTCGTAGATACTCATCCCCGCGATGACGCTGCCGCCGGGCGAGTTGATGTACATGCTGATCTCCTTCGACGGGTTCTCCGCCTCGAGATGCAGCAGTTGCGCCACGATGAGCTGGCTCATGCCGTCATGGACGGGGCCGTTCACGAAGATGATCCGCTCCTTGAGGAGGCGCGAGAAGATGTCGTAGGCCCGTTCGCCGCGGCTGGTCTGCTCGACCACCATGGGCACGAGGTTGTTCTGGAAGTGGTCGACTGGATCGCGCATGGAGCTGCCCTTTGCCTCGACCGGTCGCGACTGTCGCGCCGGTGCTTGGACGCGAACCTATGCGCCGTCGCCATGGGCTTCAAGGCAGGGCGGCCATCGGGGTTCACGACCCGTTCCGCGGTGCTCTGGGCGGAACGGTGCCGTGGCGTGAGCACAGCGGCGGCGCCCGTTGACCACCCCCGACGCGGGGTGAATACCCTCGACGCATGAACGACGACACAGCGCATGGCGCCATCCTGACGGCGCTGGCCGATCCCACCCGCCGCGCCGTGCTGGACCGTCTGCGTGACGGCCCTCTGCCGGTCGCGCGGATCGCCGAGCCGATGCCCGTCACCCGGCCCGCGGTCAGCCAGCATCTGAAGGTCCTGCTCGATGCGGGGCTGGTGTCGATGCGACGTCAGGGGACACGCAACATCTACGGCCTGACGCCCGGCGGGGCCGAGCCGCTGGTCGTCTGGCTGGGCGACCTGACCGAGCGTCGACCCGATCTGCCCGGCCTCGTCGTGCGTCTCTCGCCCGACGACGCCCGCCGCCTCTTCATCGATGACGTCGCCCTCTGGTGGCCGGTGGCGCAGCTGTCGTTCTCGGCCATGGGGGCGGGCGCATTGCCACGCTCGATCGGTTGGCGCGGCGACCGGCTGCACGAGGTGATGTATGACGGCTCGGGCGCGGACTGGGCGCGGATCACGACGCGGACGGCCTCGCGCGTCGCACTCGACTGGCGGTTGGGCGGGCGCACCGAATTGATCGCGGGTTTCGCCTCGGATCCGGATGGCTGCCGCGTGACGCTGGACTGGGGCGGGGCGGGCAAGGTCTCGGGCGACATGCAGGCCTTGGTGGCCGAACGCTACGGCACCGCGGCCCGGGCGAGCCTGTCGAACTTCTGAGCGGGGGCAAGGCTTCTCGGCGAAAAGCCTCGGGAAGGTCTTCGCCGAAGACCTTTCAGCGCAGCCAGAGCCCTTCGCGCTTCAGACGGTTCCGGATCGCCTGTTCCTTGCGGGGGAGGTCGCCGCGGTCGAACATCGCGCGCGCCTTCGCGCCCTTCGGCTGGTAAAGGAACCGCCGGAACGGCTCGTATTCCTTCAGGACCTTCTTGACCCGGTTCGGTGCGGTCGCGGCCTCGGTCGCGGCGATGACGTGATCGGGGGCGGTCGCGTACATCAGCGGCAGGAAGCGATAGTGGAAGCTGTGGCTTCCATCGAGCAGGCCGTCGGCGATGCCGCCCTTGTCCTGCGGGCGCGACCCCGGTCGCCCGCCCCCCAACTCGTGGATCGCCAGCGGCAGCGCGGCCTGGTCAAGCCAGGGGTCGAGCTCCTGGCAGACGAGGCTTTCGGGCGGGTCGTCCCGGATCATGAGCGCCGCGTCGAGAAAGGCGCGGTGGAAGGCCTGCGGGTCGTCGCCGAAGAACCAGCCAGCGTTGAAATAGAGATAGCGACGCCAATGCTCGTCCGGCTCCTCGGGGTCGATCGTGTCGGCAAGCCGTGCGCCGCGCCGCACATGAAGATCGCCCCATATCTCGTTGAAACCGGGTCCATAAAGTTCAGGCGTGGGCCACGTCCCCTCGCGCTTCAGGCTCGCGGCCGGGCGGGCGAAGTCGATCTGCAGCTCCGAGAGATCGGCGGTGATGACGGTGTCGGTATCCATGAAGAGGAACGGGCCGGGCGGCATCGCGGCCAGCGCCTCGATCTTGTTGCCATGCGGGTAATACGACCCGAAGTGACGCGTCTCGAAAGGCATGATCTCGGCGCCCAACTCCTCCAGCAGCGCGCGCTGCGGGCCGGAGGGGATGCGCGGGTCGTCCGGCCAGCGCGGCCCCGGCTGCGGCTCGCCCACGAGAAGGCGGCCCGACCAGCCGGGCGCGTTGTGGCGCAGCGTCGCGGCGAAGAGCGCCGCCTCATGGGTCAGTCGGCCGCGCTGGCCGATGATGAGGATGTTGAAGGACACCCCCCGGAATCACCCGAGTTCCGCAAGACTGTCCAGCGCGCGCTGGATCGCGTCGGCATCGTCGCGCCGCGCCGCGAGGTTGGCGCGGGTCTCCTCGACGACCTCGGGCGGGGCAGAGGCGGCGAAGTTGGGATTGTTCACCCGGCCCTCCATGCCCTTGATCTCCTTGCCGAGCTTGAGCGCTTGCTTTTCCAGCCGGGCGCGTTCGGCGGCGACGTCGATCACGTCGCCCAAGGGCAGCGCGAAGCGCCCGCCGCCGGCTGTGACCGCGATCGCGCCCTTGGGTGCGGCGCCTTCGGAAATGCCCTCGATCCGGGCGAGCCGCCGGATCAGGCTGAGGTTCGTTTCGGCCGCCGCGCGGGCCGCGTCGTCCCATTCGACCGCGACGACAGGGATGACGGCGCCTGCGGGCACGTTCATCTGGGCGCGGGCCGACCGGACGGCCTCGATGAAGCCGATCACCCAGCGCATCTCGGCCTCGGACGCGGGGTCGACAACCGCGTCGGTCAGGGCCTCGGGCCAGTCGCCATGGACCAGCATCCCGTCATGGCCGGTGGTCGACCAGAGCTCCTCGGTCACGAAGGGCATGAACGGGTGGAGCATGACCATGCATTGCTCGAGCACCCAGGCCATGGTGGCCTGCGTCTCGGCGGACCCCTCGTCCTGAAGGAGGGGCTTCGAGAATTCGACATACCAGTCGCAGACGACGTTCCAGACGAAGCGATAGAGCGCGCTGGCCGCATCGTCGAAGCGGTAGGCGGCGAGGGCGGCGTCCACGTCCATGCGGGCGCGCGCCGTCTCGCCCACGATCCAGCGGTTGACCGTGAGATCGAGTTTCCTTGGAAGATCAACGCCATCTGGGGCGAAGCTCACACCGTTCATCTCGGCGAAGCGGACCGCGTTCCAGAGCTTGGTGCCGAAGTTGCGATAGCCCGCGATGCGTTGGGTCGACAGCTTCAGATCGCGGCCCATCGCCGCCATCGAGGCCAGCGTGAAGCGGACGGCGTCGGCGCCGTACTCGTCGATCAGGTCCAGCGGGTCGAGCACGTTGCCGAGCGATTTCGACATCTTCTTGCCCTGCTCGTCGCGGACGAGCGCGTGGACGTAGACGTCGCGGAAGGGCACGCGCTCTGCTACGGGCCGCGCCTGATCGGTGACGGCGAGCTGCATCATCATCATCCGGGCGACCCAGAAGAACAGGATGTCGAAGCCGGTGATCAGGACCGAGGTGGGGAAGTAGCGGTCCAGCGCATCGGTCTCCTCGGGCCAGCCGAGCGTGCCCAGTGGCCAGAGGCCCGACGAGAACCAGGTGTCGAGCACGTCGGGGTCGCGGGCGAGAAGTGCAGTATGTTTCCGCACGCCTCGAACTCGGTCATATCTAAAGGATACACCGCCACAGTCGAAGTCTTGCAGCTCATCATGTGAGTTGACTTCATCGAATTCCCCCGGGCCATGGCGGCGGAGCATCTCGATCATCGCCTTCTGTTCATCCAAAGTCTCGAAGGGGATCGCGTCACGCTCGTCCACATCAAACACGACCGCCTCGTCAAGATGGGGGCTGTAGAAGGCCTTCGCTTGCTCTCTGGCGGCTTCAAACGTCGGTGCGCAGAACGATTTATTCTCGTTCGACCCGGAACCTGTGAGCATTTCGACCGACGGCCCATACCACACCGGGATCCGGTGCCCCCACCAGACCTGGCGCGAGATGCACCAGGGCTCGATGTTCCGCAGCCAGTGGAAATAGACCTTCTTGTCGGCCTCCGGCAGGATGCGCACGGTGCCGTCCTCGACCGCCTCGATGGCGGGTCCGACGATCTTGGCGGTGTCCACGAACCACTGGTCGGTCAGCATCGGCTCGATCACCACCTTCGAGCGGTCGCCGAACGGCTGCTGGATGGGCTTGGCTTCGACCAGCGGCACGAGTTCCTCGGCATCGGTGCGCATCTCGCCGCCTTCTTCGGGGCTGAGCGGCGGCTCGCCCGTCGCAGCCTTGCCGGCGGAGGCCGCACCGCGGCCCAGGCGCGGATCGGTGGCGGGGACCATCACGGCGAGGCCCTCGGCCGTGATCTCCTTGACGACGCGGGCGCGCGCCTCGAACCGGTCGAGCCCGCGCAGGTGGTCGGGCACGAGATTGATGGCGTCGGCCTCGGCCATGGTCAGTTCGCGCTGACCCTTGGCCACGGCCATCGCGATCCCCGCGGCCTCCGCATAGGGCACGCCATCGTTGCGCATCGCGGCCTTGGTATCCATCAGCCGGTAGAGCGGGATGCCCTGACGCTTGGCGACCTCGTAGTCGTTGAAATCATGGGCGCCGGTGATCTTGACCGCGCCCGAGCCGAAGCTGGCATCGGGATACTCGTCGGTGACGATGGGGATCAGGCGGCGATGCTCCTTCGGCCCGACCGGGATCTCGCAAAGTTGGCCGACAATGGGGGCATAGCGCGCGTCGTCGGGATGGACGGCGACCGCGCCGTCGCCCAGCATCGTCTCGGGGCGGGTCGTGGCGATGGAGATGTAGTCGCGTGTTTCGGTAAACAGGACCGCGCCGTCCTCGTCGCGTTCGACATATTCGTAGGTCGCGCCCCCCGCGAGCGGGTATTTGAAATGCCACATGTGGCCCGGCGTCTCGACATTCTCGACCTCGAGATCCGAGATCGCCGTCTCGAAATGCGGGTCCCAGTTCACCAGCCGCTTGCCGCGGTAGATCAGGCCCTGCTCGTACATCTCGACGAAGACCTTGATGACCGCGTCGTGGAAGTTCTGCTGGGTCGGGTCCGGGTCGCCGGGCGCGCCGCCCATGGTGAAGGCCTCGCGGTCCCAGTCGCAGGACGCGCCGAGGCGCTGGAGCTGGCCGATGATCGTGCCACGGGACTGGGTCTTCTGCTGCCAGACGCGTTCGAGGAACCGCTCGCGGCCCATCTCGGCGCGGGTCTCGTTCGTCTCCTTTGCCATCTCGCGCTCGGTCACCATCTGCGTCGCGATGCCCGCGTGATCCGTGCCCGGCTGCCAGAGCGTGTCGAAGCCACGCATCCGGTGCCAGCGCACGAGGATGTCCTGTAGCGTGTTGTTGAACGCGTGGCCCATGTGCAGCGAGCCGGTGACGTTGGGCGGCGGGATCACGATCGAGAAGGTCTCGTCGCGCGATCTGTTGGCGCCGGCGGCGAACGCCTTCGCGTCCAGCCACATCTGCGAGATGCGGGCCTCGGCCGTGCCCGCGTCGAACGTCTTTTCCATCGCCATATCGGTGCTCTCCGTCGCTTGGGGCCGACGTAGCGCGTGGGGCGGGCGAACGGAACCCTGCGCGCCACACGCGCCGCGACGGTCCGGCCACTGGACATGGGGGGCGGCGCGGCTAATGTCCGCCGGACGCCCCCTGTCGCCCGGAGAGACCCATGGAAAAATTCGGCCTGAGCCAATCGAACCGCCGCGCCGAGGATCCGCGCCTCCTGACCGGGCAGGGCGGCTATGTCGACGACACCGCGCCCGAGGGGGCGCTGCGGGCCTACATGCTCCGCTCGACGGTGGCGCATGGGGATGTCACGGCGCTGGACGTGTCCGAGGCCGAGGCCGCGCCGGGGGTGCATCTGGTGCTGACCAGCGACGCGGTCGAGGCGGCGGGCTTGCGCAACCACATCGACACGACGCCGGCCGACAATGCCGACGGCACCAAGGGCGCCGACCCGAACCGGCCGCTTCTAGCCAAGGGCCGGGTGCGCTTCGTCGGCGAGGGGATCGCGATGATCGTGGCCGACACGCTGGAGCAGGCGCGCGACGCGGCCGAGCTGATCGAGGTCGAGATCGACGAGCTGCCGGTCAAAGTGGACGTGGCCGTGGGCGGCGCGGCGATCCACCCCGAGGCGCCCGAGAACGAGGCCTACCGCTACGAGAAGGGCGACGAGGCCGCGACCGAGGCCGCGCTGAAGGCCGCCGACCGGGTCGTGACGCTGACGGTCGAGGACAACCGCATCATCTGCGCCTCGCTCGAGCCGCGCGGCGTCTGGGCCGAGGTCGAGGACGGCCGGCTGCATGTCTGCGTCAACGGGCAGGGGGTCTGGGGGCCGAAGGGCTCGCTCGCCGATGTGCTGGGGCTGGAAAAGGACGCGATCCGGGTGACGAACCCTGATGTCGGCGGCGGCTTCGGCATGAAGGCGATGAGCTATCCCGAGATGTTCCTCGTGGCCCATGCCGCGCGCACGCTCGACCGCCCGGTCCGCTGGATGGGCGACCGCTCCGAGGCGATGCTGTCGGACAACGCGGGCCGCGATCTGATCCAGACGGCGGAGCTGGGGTTCGACACGGACCTGAAGCTCGTGGCCTACCGGACGACAAACGTGGCCAATATGGGCGCCTACAATTCGGGCTTCGCACAGAACATCCAGTCGGAGCTCTTCTCGAAGGTCATGCCCGGCGTCTATGACGTGCAGGCCTGCTTCATGCGCTCGGTCGGCGTCTTCACGAATACCACGCAAGTCGACGCCTATCGCGGCGCGGGCCGCCCCGAGGCGATCTTCGTGCTGGAGCGCGCGATGGACTATGCCGCCAAGGAGCTGGGCGTCGACCGGTTCGAACTGCGGCGCAAGTCCTTCATCAAGGTGGACGCCTTCCCTTACCTGACGGCCATGGGCGAGACCTATGACGTGGGCGATTTCGACCGGGTGCTGGACCGTGCCCTGGCCGAGGGCGATGTCGCGGGCTTCGACGCGCGCCGCGCGGAGAGCGAGGGGCGCGGCAAGCTGCGCGGTCTCGGTGCGTGCTACTACATCGAGTCGATCCTCGGGAATCCGTCCGAGACCGCCGAGATCGAGTTCACCGAGGATGGGCGCGTCACGCTCTATGTCGGCACGCAATCGAACGGGCAGGGGCACGAGACCGTCTATCGCCAGTTCCTCGCCACCGATCTAGGCATCGACGCGGAGCTGATCGACATCGTGCAGGGCGACAGCGACCGGATCGCCACGGGTGGCGGCACGGGCGGCTCGCGTTCGGTGACCACGCAGGGAACCGCGAACCGCGCGACCGCGAACAAGGTGATCGAGAAGTTCTCGCCTTTCGTCGCGGCCCTTCTGGAGGTCGAGGAGGTTTCGTTCGAGGACGGCCAGTTCCGCTCGACCGGATCGAACACCGTCATGACGGTGATGGAGGCCGCCGAGGCCGCGCGTGACAAGGGCCAGACGCAGCTTCTGAAGACGCAGGAGCGGACGACGCTTCCGGGGCGCAGCTATCCCAATGGCTGCCATCTCTGCGAGGTCGAGATCGACCGCGCGACCGGCCAGCTCGACGTGGCGAAATACACCGTGGTCGACGATTTCGGGAACCTGATGAACCCGATGCTGGCCGAGGGGCAGGTGCATGGCGGCGTGGCCCAGGGCATCGGACAGGCCGTGTCGGAATACGTCGTCTACGACGAGGACGGCCAGCTTTTGACGGCGAGCTTCATGGATTACGGGATGCCCCGCGCGGTGTCGCTGCCGATGATCGACTTCCATTCCGAGCCGGTGCCGTCGACGGCCAACGTCCTCGGGATGAAGGGCTGCGGCGAGGCGGGCACCGTCGGCGCGATGGCGGCCGTGGGGAACGCGGCACTCGACGCGCTCTGGGACCTGGGCCTGCGCGAGGTGGACATGCCGTTCACGCCGGGCCGCGTCTGGGCGCTGTTGCAACAGGCCGAGCAACCGATTGCCGCCGAATGACGAAACCCCGAGCCGTCTAGGCCGCCTCGGGGCCTTCCTCCGCGGCGGCTGGCGGGGTGGAGCGCGCGAGGTCGCGGCCCATAGCCCGGCGGACCAGCCCCGCGCCCATGTCGTTCTGCTCGACGGCACACTCTCCTCGCTCGAGCCGGGGTTCGAGACCTCGATCGGGCTGATCTACCGCCTTCTGGAGGCGCAGGACCGCCACGGCCTGCATTACGAACCGGGCATCGCATGGCGCGGCTGGCGCAATGCGCCCGAGGTCGCGGCGGGCGTCGGCATCAACCGCCAGATCCGGCGGGCCTATGCCTGGCTGGTCGAAGTCTATCGCCCCGGCGACACGATCTGGCTGCTGGGATATTCGCGCGGCGCCTACGCGGTGCGCGCGCTCTCGGGGATGATCGACCGGGTCGGCCTTCTGACGCCGGAACACGCCACAATCGGGCATGTCCTGCGCGCCTACGAGCATTACCGCAACGACCCCACCCGCGCCGAGGCGCGCAGCTTCGCCGCGAAATACTGTCATCCGAAGGTCCGCATCCGCGCGGTCGGCGTGTTCGACACCGTGCAGGCGGTGGGCGTCCGCGCGCCCCTGATCTGGCGTGCCTTTCCCGAGGTTCACGCCTTTAGGTCGCACCGGCTGGGGGCGTCGGTCGATTACGGCTTCCATGCCATGGCCCTCGACGAGACGCGGCGGGCCTACGCGCTGGACCGCTGGCGCACTGACGGCGACCGAATCGACCATATCGAGCAGGTCTGGTTTCGCGGCACCCATGGCGATCTCGGCGGGCAGCTCCGGGGGCTGAAGAAGGCGCGGCCGCGCGCCAACGTGCCGCTGGTCTGGATGCTGGAGCAGGTCGAGCGGGTGGGGCTGGTCCTGCCGCCGGACTGGGCCGACCGGTTCGAGACCGATGGCACGGCGCCCTCGGCCGGAAGCTGGCGCGGTGTCGGGGGCCTGTTCCTGACGCGGGTGCGGCGGAAGGTGGGGCTCGACCCGTCCGAGAGCCTGCACCCGACCGCGCTGGGCCACCGGGCGGCGGGGAAGCTGCGGACATGGGCGCGCCCGTCCGAGGAGGCGGCGCGCGCGGCTAGATCTCGGTGATCGGATAGACATGCGCGAGGTAGAGGTAGAAGAACCCCAGCGACAGCGCGAGGATGACGACCCCGAGGACCGGCGAGCTGATCTTGAAGCCGGTATGCGAGGCCTCGATGGTCGTGATCTGCGGGTCGGCGTCCTCGGGGGTGCGGTGGAACTGGATCCACGAGAAGTAGAGCCCCAGCACCACCACGAAGATGACCACGAAGAAGATGATCTGCGAGGACAGGTGCTGCCAGCGGAGCACCGCGAGACGGTGGTCGAGCTGCGTGCCCTGGTAGTCGTAGTGGCGGCGGATGGCGGCGTTGTAGGCCGCGGCGGTCGCAGGCTCGGTCACGTCGGGGCGCGGCGCCTCGGGACGCCCGTCCGGAGCGTCGGCGGTGGCGCCGGCCGCGCCCTCGGTATCGGGCGTGGAGCCTGTGCCGCCGAGGAACTGATCCACGCGTTCGGACGAGACGGTCCCACCCGCGCCGCCTCCGGGCGCGTCCCCCTGGGCTTCGGCCACCCCGCTCGCAAGGAGCAGGGCCGCGATCACGGCGGCGCGCCTAATCATCGAGGAAGAACGTCAGCGCGTCGACGTGGTGCGTGATCCGCCGCGACGGCGAGAAGCCAGCATGGCTCTCGTCGTAGCGCGCATGATCCTGCGGCGCGATCAGGCGTTTCACCAGCCCGTCCAGCGCCGCTTCCAACTGCGTGCTCCAAGGCCCGGCGCCGCCGGGCAGGGTGGGGAAGTCGTCGTTGCCGACCTGCTGGAACATGAAGAGTTCGGACGGCCGGCCATCGGCATAATCCGTGCCCATGCTGCCGCCGCCCACGGCGACCCAGTGGATGGTGCCGTCGGGCATGACCCGCTCGTAGCGCCCGTCGCGCAGGCGGAAGGTGGCGGCCGTGACCCCGGCAGGCGGCACGATCCCGGTCGGCGGGACGACCAGCGTATGGGTTCCATGGGCCAGCAACTCCTCGATGCGCGCGCCGTAGCGGCGGGCGAGGCAGGCGGCGTCGCGCGCGCAGGTGTTGCGCCAGCCAAGCCACGTCCGCTGTTCGAGGCGACGGCGTTCCCGTTCGGCGCTTGTGACGCCGTCGAGCGTCGTGCGGAACGCCGTCGCCATCCGCCGGTCGAGCGCGGCGATCGCGGGATCCCGGCAGATGGCGTGTTCGGCGGGTAGGCGCGCCCGGGTGCAGTCGAAGCTGGGCTGCTGGGCCGCGGCGGGCAGCGACAGGAACACGGCGAGAAGGGTCGCGGCGATACGCGTGGCCATGGCGATCTCCCGAGGCGAGACGAGGAGGGCGAAGTTGACGCTACGGTAACATGGGGGTCGCGAATCCCGAAGTCGGGTATTCCCGACCCCGGTCGCGCGCCGCGCCCGCCTCAGCCCAGCGGTCGGATGCGGAGCTGGGTGATCCGGTTCGCGTCGCGCGCGGCCACCTCGAAGCGGAAGCCGTGGAAGCTGAAGACCTGGCCCGTGGTCGGGATGGTCTGCGCCTCGTGGATGACCAGGCCTGCCACCGTGTTCGCCTCGTCGTCGGGCAGGTTCCATTCGGTCGCGCGGTTGAGATCGCGGATCGTCATCGCGCCTTCGATCAGCACCGTCCCGTCGGCCGCCGCATCGAGCACGGGCGCCTCGGGCTGGTCGTACTCGTCGGTGATCTCGCCCACGATCTCCTCGAGGATGTCTTCGAGCGTGATGAGGCCCTGCAATGCGCCGTACTCGTCCACCACCAGCGCGAAATGGGTGTGGCGGCGCAGGAACTGGCGCATCTGGTCGTCGAGCGTCGTCGTCTCGGGGATGAAGTAGGGCTCCATCATCACGTCCGAGAGGTCGAGCTTCTCGACCGCCTCGATCCCGCCGCCCTCGGTCCGCACGAGGCGGTCGATGGCCCGAAGCAGGTCCTTGGAATGCAGGACCCCGATGATGTTCTCGGGCTCGCCGCAATAGACGGGCAGGCGGGTGTGCCGCGAGTGCAGGGCTTGGTCGAGGATGGCGGTGGCGGGCGCGTCGGCATCCACCATCTCGATCCCCGAGCGATGGAGCATGATCTCCTCGACAGCGCGTTCGCCCAGGTCGAGCGCGCCCAGCAGGCGGTCGCGATCCTCCTTCTCGACGCCGCCCTCGGTATGGCCCAGCGTGATGGCGCCTACGATCTCTTCGTGGGCGGACATGATATCCGCATCGGGGTCGATATCGACACCGAAGATCTTGAGGATGCCGCGCACCAGCGCGCGGACGACGCTGACGATGGGCGCGAAGACGCGGACGACGACGCCGATCGGTGCGGCGACGCGGCTGGCCGCCGTCTCGGGGTTCGAGATGGCGTAGGTCTTGGGCAGCACTTCGGCGAAGACGAGCACGAGCGCCGTCATCACCAGCGTCGCCAAGGCCACGCCGCCCTCGCCGAAGAGCGCGGTGAAGAGCGCCGTCGCCAGCGACGCGGCGAGGATGTTGACGATGTTGTTGCCCAGAAGGACCGAGCCGATCAGGCGTTCGTTGTCCTCGGTGACGACGAGGGCGCGGGCGGCCCCGGCATTCCCCTTGTCGGCCTGGTTGCGCAGCTTGCCGCGCGACGCGGCGGTCAGCGCGGTCTCGGAGCCCGAAAAGAAGGCGGACATGGCCAGAAGGCAGACGATCGCGGCGGCGATGCCGAGCGCCGTGCCCCAACCCAGGGTGGTGACGGTGGATTCCATGGCGGGCTTATGGGGCCGGCGCGCGTCGCGTTCAAGCGGGGGACGCCGTGCGGGGGCCTAAGGATCCCCGGCCAGCGGGTGATGCGTCAGGACCAGCTCGCGCAGCCGGGTTTCGAGGACATGGGTGTAGATCTCGGTGGTCGAGATATCGGCATGGCCCAGCATCGTCTGGATCGCGCGCAGATCCGCGCCGCCCGACAGGAGGTGGGTGGCGAAGGCGTGGCGCAGGACATGCGGGCTGACGCGCGCGGGATCGAATCCGGCATGGGCGGCGAGGGTCTTGATGCGGCCGTGAAACCAGACGCGCGTCAGGTGACCCGCCTTGCCGCGCGACGGAAAGAGATGCGGCGACGGCGCGGTGCCCGCCTCGACCCGCGCGGTGTCGTCGGCGGCGTCGCGATGCGCGAGCCATGCGGCCAACGCGTCCCGCGCCGGGGGCGAGAGCGGTACCAGACGCTCGCGTCCGCCCTTGCCACGGACCAGAAGCATCCGGGGATCGCCCCGCGCGGCTGCCACGGGCAGGCCCACGAGCTCGGTGACGCGCATCCCCGTCGCATAGAGAAGCTGCATCAGCGCCGTGTCGCGAAGCCGCTCGTCGGCGGTCCGCCCGAGTGTTCCGGCGGCGGCCAGCAGCGCGTCGACATCGGCCTCGGACAACGTCTTCGGCAGCGTCTTCGGCTTTGACGGTCCGGTGATGCGGATGGCGGGGTCGTCGCGGCGCAGCCCTTCCTCATGGGCGAAGCGGTAGAGACCCCGGATCGCCGAGAGGCGACGCGCGCGGGTCGAGGCGGCCAGCCCCTCGGCCTCGCATGCGACGAGGTAGGCTTCGATGTCGCCGCGCGTCGCATCCGCCAGCGCGCCGCCCCGCGCCGCCCGATGGGCGGCGAAATCCTCGAGATCGCGGCGATAGGCCATCAGGGAGTTCAGCGCCGCGCCCCGTTCGGCGGCCTGGGCCTCGAGGAAGAGGTCGATCCAGCTCACGCCAGCAGGAGTTGCAGGGCCGTGCGCCGCGCGACGTCGATCATGCCCACCGAACGCAGGAAGGCCAGTGCGTCGACGATGTCCTGCGGATCGGCCTCGGCGCCCTCGGTCAGCATGAGCGCGGCTTCGAGCAGCGCCTCGCCCAGCCGCCCATCCGTCGCCAGCCGCGTCAGGTTGGCGGGCGCGTCGGCGGACATGCCGTCGGCGATCGCCTGCGGCAGGGGGCCGGCCGGGGGCAGGAGGTCGTCTCCCCGCGCGATGGCCACCGCGAAGGCGTCGCGGGCCAGCGCCGGTTCCGCGTCGCGCGCGACGCGGTCGTAATCGGGCGACAGAAGGCCGATGCGAAGCGCCAGCGCGCCCGAGGCGGGCGGCAGGTCCATCCGCGCCAAAGCGGCGCCGTAGAGCTGCGCGAAGGCCGGGCCGAGACCGGCGTCGCGCATCCGCGTCCACGCCCCCGGAAGCGCGTCGGCCACGGCTTGGGGGTCGCCGCCCAGTAGGGCCGCGTCCAGTCGCTGGATCGCGCGGGCCCGGTCCCAGACCCCGCCCGACGCGGCGGGCCGGTTCTCGGTATAGAGTGCCAGCAGGCGGTTGGGGTCGAGGCTGCGGGCGCGGACGAGGCGTTCGGCCGCCTCGATCTGCGCCTTCCAGCCGGTGGTCGGGCGCAGATCGGCGGCTGCGAAGGCCAGCGGCAGGTCGCGGGTCGATGGCGTCTCCCCGATCCCGTCCAGCAGGCGGAAGGCCAGCGGCGTCAGCGGACGGGGCGGGACGGGGGGCGGCTCGCCCTCGTAGAGTTCGGGGTCCAGGAACCGGCCCAGCAGTTCCTCCTCCTGCGGGTCGATGAGGCCGATGGCGCGGCCGGTGTCGAGCGTCAGCGCCGCGGCGGCCCAGTCGCCGCCCCGCGTCAGGCAGAAGATCCGCGCGGGCAGGGTGGGGGCGACGCCCGGATTGGCGGTCATCGCGTCGCAGGCCCGCACGTCGTTGCCCGACAGCAGCGACGTGTCCCACCAGCGCCGGAACGCGGCGCGGTCGGTCGCGCCCGCCCGCTCCAGCAGGGCCTGCGCCTGATCGAGCGCGCCCAGCCGCAGCAATGCGTCGATCCGCGCGAAGAAGAGCGTGTCGGGGTCGGTCGCGGCGCGGGGCGGGTCGAGCTCGGCCAGAAGGAGCATCGTCACCAGGTCCTGCATCGCGGGCAGGGCATCGGCGGGCTGATCGGCGATGAGTCGCGCGAGACGTGCGGGGTCCGAGCCCGCGAATGTGTCCCGCGGCAGCCCCGTCAGGCCCACCGACAGAAGGCCCACCGCGTCGCGCCGCGTCTCGCCCAGCGCCATGACGGTGACATCGGTGTCGGTCAGGGGGGTCGCCGCCGGCTCGTCGGTGCGGGGGGCGGGGGCCGATAGGCTGTCCGAAAGCCAGGGAATGGCCGAGAGCGGGGCGTCGTCGGCCAGCGCCGGTCCGGCGAGGACCGTCAGCACGAGGAGGCTAGCCCGCATCGATCTCGATCCGCTCGGTCACGGGGGCGCTTTCGGGTTCTAGAAGGAACGAGTAGCCGAACAGGCCCACCAACGCGATCACCGCGAGGATCAGGAGATATTTGAGAAACCGGATCATGCCTGCCTGCCTGTTGTGGTTGTTTCCATTCTGGCCGGGCGAGCTATAGATGGCAATCGCACGAGCAACAGCGCGGACGGAGGTTGTGGAAGCGATGGGCGACAAGATGCCGGACGAGGGGGCCCTGCGCCTCAACCGGCCCGTCGTCCTCGTGGGCATGATGGGCTGCGGCAAGACCGCCGTGGGCACCGCGCTGGCCGAACGGCTGGGCGTGCCGTTCCGCGACACGGACGCCGCGATGGCCGAGGCCGCGCGCATGACCATCCCCGAGATCTTCGCGCGCGACGGCGAGGCGTTCTTCCGCGCCCGCGAGACCGAGGTCCTGGCCCGCCTTCTGGCCGAGGGACCGGGTGTTCTGTCGACCGGGGGCGGCGCCTTCCTGCGCCCCGAGAACCGGGCCGCCATCGCGGAAGCCGGTGTTTCGGTCTGGCTGAAGGCGGATGCGGAGCTGCTCTGGAGCCGGGTGCGCCACAAATCCACGCGGCCGCTGCTTCTGACCGACGATCCGAAGGCCACGCTGACAGAGCTGCTAGCCGAGCGCACGCCGTCCTATGCCGCCGCCGAACTCGTGGTCGACAGCGCGCCGCCCGTTCCGATCCCAGAGATGGTCGAACGCGTGGTGCGCGTTCTTTCGGATGGGGGAGTGCTGGCATGAGCGAGGTGGTGAATGTGCCGCTGGGCGAACGGGCCTACGACGTCCATGTCGGGCGCGGCCTCATGGCGCAGGCGGGTGATCTGGTCGGGCCACTTCTGACGCGCCCGCGCGTCTTCGTCGTCACCGAAAGCCGTGTCGCGGCGCTCCATCTCGCGGCGCTGCGGACGGGGCTCGGGGTCGAGGCGCCCGCGCTGGAGCTGCCGCCGGGCGAGGGCACGAAGGATTGGGCCAGCGTGATCCGCGTGGTCGAATGGCTGCTCGACCAGAAGGTCGAGCGGGGCGATGTCGTCGTAGCATTCGGCGGGGGCGTGATCGGCGATCTCGCCGGGTTCGCGGCCGCGATCCTGCGCCGCGGCGTCCGCTTCGTGCAGGTGCCGACCTCGCTTCTGGCGCAGGTGGATTCGTCGGTCGGCGGCAAGACCGGGATCAACACGCGGCACGGCAAGAACCTCGTGGGCGCGTTCCACCAGCCGAGCCTCGTGCTGGCCGATGTGGACGTGCTCGACACGATGCCGCCGCGCGACTTCCTTTCGGGGTACGGCGAGGTCGTGAAATACGGGCTTCTGGGCGACGCGGCCTTCTTTGGCTGGCTGGAGGCGAACGGGCCCGCGCTTCGCGGCGACGCCGATCTCCGGGTCGAGGCGGTGCGTCATTCGGTGCAGATGAAGGCCGATATCGTGGCGCGCGACGAGACCGAGCAGGGGGATCGCGCGCTTCTGAACCTCGGGCACACGTTCTGTCACGCGCTGGAGGCGGCGACGGGCTATTCGGACCGGCTACTCCACGGAGAGGGTGTGGCGGTCGGCTGCGCGCTGGCCTTCGCGCTGTCGGCACGGCTGGGGCTCTGCGCTCAGGAGGATCCGAGCCGGGTGCGTGCTCACCTCCAAGCCATGGGAATGGTCCGCAACCTCGCCGAGATCCCCGGCGACCTGCCCTCGGCCGAGGCGCTGCTGGACCTGATGGGACAGGACAAGAAGGTTCTGGCCGGGCGGCTGCGCTTCGTCCTGGCGCGGGGGATTGGCGCGGCCTTCGTGACGGACGCGGTGCCCGCCGAAGACGTGCTGGCCGTGCTGCGGGCGGGGTGAAGGGCCTTCGCTGAAGGCCCTTCCCGGAGTTTTCGCCGAAAACTCCCGGACGACCGTTCCGCGAACGGTCGTCTAGACCACGCGATAGAGCGGCTCGGCGTTGCAGAAGATGACGAACTGGCCGCCATTCTCGACCGCGGTGAACCCGCGCCGACGGATTTCGGAGAGAAAGACGTCGCGATGGATCAGATCCTCGACGTCGCGGACCGAGCGCCGGACGATGCCGCCTCGCTGTGCGGCCTTGGCCGAGAAGACGGAGTTGAGCCACGCGGCCGCGCGGTCGGAGAGAACGGGTGTCATGGCACCAGGATTGCCCGGACAGGTTAATTTTCGGTGGAGGCCCGGACGTGTTTCAGCACCGCGACCCGGATCGCGGAGGCGAGCCCGGCGGTGACGCCGCGGTCCCGGTCGATCCGGGCGGCGAGGGCGTTGACCGACACGCCCTCGGCGCGCGCCATCTCGACGAAGGCGACCCAGAACGCGTCCTCGAGCGACACGCTCGTCCGATGCCCATGCAGCGTCAGCGAGCGTTTGCGGGGTCGTGCGTCGCTCACTCGCGGCGATGCCCGTCGAGGTCGCGCGCAGCCTTGGCCGCCGCGGCGCGCTCGGCCTCCCGCTCGGCCTTTGTGCGGCCGTGCTTGGCGGCATTCGCATCGCCCGCCGCCCGGGCCGCGTCGCGGTCGCGCGCCTTCCGCGCGGCCTTGAGGTTGACGAGCTTGGCCATCACTTCGGGCCGATCATGTCCTCGGGGCGCACGACCCGGTCGAAGGTCTCGGCATCCACGAGGCCCAGGCCGATCGCCTCCTCGCGCAGCGTCGTGCCGTTCTTGTGCGCGGTCTTGGCGACCTTCGTGGCGTTGTCGTAGCCGATGGTCGGGGCGAGCGCGGTGACCAGCATCAAGCTCTCCTTCATCAGCTTGTCGATCCGGTCGACATTGGCCTGGGTGCCGACGACCATGTTGTCCGTGAAGCTCGATGCGGCGTCGCCGAGGAGCTGCATCGACTGGAGCAGATTATAGGACATCATCGGGTTGTAGACGTTCAACTCGAAGTGGCCCTGGCTCCCGGCCATGCCGATGGCCGCGTCGTTGCCCATGACATGCACGCAGACCATGGTCAGCGCCTCGGCCTGGGTGGGATTCACCTTGCCGGGCATGATCGAGGAGCCGGGCTCGTTCTCGGGCAGGATCAGCTCGCCCAGCCCCGAGCGGGGACCCGACCCCAGAAGGCGCATGTCGTTGGCGATCTTGAAAAGGCTGGCGGCGACGGTCTTCAGCGCGCCCGAGAACATGACCATGGCGTCATGCGCGGCCAGCGCCTCGAACTTGTTGGGGGCGGTGACGAAGGGGAGATTGGTGATCTCGGCGATCTCGGCGGCGACCTTCTCGGCGAAGCCCTTGCGGGTGTTGAGCCCCGTGCCGACCGCCGTTCCGCCCTGCGCAAGCTCGTAAATGTCGGGAAGGCAGGCCTCGATCCGCTCGATTCCCTTGGCGACCTGGTGGGCGTAGCCGCCGAACTCCTGGCCCAGGGTCAGGGGCGTGGCGTCCTGCGTGTGGGTGCGGCCGATCTTGATGATGTCGGCGAACTCGTCGGACTTGGCGGCGAGCGCGGCATGGAGCTTGCGCAACCCCGGCAGGAGCGTATCGCGCGCCATCATGCCGGTCGCGACATGCATCGCGGTCGGGAAGGTGTCGTTGGACGACTGGCCCATGTTGCAATGGTCGTTCGGATGGACCGGGTCCTTCGACCCGATCGTGCCGCCCATGATCTCGATCGCACGGTTCGCGATGACCTCGTTGGCGTTCATGTTCGACTGCGTGCCCGAGCCGGTCTGCCAGACGACGAGCGGGAAGTTGTCGTCGAACTTCCCCTCGATCACCTCGCCCGCGGCCTGCTGGATGGCGGCCGCGCGTTCGGCGTCGAGGTCGCCGAAGCCCGCATTCACCGCCGCCGCCGCCTTCTTGATGACACCGAGCGCACGGATGATGGCGACCGGCTGCCGCTCCCACCCGATGGGGAAGTTGATGATCGAGCGCTGGGTCTGGGCCCCCCAATACTTGTCGGTGGGCACCTCGAGCGGGCCGAAGCTATCGGTTTCGGTGCGGGTCTCGGTCATGGTCGTGGTCCCTCGGGGCTCGTCGCGATGCGGTCGGGTTCGGGTCTAGCGCGCGGCCCCCTGCGGGTCCATCCGCCGGACCGGGGCATCGGTCGAAGTTTGGCCATGTTTTGACGTTAACATCGCGTGAAACGCGGGGTGGCCCCGCAGGAGACGACATCATGACCGGCCGGTCCGGCCCCATTGCCACGATTCTCGCGATCCTCGTCCTGACCCTCGGGACCGGGCTGGCGGAGGCTGCGCTGTTGCAGCCCTATGACGGGCGACTGCGCGATGCCACGGAGCGGGGTGACAACCAGGTCTACGATATCGGCGGCAACCGGCTCGGCCTCGTGGACATGCGGCAGATCAACGATGGCGATCAGATCGACCGCGATCTCTTCAGCAGCTTCACCTCCAGCGGGACCATCCTCGGGATCTATGCCGGGTCGGGTATCGCCGACGTCACCAACAATGCGATCCCGGAGTTCACCGACCTGACGCCCTACACGGTCGAGTTCAGCACGCCGCGCCGGAACTGGAACCTCAATTCGGCGATCTGGGTGCTGTGGCAGGGCACCGGCGCACTGGTGTTCGACCAGAACGGGCAGCGCGCCACGATCGGCGGCCTCGTGACGCGGCCGGGCAACCCGCTGATTCCGGTGCCGCTTCCTGCGGGGGTCTGGCTGATGCTCACGGGGCTGGGCGCGCTTGTCGGCCTCGGCCGTCTGCGGCGGCGTCGCGGCGCGCTCGTTACTTCCTGAACCGATCGAGGCTGACGACCTCTGCGGGCGGGCGCGGCGCCGGATCGGGCTCGCTGTCGAGCTCGGCGAAGGGCGCCTCGATGCCCGAGGGATCGTCATCACCGCCGTCATCCTCCTCGTCGCGGGTCTCGAACCGCAGGCCGAACTCGACCGAGGGATCGACGAAGGTCCGCAGCGCAGCCCAGGGAATGTCCAGCGGTTCGGGCTGGTCGCCGAAGTTCAGCGTCACAGCAAAGCCGTCGTCGCGCACCTCCAGCCCGTCATACCAATGCTGGAGCACGATGGTCATGTCGTCGGGATAGCGTTCGCGCAGCCAGTCGGCGATCGCCACGCCGGGATGCGTCGTGTCGAACGAGATGAAGAAATGGTGGTCGCCCGGAAGGCCCTGCGCGGAGACGCGTTGCAGAAGGCGACGGATCAGCCCGCGCATCGCGTCGTGCATCATCCCGCCGTAGTCGATCGCGTCGGTGTCGTCGCTCATGCCCTGGCCCCGCCCGTGTCTGCGCAATGATAGACCAGAGCGTTTCGCGCGGGACAACCGGGTGCTGTGCCAAAATCCGCGCGATGGCGCAGCCGTGCCGAAGACGCGCCCGGAGCGCCCATCATCCGTGCAGGGCGCATGGTGCATCATCGGGGAGGGGGAGAAGTGCAGGCTTCTGTTGCCAGGTGCCTGCGAACCCCGCCTTACGCTGCTAGGCGCAAGGGCTTAAGTTTCGATCTTGCGGACTGCTTACGCAGCCAGCGCGACCGGAGCACGGTTGTCGTTGGCAACTGTACAAAGTGTACCGATAACGGTGGTAACTCACCGAGCGAAAGCTGGCCTCTTTAGACGTCCGTCGATCCTATTTCGACCCCATGATCCCCCAACGAAGGGTGTATGGTGGAGTCGCCGGGTACCGCCCCCGGGTCCGAGCCGCTTATTACAGGTGCGTTTATCGCCATAGTCCGGTTGCCCGAACGAGGTGAAACCTAGGTGCGACCCGCCCGGATTTCAACCGAAAGCTCAGATGTTGATCCAGATCCCGAGGACGCCGATCACCAGTTCGGCGGCGAAGAATTTCCACTTGAGCGAGGTGCGCCCGTCGAGGACCAGCGAGGTCAGTCGACCGACGCCGCCGCCCAGCCAGATGAAGCCCAGCATCGCGAAGGCGGCGGGAGTCCAGAGAAGCAGGGCCCCGATTCCCGCCACCACGAACAGCGCGCCGGACGCCGCCCGCACCTCGGAGGTGCCCATGGTCGAGCCGCCGTCCTTCAGATCGACCGTCTTCATCGTGTAGCCCGGCGCAAGCCAACCGGCGGCGCCGAACCCGATGGAAAGAAGTGCGATCAGCACGTTGAGGATCGTGACGAGGTCCATTCGGGGTCTCCGGCAATGCGTGTTCGTGTCCGGGCGGAGCTAGCCCGCGTCACGACAAAGCCCAGAAGTCGTCCCGCTACGCGTCGCAATTTCGATCCAGACAAGGCGCAACAAACTTATCTCGAACGGGTGCAGAATGCGTCGCCACTTTAGCAGATTCCTCCGCCGCGAAGACGGGGCCATGACCGTCGAATACGTCATCTGGATGGTGGCCATGACGATCATGCTGATGGTGTCGACCGACACCTCGATGCTGCTCTACAAGCACGCCCAGCTCTATGACGTGTCGCGCGACGCGGCGCGGGCAGTGGCCACGGGCTCGCTGACGACGGCCGAGACGCCCGCGCTTCTGGCCCGCTTCTCCAGCCCCTCCGACTACAACCTCGCCGTGACGGATGACGGCACCTACGTGACCGCGAGCGTCACCGTCCAGTTTGCCGACGTCCTCATCTTCGGCAACGCCTTCCTGACGGGGCGGACGCTGGAAGGTCGCGTCATCATGGCTAAGGAGGCCTGAGCTATGAGCATATCCCTCCTCCACAGCTTCCTGCGCGACGAAGACGGCGCCGGCACGATCCACGGTCTCTACTGGCTGCTGGCGATGATGACGATCGGGGCCGTCGCCGTCGACGGCGCCAACTCGTGGCGCGTCAAGGCGCAGGTGCGCAACGCGACCGACGCGGCTGCCCTCGCCGCCGCCCAGCGGCTCGACAACCCGGCCGCCGCGCGGGCCGCCGCGGTCCAGATCGCGGCCATGAACCTCGAGACCCGGATGCACGGGACACCCGTCGGCGTCGAGGACGTGTCCTTCGGGCATTTCGATTCCACGACCGGCTTCTTCTCGATCGACGAGGTCAATCCGACCGCCGTGAAGGTCGATGGGCAGCGCAGCTTCGAGCGGGGCAACCCGATCCGCACGGCGCTTCTGGGCATCGTGGCGCAGGACAGCATCGACCTGAACACCTTCACCATCGCCGAAGCCATCGTCGTCGCGGCCCCGCCCGCGACCGGAACGGCCCATCCCTGCGGCAACATCACGGTCCTGACCGAAGCGCGTGCCGATCTCGTGGGCAATGCCGAGCTCGACGGCGCGGTCTGTGTGCACGGCGCCGTCGGTGCCTCGGCCGAGAACAACAACCTCGTCGCCAACGGCGCGCGCATCTCGTCGGAGGAACTCGACGACGTGCAGATCACCGCGCTGCGCGCGGGCAGCGACGACATCGACGACATCAAGGCCGAGGTCGTGATGGATCCGGTCATCCTGCCGACGCTGTCGGATCTGTTCGTGGACACTTGGAACACGCTCTGGGCCCTACCGGACGGGCATATGTATCAAGGCCCGCTGGTGCCACGCACGCTGACCGACGGCCCGCTCCAGATCGTCAAGGTCGACAAGGGCTGGTGGCAGATCTCGAAGAAGGCCAACAAACGGCCCGAGTCCGACCGCATCTACCTCGTGAATCACGGCATGAAGATCCAGAACGGAGCCACCATCCGGGACATGGTTTTCATCGTGCGCGGCACGGCGGCCTTCGGCGGCAGCGGCACCATTCTCGAGCGGAACTTCTTCTTCGCGCAGGACGCCATCGACGTTCGCGGCAACAGCACGATCGGCGCTGCGAACTACTGCTCGACGGGTCAGTTCGACACCTATCTCTTCTCGCCCACCTCGGTGAAGTATCGTGGCGGCACGACCGTGAACGGCCTCGTGACGGCCGCGCCCGTCATGGACACGACCGGCGCGCTGACGGTAACGGGCGGTCTCTATTTCGAGGCGAGCAACGACGTGAAGATCCGGGGTGCGAATACGATGACCGCCTGCGCGACGCCGTTGGCATCGGACTTCCCCATGGCACAGCCCGAGCCGGTGTCGGAGGACGAGGAAACCGCCGGCACCAGCGGCACGACGAAGGCGCGCCTCATTCGCTGAGCCGCGATCGCGAAGACCTGACGCGAAGAAAAGGCCCCGCCGGATCGCTCCGGCGGGGCCTTCTATTTTACTTGCAGTCGGGGAGCGCTCAGAAGCCCGCCTTGATCCGCTCGAAGGCTTCGGCCTGCTTCTGGCGAAGCTCGCCCGCCATCGGAAGTTGGGCCAGAACCGGCGCGTCGATCTGGCCCAGGCCCGAGGCGACCAGCGCCTCCTCGCCCTGACTGGCCATCGCCACGGCGTTCGACTGGCCATAGCCGGAATCGAGCAGCGCCTGCGTCGAGGAGGCGTCGAGCATGGCGTTGACGTAGTCGTAGGCCAGATCCTCGGACCCGTCGGACTCGGCCATGTTGACGTAGCCGCAGAGCCAGAGCGACGAGCCCTCGGCCGCCTCGCGCTGGAACCCGATGGGGAAGCCTTCTTCCACCATCGTCGGCAGCGTCTCGTTCCACGCCCAGCTCACCAGTACCTCGCCCGAGGCCAGAAGCTGCGACAGCTCGCCCGGATCGACCCAGTAGGTCCGCAGGTTCGCATGGGCCTGACGCAACCAGTCGGAGGCCGCCCCGAACTGCGCGTCGGTGGCGTTCGCCCAATCGGTCACGCCGGTCGCGAGATAGGCCAGCGCGTAGGCGTCATCCACGTTGTCCGGGATCGCCATGCGGCCTTGGTATTTGGGGTTCAGAAACACGTCGAGCGAGGCCACGTCCTCGGCCGGGACCTCGTCGGCATTGTAGGCGATCGCGGTCGAGCCGTAATCGATGGGCAGGAAATAGACGTCGCCTTCGCCCGCGATGTCCTGGCCGGTCAGATCGCGGTCGAGATTCTCCCATTCGGGGATGCGCGACAGGTCCCACGGCTCGACGAGGCCGGATTCGACGAACTTGGGCACCGAACCCGCGCAGATATGGGTGACGTCCGATTTGAAGCCGGAGGACAGCTTCTGGAACGCCTCCTCCTCGTCGCCGAAGAAGGCGAAGTCCGGCGACGCGCCATGGGCCTCGACATAGGCCGAGTGGAAGGCCGGGTCCTCGAAGCCCGCATAGTCGAAGACGGTCATCTGGGCCTGGGCGGCCGGCGCCGCGAGGATGGCGGCGCCGGTCAGAAGGGCGGCATATCGTGTCATGGATCACTCCCGTTGGATCGCGTTCGCGTCGTTTTCGACGTCGGACCGAAAGGTAGGACGGGGGCGGGGCGGCGTCTAGCGGGCGGCGCGGGTTCGCGCGTCACGCCGCGCGAAGAGATCGAGCATGGTCGATTCGAGAGCGCTCAGCACAGTGCGGATGCGCTCGGCGTCCCGGTCACGCACCGCGTCGGACAGACGCGCATAGAGATCGAGGATCGCGGCGCGGTCGCGGTCGGCATAGGTGACCATGTTCATCAGCGGCAGCATCGCCTCGACCGCGCCGGCCAGTTGGTAGGACAGGACGGGATTGTGCGCGGCATCGACATAGGCGCGGTGGAAGGCGGTGTCGGCGGCGCAGAAATCCTCGTCCGAGCAGGGCGCGGCAAGGCGCGTGACCGCATCCTCCATCGCGGCGAGGTCGGGGGCCGCGCGCGCTTCGACCACCAGATCGGCGCAGGCGCGCTCCAGCGCGAACCGGGCGCGGGCGGCCGTCTCGAAATCGACGGCATTCATCGACAGGAGCAGGGTCGAGGTCGCGACGTGCTGGGCGACGGCCGCGTCATAGGTCAGGTCGGCCACGAAGGCGCCGCCGGTCGCGCCCCGCCGCGTTCGGATCAGATTGCGCGCGGCCAGCCGCTTGAGCGCCTCGCGCACGGTCGCGCGGGAGCAGTCGAACTGCACCGCAAGCTCGGTTTCCGACGGCAGCCGGTCGCCCGCCATCAGGTCGCCCGCCGCGATCCGGGCGGCGATCCGATCCGAGATCCGGGTCGGCAGGGCGGGGGCGGACGTCATGGGCGTTTTTCCAATTGTCGGACATTTGATCCTGTGTCAGCACTACGGGCGACGGCGCATCGCCGCAAGCCGGGGGAGGGCGCGTTGAGGCATCTGGGTCGCATGACCGCACCGCACTGGCTGGCGCTCTACGGGCTGCTGCTCGGCGGGTGGGTCGCGCTCTGGGCGTGGTCGGCGCCGACCTCCTGGGACACGCTCCTGCGCGATCTCTGCCTGTCGACGCCCGAGCCGCAGGGTCTGGCCGCGACGACGGGCATGTGGCTCCTGATGTCGGCGGCGATGATGCTGCCGACGGCGATCCCGGCCTTCGCCACCCATGACGACATCGCCGACACGCAAGGCACGGGCGGGGGCGCGGCCCTCGTGGCGGGATACGCGCTGGTCTGGGCCGGGTTCGCCGTGGCCGCGGCGCTTGTGCAGACGGCGCTCGCCACGGTCGACATGCCGCGCACGGGGCCCTTCGCCGCCGTGCTTCTGATCGCGGCCGCCGCCTACCAGGTCTCGCCGATGAAGGCGGCCTGCCTGTCGAAATGCCGCCGCCCGCTCGTGTTTTTCATGCAGCACTGGGCCGAGGGGCCGTTCCGCATGGGCCTGCGCCTCGGGGCGACCTGCCTCGGTTGCTGCTGGGCGCTGATGGCGCTGGGCCTGATCGGGGGTGCCATGTCGCTGGCCTTCATGGCGCTGGCGACGATCCTTATGACACTCGAAAAACTCGGCCGGGGTCCGCTGATCCCGGTCGCCATCGCAATCGCCTGCCTCGCCGGGGCAGGCTTCCTGATCGGAGCCTGATCCATGAACGCACCCGACCGCATCGCCGCCCCCGTCGTGTCCAGCCGCATGTCGCCCAAGACCGGCGGCGCGCAGACCCCCTGGGCCATCAAGGGCGAGCTGATCCTCAACTGCAACTGCACCGTCTTCTGTCCCTGCGTCGTCAGCTTGGGCAAGCACGCGCCGACCGAAGGCTACTGCCAGGCGTGGTCGGGCATCCGCATCGACGAGGGCCATTACGGCGACAGCGACCTGTCGGGCCTGAACGTGGGTCTCCTGCTGGAAATCCCGGGCCTCATGGCGCGGGGCAACTGGAAGGCCGCCGCCTTCATCGACGACCGCGCCGACCAGGCTGCCTATCTGGGTCTCATCGAGATCTTCTCGGGCCGCGCACGCGGGACGACGGGCCTCTTCAAGCTCCTCGTGTCCGAGTTTCTCGGCGCCGAGCGCGCGACGATCACCTACGAGACCGAGGGCAAGACCCGCCGCCTGATGGTCGGCAAGAAGATCCAGGGCGAGGTGATCCCGGTGAAGGGCAAGCGCGAGGACGAGGACATCGTCGCCACCAACACCGAGTACTGGATGGGGGCCGACATCACCGTCGCCACCGCCACCAAGGGTCGCGTCCGCGCCTTCGGCCGGGTCTGGGATTTCGACGGCCGCTCGGCCGAGATCTGCCAGATCGACTGGTCCGGCCCCGACGTACCCCGCTGAGGAGGTTGCCATGATCACCCCCGACTGGGTCCGCATGATGGCCCGCTACAACGCGTGGCAGAACGAATGGCTTGTCCCCGCCGTCATGTCGCTGCCCGAGGCCGAGGTCGAAGCCGATCGCGGGGCCTTCTTCGGGTCGATCCGCAAGACGGCGTCCCATCTCCTCTGGGGCGACGAGATCTGGCTCTCGCGCTTCACGGGCGCGCCACGCGACGGCGGAACCATCCCCGACTCCCTTGAATGGGCGTCGGACGTGTCCGACTGGGCCGCGCGCCGCCCGGTGGTCGATGCCGCGATCTCCGACTGGGCGATGGGCCTCCACGATCTCGAGGGAGAAGTGACCTGGTACTCGGCCGTATTCAACGCCGAGGTCTCGCGCCCGAAGACCGTGATCTTCAGCCATTTCTTCAACCACCAGACCCACCACCGGGGCCAGATCCACGCGATGCTGACCGCCGCCGGGGCCGAGACCGGGACGACGGATCTCGGCTTCATGCCGGACGTCACATGACGACGCTCGCCCGTTCGAACCGGGTTCGCCGGACGTGGTGGACCGATGCCGTCGATGCTGCCGGGTGCACGGCCTACACGGTGTATAATCGCATGATGCTGCCGGCCTGTTTCGACGGGGTCGATATCGACGCGGCGCATCTCAAGCGCGCGGTGCAGGTCTGGGACGTCGCGGTCGAGCGGCAGGTCGAGATCACCGGCCCCGACGCCGACACCCTGATGCAGCGCCTGACGCCCCGCGACCTGTCGCAGCTTCAGCCGAACCAATGCGCCTATGTCCCGATCTGCAACCACGACGGCGGGATGCTGAACGACCCCGTGGCGTTGAAGCCCCGCCCCGATACCTGGTGGGTCAGCCTCGCCGATGGCGAGCTCCGGCTCTGGATCGAGGGCA